>JARLIS010000059.1 GCA_031291615.1 Parvibaculum sp.
AGATCGTCGCCACCTTCAGCCGCAAGCCGGTGTTTGGTTACCTCGGCATGGCCTACGCCATGGTGGCGATCGGCGCCATCGGCTTCGTGGTCTGGGCGCATCACATGTACACGGTCGGCCTCTCGGTCAACACGCAGGCCTACTTCGTCGCCGCGACGATGGTCATCGCGGTTCCGACCGGCGTGAAGATCTTTTCCTGGATCGCCACCATGTGGGGCGGCTCCATCGAGTTCAAGACGCCGATGCTCTGGGCGATCGGCTTCATCTTCCTCTTCACCGTCGGCGGCGTGACGGGCGTCGTGCTCGCCAATGCCGGCGTCGACCGCGTGTTGCAGGACACCTATTACGTCGTGGCGCACTTCCACTACGTGCTGTCGCTCGGCGCCGTCTTCGCGATCTTCGCGGGCTGGTACTACTGGTTCCCCAAGATCACCGGCTACATGTACAGCGAGTTCCTCGGCAAGCTGCACTTCTGGGTCACCTTCATCGGCGTGAACCTCGTCTTCTTCCCGCAGCACTTCCTCGGCCTCGCCGGCATGCCGCGCCGCTATGCGGACTACCCGGACGCCTATGCCTTCTGGAACGAGATTTCCTCGATCGGCTCCTACATTTCGTCGTTCGGCGTGCTGATCTTCCTCGTCTGCATCGCGGAAGCCTTCATGCGCAAGCGCAAGGCGGCCGACAATCCCTGGGGCGCAGGTGCGACGACGCTGGAATGGACGCTGTCCTCGCCGCCGCCGTTCCATCAGTTCAACGATCTTCCGCGTATCAAATAAGAAGCCTTCATGTCCGATAGCTCGATCACAGGTCACGGTCTCGGGGCCGACGCTTTGCCGGAAACCGGCATGGCGTCGCCCCGCGACTACTTCGAGCTCCTGAAGCCGCGCGTCATGTCGCTCGTGGTCTTCACGGGGCTGGTCGGGCTTGTCGTCGCGCCGGGTCACATCAACCCGGTGATCGGCTTCACGGCGCTGCTCTGCATCGCCATCGGCGCCGGCGCGTCGGGCGCGCTCAACATGTGGTACGACGCCGACATCGACGCGAAGATGGCCCGCACCGCGGCGCGTCCCGTGCCGTCGGGCCGCGTGACGCCGGGCGAGGCGCTCGGCTTCGGCATGACGCTTTCGGTGGGCTCCGTGATCGTGATGGCGCTTGCCGTCAACAACACCGCAGCCTTCCTGCTCGCCTTCACGATCTTCTTCTATGCCGTCATCTACACGATGTGGCTGAAGCGCTCGACGCCGCAGAACATCGTCATCGGCGGCGCTGCCGGCGCATTCCCGCCGATGATCGGCTGGGCCGCGGTCACGGGCACGGTGACGCTGCCTTCGATTATTCTCTTCCTCATCATCTTCATGTGGACGCCGCCCCACTTCTGGGCGCTGGCGCTCTTCCGCTCCGACGATTACGCCAAGGCCGGCGTGCCGATGCTGCCCGTGGTCTCGGGCGAGCCGGAAACGCGCCGTCAGATCATGCTCTATTCGCTGCTCCTCGTGGCGGTGTCGCTGGTGCCGGGCGCGATCGGCCTCGCCGGCGCGATCTATACCGGTGCCGCCGCGCTCCTCGGCGCGATCTTCCTCATCGCCGCCTTCCGCGTCTGGCGCGCGCCTGCCGGTGACTACAAGTCGGCCAAGCAGCTTTTCGCCTATTCGATCCTTTATCTCTTCCTGTTGTTCAGCGTGCTCCTCGTCGAGCAAGGATTCGGGATCGCGCTCCCGCTTACTCTATGAAGGCGGCGAGCATGACAAACGACGGCGAGAAGACGCCTTATTGGACCGAGGAACAATTGAAGCGCCGCCGTCAGCGCAGTCTGGCGATAGCGTGGGTACTGGGGGCGCTGGTGACGCTGTTCTTCGTCATCACCATCGCCAAGCTCGGCGGCAACGTCGCCAAGCGTCCGGCCTTCGGGTCCGTGGACGCAGTGGAGCAGGTTGGGTAATCAGATACGGCGACAATTTCGCCGAACGGCAAGTGGAGAAGAGGCAAATGGCTGACGCGCACGCCAAGCATCACGACTACCATCTCGTGGATCCGAGCCCCTGGCCGGTCGTCGGCGCCATCGGCGCCTTCGTCCTCGCCGTCGGCGCGGTCCTTTATTTCCACGGTGCGCCGCTCTGGTATGTCGCGCCCGGTTTCGCCATCGTCTTCTACACGATGATCGGCTGGTGGCGCGACGTCATCAAGGAAGGCAATGCCGGCGATCACACCAAGGTCGTTCAGCTTCACCTGCGCTACGGCATGATCCTCTTCATCGCCTCCGAGGTCATGTTCTTCGTCGCCTGGTTCTGGGCTTTCTTCGATGCGAGCCTTTTCTCCGGCGAGCAGATTCAGGCCACCCGCGCCGCCTTCACCGGCGGTCACTGGCCGCCGCAGGGCATCGAGGTCTTCGACCCCTGGCACATTCCGCTGCTGAACACGCTGGTCCTGCTGACGTCGGGCACCACGGTCACCTGGGCCCATCACGCGCTCCAGCATGACGACCGCAAGGGTCTCGTTCAGGGCCTGGTCGTGACCGTGATTCTTGGCATGATCTTCACCTCGCTTCAGGCCTATGAATACGCCCATGCGAAGTTCTCCTTCGCCGGACACATCTACGGCTCGACCTTCTTCATGGCGACCGGCTTCCACGGTTTCCATGTGATCGTCGGCACGATTTTCCTCGCCGTCTGCCTCGGCCGCGCCATTGCCGGCGGTTTCACCTCCAAGCAGCATTTCGGCTTCGAGGCGGCTGCCTGGTACTGGCACTTCGTCGACGTGGTCTGGCTCTTCCTGTTCGCCTGCATCTATGTGTGGGGCGCGCATGGAATGTATATTTCCGAGTAATCGCTCGGCGTCGTGAATTGACCGGGGCGGGCGCGCGCATGCGGCCCGCCCTTTGTCTTTGGAGAAGCGCCTGATGGACAATCGCCACTACCCGGCGCAGTCGTCGCTCAAGGTCGGCCTCACCTCCTGCTGCCCGCGCTGCGGCGAGGGCAGGCTCTTCACCGGCTTTCTGACCGTCGCGCCGAAATGCGAAAAATGCGGCCTCGATCTCGCTTTCGCCGATTCCGGCGACGGCCCGGCCGTCTTCATCATGATGATTGCGGGCTTCATCGTCGTCGGCCTCGCGCTCTGGACCGAAGTCACCTATTCGCCGCCCTATTGGGTCCATGCGGTCTTGTGGATTCCGCTGACGCTCTTTCTCACCGTCGGCCTTCTCCGGCCGCTCAAGGGCTGGCTCATCGCCCAGCAATACAAGCACAAGGCCCGCGAAGGCCGCCTGGATCACTGACCATGCTCAGCGACAACCGTTTCTTTCGCCCGCTCCTCGGCGCGACCGTCACCACCGTCGTCGCGCTCGCCATCCTGATCGGCCTCGGCCTCTGGCAGATCGAGCGCCTGCACTGGAAACTCGGCCTCATCGCCACGATCAACGAACGCATGGCGGCCGAACCCATCCCCGCGCCGCTTCCCGCGAGCTGGCCTTCGCTCGACCTCAAGTCGCTCGAATATCGCCACCTTCGCCTGACGGGCCGCTTCGACAACGCCCATGAACTCTATTATTTCACGCAAGACGACGACGGCACGGCGGGCTACGACGTCGTCACGCCCTTTGCCCTCGACACGGGCGGCACGGTCTTCGTCGATCGCGGCTTCGTGCCCGAGGCGCGCAAGGATCAGGCGACGCGCAAGGCCGGCCTCATCGAAGGACCGACCGCGCTCACCGGCGTCGCCCGCGCGCCGCAGGCCCGGGGCGCCTTCGACGCCCAGAGCGATCCGGCAAAGAACATCTGGTTCACCCGCGATCCCGCCGCCATGGCCGCCGCGCTGAAGCTCGCCGACGCCGCGCCCTTCTATGTCGAGGCCGATGCAACGCCCAATCCCGGCGGTCTGCCGGTCGGCGGACGCACCCGCGTCAATATCAGGAACGAGCATCTTCAATATGCGATCACCTGGTTCGGCCTCGCAGTCGTGCTCATCGGCGTCTATCTTTCCTATCACTGGTCGCAAGGACGGATAGGACGGAGAAAATCGTGAGCGCCAAAGCGGAAGACCGCAATTCGACATCCGCCTATGCGGCGCTGAAAGACCGCTTCCACCGCCTCTCGGCGCTCGGCGGCGCGCAGGCGGTGCTGCACTGGGACCGCGCCACCATGATGCCGGAAGGCGGGGCGTCCGCCCGCGCCGAACAGCAGGCGACGCTCTCGCTCATCGCGCATCAGACGCTGACCGCGCCCGAAGTCGCCGATCTCATCGCCAGCGCCGAGGCGACGGCCACCGCGCTCGGCGATTGGGACCGCGCGAACCTTGCCGAAATGCGTCGCCTTCACGCCCATGCGACGGCAACGCCCACCGATCTCGTCGGTCGCCTGTCGCGCCAGAAATCGAAAACCGAAATGCTCTGGCGAAGCGCCCGCGCCGCCAACGACTATGCGCGCCTCGCGCCCGAGCTCGACCGGCTGATCGGCCTCATCCGCGAACAGGCCGCCGCCAAGGCCGACGCCTTCGGCCTCAGCCATTACGACGCGCTGCTCGACGGCTACGACCCGAACCGTCGCTCCGCCGACATCGACGTGCTTTTCGCCGATCTCGAAAGTTTTCTGCCCGATCTTCTCCAGCGTGTGATGGACAGGCAGAAGGCGGGTCCGGCGCGGCTGCCCATCGACGGCCCCTTTCCCATCGCCACGCAGGAGGCGCTCGGCCGCGAGGTCATGGCCGTGCTCGGCTTCGACTTCGCCCATGGCCGCCTCGATGTGAGCCATCACCCCTTCACCGGCGGCGTGCCGGACGACAGCCGCATCACCACGCGCTACGACGAGCGCGACTTCACCGAAAGCCTGATGGCCGTCATCCACGAGACCGGCCATTCGCTCTACGAGCGCGGCCTGCCCGAGGAATGGCGCTACCAGCCGGTCGGCCGTTCGCGCGGCATGACCATCCATGAGAGCCAGTCGCTGCTCTTCGAAATGCAGGCGGGCCGCTCCGGCGCCTTCATCGCTTACCTCACGCCGCGCCTGCGCGCCGTCTTCGGCGGCGAGGGCCCGGCCTGGTCGGCTGAAAATATCCTGAGCTACTACCGCAAGGTCGGCCCGAGCCTCATCCGCGTGCAGGCCGACGAGGTCACCTATCCGCTGCATGTCATCCTGCGCTATCGCCTCGAACGCGCGATGATCGCCGGCGACCTCCATGCGCGCGACCTGCCCGCCGCCTGGAACGAGGGCATGAAAAAGAGCCTCGGCATCGTGCCGCCAGACGATGCCTCGGGCTGCATGCAGGATATTCACTGGCCGTCGGGCTCCTTCGGCTATTTCCCGACCTATACGCTCGGCGCGCTTGCCGCCGCCCAGCTCTTTCAGGCCGCCAAAAAGGCCCGGCCGGGCCTTGAGGAAGCGCTGGGGCAGGGCGATTTTTCGCCGCTCATTCAATGGGTTAGGGAAAACGTGCATTCCCGGGGCTCGCGCCAGACGCCCGACGAAATCATCGTCGCCGCGACAGGAGCGCCCCTTGGAACGGCGGCCTTCCGCCGCCATATCGAGGCCAGATACCTCGACGCCTAGATCGAAAGTCGAGCTTTTCTGCGCTCTTTTCGAAGTCGCAAACAGGTCGTTTGCCACCGCCCCGGACGGCGGCTAGGTTACGCCTGTCCGGCCTCCTGAGGCCGGGTATCCAGGAGATTATGGTGAAATACGTCAGCACAAGGGGCGGGTCCCCCGAGCTTGAATTCGAGGACGTATTGCTCGCGGGCCTGGCCCGCGACGGCGGCCTCTACGTGCCCTCTGAATGGCCTTTGATGAGCGAGCGCAAGATCAGGGCGCTGGCGGGACTCCCTTATCAGGAGGTCGCATTTCGCGTTATGCGGCCCTTTATCGGGCCCTCGATCGAAGACGCCGATCTCGCCTCGATGATCGAGGGGGCCTATGCGGGTTTCGGCCACAAGGCGGTCGCTCCGCTGGTCCAGCTGGACTCGAACGACTGGCTGCTCGAGCTCTTCCACGGGCCGACGCTCGCCTTCAAGGACGTGGCGATGCAGATCCTCGCCCGGCTTTTCGACCATGTGCTGGCCAAGAGGGGCAGGCGCATCACGGTCGTCGGCGCGACCTCGGGCGACACCGGCTCGGCCGCCATCGAGGCTTTCCGCGGCCGCGACACGACCGACATATTTATCCTGCATCCGAAGGGCAGGGTGTCCGAAGTGCAGCGCCGGCAGATGACGACGGTGCTGGACGCCAATGTCCACAACATCGCCATCGAAGGTTCCTTCGACGACGCCCAGGCGCTCGTGAAGGCCATGTTCAACGACCATGCCTTCCGCGACGACGTGGCGCTCGCAGGCGTCAACTCGATCAACTGGGGCCGCGTCATGGCCCAGATCGTCTATTACTTCACCAGCGCCGTGGCGCTCGGCAGCCCTTCGCGCCAGGTCTCCTTCTCGGTGCCGACCGGCAATTTCGGCGACGTCTTCGCAGGCTATGCCGCAAGCCGCATGGGCCTTCCTATCGCAAGGCTCCTCGTGGCGACGAACGTCAACGACATACTCGCCCGCACGCTCGAAACCGGCCGCTACGAAGTGGGGCAGGTGGTCCCGACCATCAGCCCGAGCATGGACATTCAGGTCTCGTCCAATTTCGAGCGCCTCGTCTATGACAGCCATGGCCGCGACGGCGCGACGGTTGCCCGCCTGATGCAGAGCCTCGCGCAATCGGGCGCCTTCAGCATCGATCCCCTGCGCCTCGACGCGATGCGCACGCTCTTCCACGGCCGCCGCGTCGATGAGGAAGCGACATCTTCCACCATCGCGCGGACGCTGAAGGAGACGGGCCTCCTCGTCGATCCGCATACGGCGGTCGGCCTTGCCGCCGCGCGCGCGGAACGCGGCGATGCGGCGACGCCGATGATCTCGCTTGCCACGGCGCACCCGGCCAAGTTCCCGGATGCCGTCAAACGGGCGACGGGCATTCATCCCGAATTGCCCGCCCGCATGGCCGATCTCTTCACGCGCAAGGAGCGTCTCAGCGTGTTGCCGAACGATCTTGCCGCCGTCGAGAATTTTATCCGCGAGCGTTCGCGCGCGGTTGTTGCTTAAGAAAGAAGGAGCCCAGCATGGCAGTCGAAGTGACCAAGCTCGAAAACGGTCTCACCGTTGTGACCGACACCATGCCGCATCTCGAAACGACTTCGGTCGGCGTCTGGGTGAATACCGGCGCGCGCAACGAAGGGCCGCACCAGCACGGCGTTTCGCACCTTCTCGAACACATGGCCTTCAAGGGGACGCAGCGCCGCTCGGCCCGCGCCATCGCCGAGGAAATCGAAACCGTCGGCGGCCATCTGAACGCGCATACGACGCATGAGGCGACGGCCTATTACGCCCGCGTGCTGAAGAACGACGTGCCGCTCGCCGTCGACATGCTTGCCGACATTCTCCAGCACTCGGTTTTCGAGCGCGAGGAGCTTGAGCGCGAGCGCGGCGTCGTCATTCAGGAAATCGGGCAATCGCTCGATACGCCCGACGACCTTGTTTTCGACCACCTTCTGGAAGCGGCCTATCCCGGCCAGGCGCTCGGCCGCTCGATCCTCGGCACCGTCGATACGGTGACGAATTTCGACCGCGAAGCGCTGAAGGACTACATGGCCGAGCGCTATCAGGCGCCGGGCATGGTGCTTGCGGCCGCAGGCGCGGTCGATCATGCGGCCCTGGTCGGTCTCGCCAATGAGCGCTTCGGCGCCGAACCGTCGCGCCGCAATACCGGCGTCGAGCCCGCGACTTTCCGGGGCGGCGAGCGCCGCGAGACGCGCGACCTTGAACAGGCCCATGTGGCGCTGGCCTTCGAAGGCCCGGCTTACGGCGATCCCGACTATTACACCGCCCAGGTCTTCGCCAATGTGCTGGGCGGCGGCATGTCTTCGCGCCTCTTTCAGGAAGTGCGCGAAAAGCGCGGCCTTGCCTATTCCGTCTTCGCCTATTCCTGGTCCTTCGTCGATACGGGCCTGATCGGCGTCTATGCCGGCACCGCGCCCGACGACCTCGCCGAGCTTATGCCCGTTCTCTCGGGCGAAATCGGCCGCCTCGGCGAGGATGCAAGCGAAGAGGAAACGAATCGCGCCAAGGCCCAGATGAAGGCGGGCCTCCTGATGAACCTCGAATCCTCGTCTTCGCGCGCCGAACAGATTGCACGGCAATATGCGGTTCACGGCCGCGTGCTGCCGGTGGACGAGGTGATCGGCAAGGTCGATCAGGTCGATGCCGCAGCGGTGCGCCGTTTCGTCAGCCGCCTGCTCAAGACGCCCGCGCCTGCGCTTGCCGCCGTCGGCCCGCTGACCGGCAAGGATGGCGGACTTGAATCCTACGATCGGATCGCGGCAAGATTTAACTGAGGGGGCGTGAGGAAAGGCCGGACAGCCGGCTGCTCGCCTCCGGAGCGGGTCGTCGATGGCTTTCCTGCGTTCCATATCGAAGCCCGAGGTGGCGCCCGTCGTCATCGGCGACGGCCTCTATTTGCGGGGCCCCCAATTGGGGGACTTCGCCGAATGGGCGAGCCTGCGGGAACGAAGCCGCGACTTTCTGGTGCCCTGGGAGCCCACTTGGCCCGCCGACGATCTGACCCGGTCGTCCTTCCGCCGCCGGATCAAGCGCTACATCCGCGAAGTCCGCGACGACCATGCCTACCCCTTCTTCATATTTCGGGAGGAAGATGGGGCATTGCTCGGCGGCTGCACCCTGTCCAATGTAAACAGGGGCGTGCAGCAGTCCTGCACGCTCGGCTACTGGGCGGGCGAGATTCACGCTGGCAAGGGCTATATAACGAAGGCGGTGCGCGCGCTTGTGCCCTATGTCTTCGAGGAGTTGAGGCTGCATCGCCTGCAGGCCGCCTGCCTGCCGGAGAACGAACGGTCCAAGGCCGTTCTTCGTCGATGCGGATTTCGGGAAGAAGGCTATGCGAGGGGCTATCTGCGCATCAACGGCGTCTGGCGCGATCACGTGCTCTTTGCCATGTTGCGGGACGATCCGAGGCCGTGAAGGGGAGTTGAAGCAAGAGTGATGCGGCGTGGGGGCCTGAAAGCGGTGCGTGCCGTCGGTGCGCTGGCGGCGGCGTTGTTGACGCTTGCGCCAGTCGGCGCCCGCGCGCTCGACGCCATCGTCATGGACGACGACCGGCCCGTGGTCGATCTGACGCCCTTCATGGAGCGCCATGAGGAGAAGGGCAAGAAGCTCACCATCGAGGCGCCCGATGCCGGCCCCTCCGATCAGGATGCGGGCAGCCCCTCGAAACTTCCATCCGCCAATGCTCCCGCCGCCGCGCCTGCGCCCTCCGCCGACAATGGCGATACGGCCGAAGGCGGCGACAATGACGACGGTTCGGTTGTCCTCGCCGACGGCTCGACGCAAGTCAACGGCATCTGGCTCGCCGTGGCGCTGCGCAACCGCTCGCAGGATGAAGTGACGCGCTTTCTCGTCGCCGACGAGCGCGGGCGTGGCTTCCTCAATCTCGTCTGGCCGGTGCCGGGCGCGGGCGTCGACCGCGCCTATGCGGCGGGCGCCGAAGACCCTGTGCCTGCGACCGAAGATGCGCGGCCGGGCTTTTCCGTTTTCGCCCTTTCCGTCGATCCGGCGACGAGCGTCACCGTCGCGCTCCATTCCGAAAAACCCGCGCCCGCCGGTCTCTATCTCTGGAAACCTTCCTCGTGGCAGAGCTTCAACCGCCGCCTGTCCCTCATTCAGGGCGGCATGCTCGGCGTCATCGCCGCCTTTACGATCTATCTGGCGGGTCTCGCCGTGCTGACGCGCGTGCCCGCCGCGCGGGCGACCGCGCTCCTTCTCGGCTCCGGCTTCCTCGTCGAGCTTGCCGAGTTCGGCTATCTCGGCTCGATCTTCGGCGCCTCGCCCCATTGGGATGCATTCCTGCGCACCTCCGCGCTGGCGCTCTTCGGCTGCGCTGTTTTCGCGCTCGAGCGCTTTTTCCTCGATCTCGAACGCCACTTCCGCTGGCCCGTGCGCCTGGCGCGCTACATGGGCTATGTCGTTCTCGCAGCGATCCCGCTGGCGATCTTCAACGCGCCCGCGGGCGGCCTCCTCGTCCGGTTGAGCCTCGCCGTCGCGCTTTTCGGCGGTGCGCCGCTCGTCGTGGTGGCGGCACTTCGCGGCGTGCGTCCGGCGCAGCTTCTCATTCCGGGCGCGGGCCTCTTTGGCCTCGCAGGACTTGCCTCCGCGCTCTATGCGGTCGGCTGGCTGCCGGGCGCCTTCATCGGCACGCCGCTCACCGCCGGCTTCTTCACCATCGCGCTGGTGCTCTTCGCCTTCGCCGCCGCCTATCACGCGC
Source organism: Parvibaculum sp. (assembly GCA_031291615.1). Taxonomy (GTDB): domain Bacteria; phylum Pseudomonadota; class Alphaproteobacteria; order Parvibaculales; family Parvibaculaceae; genus Parvibaculum. The sequence continues at coordinate 10,296 of JARLIS010000059.1, forward strand.
AGGGCGGACGCCGCCGCGCCGACACCGGCACCATGCGCAGCGAGCAGCGCCACGCCTTCGCTCTGTCGGGCGCGCGTCAGGGCGTCTGGGACTGGGACATCGTCGCCGACACCTTCTACGTTTCGCCCTCGGTCGAGGCGATGCTTGGCCTCGATCCGGGCGCGCTTGGCGGCACCGAAGTCGCATGGCGCGAGCACATGCACCCCGCCGACCGCGAAACCTATCGCAACGCGCTCAACGCCTATATCGGTCGCGGCAGCGTTTCCTTCACGCTTGAATTCCGCATGCGCCATTCCGACGGCTCCTATCGCTGGGTCGCGCTTGCGGCAAGCTGCATCGCCGGCAGCGAAGGCTTCGCCGCGCGCTGCATCGGCACAGCAAGCGACATCACCGCGAGGAAGCTCGCCGAGGAACGGCTTTTCCACGACGCTGTGCATGACAGCCTGACGGGCCTGCCGAACCGCGCCCTCTTCATGGACCGCCTCGACCGCGCCATCCGCCGCTCGGGCCTCATCGACCGTCCGCGCGCCGCCCTGCTGCTGGTCGATCTCGACCGCTTCAAGACGGTGAACGACAGCCTCGGCCATTCGGGCGGCGACGCGCTGCTGATCGCGGTTGCGCGCCGGCTCGAATCCCTCGTCACGCACGAAGACACGGTCGCACGCATCGACGGCGACGAATTCGCCGTTCTGCTCGCCACCCGGACGACGCGCGAGGACGCGCTCGCCTTCGCCGAGTCGCTCGCCGAGTTTCTCTCGCAGCCCATCGAGATCGCCGGCCAGGAAGTGTTCCCGACATCCTCCATCGGCGTTTCCATCTGCGAAGACCAGCACGAGCGCCCCGAAGACCTGCTCAACGAGGTCGAGATCGCCATGTACCGCGCCAAGCGGTTGGGCAAGGCGCGCATCGAAATCTTCGAGCCCGGCATGCGCGGCGAGACCGACGATCATCTGGCGGTCGAGACCGATCTCCGCCGCGCGCTCGAGCGCAAGCAGCTTGAAATGTACTATCAGCCCATCATGTCGCTGACCGATGGCGGCATACGCGGCTTCGAGGCGCTGGTGCGCTGGAACCATCCCGAGCGCGGCCTGCTGACGCCGGACGACTTCGTGCCGCTCGCTGAGGAACTCGGCCTCATCAACGAGATCGGCCGCTTCGCGCTTCGCGCCGCCAGCGAGGAACTGGCGACGTGGCAGAAACTGTTTCCGCAGGAGCGCCCGCTATTTGCCAGCGTCAATGTGTCGAGCCGCCAGCTTCTGCGCCACGACCTCATCGAAGACGTGAAGCGCGTGCTGAACCGCATCGACATCGCGCAGGGCTCGCTGAAGCTCGAAGTGACGGAATCCCTCGTGATGGAGAACCCGGAATTCGCCGCCCAGGTTCTCGCCCGTGTGAAGAGCCTCGGCGCAGGTCTTTCGCTCGACGATTTCGGCACCGGCTATTCGAGCCTGAGCTATCTTCAGCGTTTCCCCTTCGACACGCTGAAGGTCGATCGTTCCTTCGTCGCAGGCATGTCGGCCGACCGCGAAACGCCGCTCATCATCCGCTCCATGGTGACGCTCGCCCACGACCTCGGCATGGAAGTCGTCGCCGAGGGGACGGAGAGCGAGGAGCAGGCGCAAGACCTCGCCGCCATGGGTTGCGATTTCGGCCAGGGCTATTTCTTCGGCCAGCCGATGCGCGCCGCCGAGGCGCTCGACTTCATCGCCCGCCACTGGCAGCGCTAGCCGCGCTCAGGCGTGTCCCGCTTCGCCGGAAAGCAGCGACAGGTCGATGCCGATCTTGGCGAGCGCGCTGTGATACTTGGCGGCCAGGTCCGTGCCGAACAGAAGCTCCGGGTCGGGGTCGCAATGCAGCCAGCCATTCGCCTGAATTTCGGCTTCGAGCTGGCCGGGCGCCCAGCCCGCATAGCCGAGCGCGAGCAAGGCCCGGCTCGGCCCCTTGCCGAGCGCGATGGCGCGCAGAATGTCGAGGCTCGCGGTGAGGCCGACATCTTCGTCGACTGGCAGCGTCGAATCTTCGGAGAAATAATCCTGGGTATGCAGCACGAAGCCGCGCCCGATCTCGACCGGCCCGCCGACAAGCACGGGGCAGGCGATCATATTGTCGCGACGCGTCGGGCTTTCGCCGGGCACGCGAATGGAAAGCTGGTCGAGGAGATCGGGGAGCGTGATGTGCGGCGCGGGCTTGTTGACGACAATGCCCATCGCGCCTTCGGGATTGTGCACACACATATAGATGAGCGTGCGCTCGAAACGCTCGTCGCCGATCGTCGGCATGGCAATCAGCATCTTGCCTTCGAGGAAACCGTCATCCTCGGGCCGGTAGCTGAAACTTCCCGTTGAAGGGTTCATGTCAGTTTACCGTTGGCTACTGCGCCCGGACAGAAATGGACGCGAGCCCATTGTCGCGCTTGACGGCGCTCATGTCACGCATTTGTGTGGATGCCGCGCGCTCGCTCGCGATGTAGTCTCATTCAACATCGCAAAGGGATGGATGCCGGAATGAAGCGCAATGTGTGGAGATTGAGCGGCCTGCGATTGCAGGCTGCGCGCTTGTTCTGCCTTGCGCTCGCCTGCCTTTCTGGCGCCGCGATTGCGGAAGCGGCCACGTCCTCGATCTCGGGTGAGCGCGTGACGCTCGTCGCGGCGGAGAATGCGCCCGATGCGGGCGCGCTCCTTGCCGGCATCCGCATGGAGATGAAAGACGGCTGGCACACTTATTGGCGAATGCCGGGCGATTCAGGCATCGCGCCGACATTCGACTGGTCGGGTTCGAAGAACGTCGCCGCCGTCGAGCTTCTCTGGCCCGCGCCCGAGCGCTTCGACGCGAAGGGCGACAACACCGTCGGCTATGCGCGCGAAATCGTCTGGCCCGTTCTGGTGCGTGCGGCCGATCCCGCAAAGCCGGTGACGCTGAAACTCGCAATGTCCTATGGCGTCTGCTCCAACATCTGCGTGCCGGGCGAAGCCGATCTCGCGCTCGACCTGCCGGGCAACCCCGCGCCCGGAACGGACGCGCTCATCCGCCGCTATCTCATACGCGTGCCGGCGGCGCCCGCCGACGCCAACGCCGTCTCGGCGAAATTCATCGCCGGCGCAAAGCCCCTGCTCGAAGTGCGGTTGTCGGACGCGCATGAAGTCCCGGCGCTGATTGTCGAGGGACCGGCCGGCGCATGGTTCGGAACGCCGAAGGCCGCGCGAAAGGGCGGGGCGGTCGCCTATGCCGTCCCCGTCGAACTCGATCCCGGCAAGACGCTGAAAGGCGCAGAAGTGACGCTGACTTTTTCAGGCCCGGCAACCGCCATCGAAGCGAAACGCAAGCTCGACTGAGAGCCGTCACGGATTTGTGAAGCGCGCCGCCGGGGCTGGCGGCCTGCCGCTTTTGGCGCTTTAATGCCGCCCAACGAAAACGCCGCATATCGCCGCGACAGAACATGGAGGCATGAATGACGATCAATGTCGGAGACCGCATCCCGGACGTCACGCTGATGAAACTGACGGACAAGGGCCCCGCGCCGGTGAAGACGGGCGATTACTTCAAGGGCCGCAAGGTCGTCATCTTCGCGCTGCCAGGCGCCTTCACGCCGACCTGCTCGAACCAGCATCTGCCGGGCTTCATCCAGAAGTCGGACACGATCAAGGGCAAGGGCGTCGACGAAATCGCCTGCGTCTCGGTCAACGACGCCTTCGTCATGGGCGCCTGGGGCAAGGCGCAGGGCGCCGAGGGCAAGGTGACGATGCTCGGCGACGGCAACGGCGAATTCACGAAAAAGCTCGGCCTCGATTTCGACGGTTCGGGCTTCGGCATGGGCACGCGCTCGCTCCGCTACTCGATGCTGGTCGATGACGGCGTCGTGAAGTCGCTCAACAAGGAGCCGAACCCCGGCGAGGCGAAAGTCTCCGGCGCGGACAATATTCTCGCGCAGCTCTGACGTCCGTCGTTCGCACTTTTGTCGTCATCGCCCGGCTCGACCGGGCGATGACGCCGAAGGCGATCGAGTGTTTATTTCCCGCTTGCCTGAAAGGGCTCCATGCCCCGCCGCGCCAGTTCGTCCGCGCGCTCGTTGCCGTCATGGCCTGAATGGCCTTTGACCCAGTGCCAGCTTATGTCGTGGGTCTCGATGGCAAGCTCCAGCCTTTTCCACAGGTCGTCGTTCTTCACCGGCTTCTTGTCGGCGGTGCGCCAGCCGTTGCGCTTCCAGTTGTGAATCCATTTGGTGATGCCGTCGCGGAGATAGACGGAATCGGTATGGAGCTTCACATGGCTCGGCCGCTTCAGGGCTTCAAGCGCCTGAATGGCCGCCATCAATTCCATGCGGTTATTGGTCGTGAGCTTTTCGCCGCCGCAAAGCTCCTTCTCGCTGCCCTTGTAGACCATCAGCGCGCCCCAGCCGCCGGGGCCGGGATTCCCGGAGCACGCACCATCCGTGTAAATCTCGATCGCTTCGCCCTTGGTCATGCGTCGAGGCCGTAACCGGCGGGCGAGGCGATGCCGCGATGAAAGCGCAGCCGCTTCACATATTCGATGGGGTTCTTCGGCTGAACCAGCGCGCCGGGCTGCCGGTTCTGCCAGTCGTAGAGCCTCGTCAGCAGGAAGCGCATGGCGCTGCCCCGTGCGAGAAGCGGGAGCGCGTCGAGCTCCGCCGCATCGAGCGGCCGCACGCCGGTATAGGCCTGCAACAGCGCCCGCGCCTTGGTGATGTTGAACGAGCCGTCATGCTCGAAGCACCAGGCGTTGAGGCAGATCGCAAGGTCATAGGCGAGCGCGTCGTTGCAGGCGAAATAGAAATCGAAAATGCCGGAGAGCTTCTCGCCGATGAAAAAAACATTGTCGGGAAAGAGATCGGCATGAATGACGCCTTGCGGCAGCGCCTTCGGCCAGTTGCTCTCCAGCGTGCGAAGCTCCGCATCGAGTTCGGCGGCAAGCCCGCCGACCACTTCATCCGCCCGCGCCCGGCTCGCCTCGAAAAGCGGCCGCCAGCCCGAAACGCCGAGCGCGTTGTCGCGCGTCAGCTGGAAGTCGCGGCCCGCGAGATGAAATTTGGCCAGCGCCTCACCGAGCGCCGCGCAATGGCGCGGCTGCGGACGGCGCACCGAAACGCCTTCGAGAAAGGTGATGAGCGCGGCGGGCCGCCCGGCAAGCTCGCCCAGCATGTCGCCCCGCGCATTACGCAAGGGCACGGGGCAGGCGATGCCCTTGCCCGCCAGATGGTTCATCAGCCCGAGAAAAAACGGCAGGTCGTTCTTCGCCACGCGCTTTTCATAAAGCGTCAGGAAGAAAATGCCCTTGTCCGTATGGAGCATGAAGTTCGAATTTTCGACGCCCTCGGCGATGCCCTTGTAGGAGAGCAACCGGCCGAGGCCATAGGGTTCGAGAAAAGCTTCTAGCTCGTCGTCGGGGACTTCGGTGTAAACGGCCATATGCGCCTGCTCCGCCTGCCTATTGTCCGGCCAGCGCGCGCGGCAGCTTGAACTGCACGGACTCGCGATTGACAGGCGCGTCCTCGACCGTGACGTCGAAGCGCTCGCGGAACGCCGCCACGACTTCATCGACCAGCACCTCGGGCGCGCTCGCGCCGGCCGTGAGGCCGACCGTGCGCGGCTGGCCGAGCGCCGCCCAGTCTATGTCTTCGGCGCGCTGCACCAGCGCGGCATAGGCGCAGCCCGCCCGCGCCGCCACTTCGACAAGCCGCATCGAGTTCGACGAATTGGGCGCGCCGATGACGAGCATGGCCTCGGCGCGCGGCGCGATGGTCTTCACCGCCTCCTGCCTGTTCGTCGTCGCATAGCAGATGTCTTCCTTGTGCGGGGCGGCAATGGCGGGAAAGCGCCGCTTCAGCACCGAGACGATCTCGGCCGTGTCATCGACCGACAGCGTCGTCTGCGTGATGAAGGCGAGCTTCGAGGCATCAAGCGGCGTGAAGGCCTCCGCATCCGCCACCGTCTCGACGAGCTTCACCGCGCCTTCCGGCAATTGCCCCATCGTGCCGATGACTTCCGGATGACCGTCATGCCCGATCAGGATGATTTCGAGCCCGCGCTCGTTGAGCCTTTCGGCTTCCACATGCACCTTGGACACGAGCGGGCAGGTGGCGTCGTAATAAATCAGTTCGCGCGCCTTGGCGTCGGCGGGCACGGATTTCGGCACGCCATGCGCCGAGAAGATCACCCGCGCGCCTTCCGGCACCTCGTCCAGCTCCTCGACGAACACCGCGCCCTTGCGCTCCAGCGCCTCGACCACGAAGCGGTTATGCACGATCTCATGGCGCACATAGACAGGCGGCCCGAACCTGTCGAGCGCCGTCTCGACGATTTGGATCGCCCGGTCGACGCCCGCGCAAAAGCCGCGAGGCGAGGCCAGGATCAGCGTCAGCTTGGGCCGGGATGAAGAATGGGTCATGAGGTTCGGGCTCCGGTCCCGAGCTTGTAGCATGGCGGACACTTCGATAAAGTGCCCGCGCCGCCTCAAGCGGCTGGGCCTTGCCTAAACCTATGAAAAGCAAGGCTTTCGGGGTCGTCTCTCGTCGGTAATAGAGTGGCCCGGTCGAGGAAAGTCAAGAAACGCGAGCCGTCCGGCCGTGCGCCACAACCACCATTTATCGAAGCGAGTGACCTGACGATGCCGTTTCCCTTCGAGCAACATGACCACGCGCCCCGCCAGGTTTTTTTCACCATGAAAAGACTCGCCCTGGCGGCGCTTCTTGTCGCCCCCCTCGCGCTTGGCGGTTGCAGCTGGTTCAGCAGCAGCGACGATGAAGACGAGATCGAAAAAGCCGCGCCTCAGCCTTGCCCGACCATCGGCGTGCTCGACGGGGCCGATCGCGTTACGGTCTTCAACGGCCGCGGCCGGGATCTGACGGATGTCGTGCTGCGCGGCGAAATCCGCAAGGCCGTCATCAAGTGCAAATACGACACCGACGAGCACACGATTTCGGTCGACCTCGCTTTCGACGGCCTGGCCGAAATGGGCCCGGCGGCCAATTCGCGCGATCAGGTTCTGAAGGGCTTCGCGGCCATCACCCGCACCGACGGCAAGATCGTCAACAAGCAGGAATTCGACATGCCGGTTTCCTTCGCCGGCACGAGCCGCCAGGTTCGCTTCGAAAAGGTGATCGAGGAAACGGTGCTGCCCTATGGCGGCGAGATCAATGGCAGCATTTACGAGATTCTGGTCGGCTTCCAGCTCACCCGCGAGCAGCTCGACTACAACCGCAAGGTGCCTTCCACGCCGCTGAAATGACGGCGAGGCGCGGGATCCGGCCGAATCCCGTGGAAAACTGCGATTCGTTGAGGGGGCGGCGTCTGGCCGCGATTGACTCCATGGTCCCCCCCAATATGATCGCCCGACGACAGACTTCATACACATGAACTCTGCGGGAGAGACCGGGGTTTCAGACCCCGGCGCCGAAGGAGCAACCGCCCCGGAAACTCTCAGGCACAAAGGACCGCAGGGGGATGAATCTCTGGAAAGCAGGCCGCTCCGCTTGAGCAGGCCTCACCGAAGGGCGTAAGCGGCGGGCCTATCCGTTCCGCGAAATCTCTCAGGTTCCGCGACAGAGGGGGCGCTACCGGCTTTGAAAGGCCGCGTGGCAGCCCTCGATGATTCGCGACCTGGAGTTGGAATGAGCGCCCCCGAAGCCCATAAGGCCGAAAGCACCGAAGAGTTGAAGGTCACGCCGCTGCACGCGCTCCATGTCGCGCTCGGCGCGAAGATGGTGCCTTTCGCCGGCTACGACATGCCGGTGCAATACAAGGACGGCGTGCTGGCCGAGCATCTGCATACGCGCGAAGCCGCCGGTCTCTTCGACGTCTCCCATATGGGCCAGGCCTGGATCGAAGGCCCGGATTTCGAGACTGTTGCCCGCACCGTCGAGACGCTGACCCCTGGCGACATTCTCGGCCTCGCCCCCGGCGCCATCCGCTACACGCTGCTGCTGAACCGGAACGGCGGCATCAAGGACGACCTGATGGTGACGCGGCCTGCCGAGCCCGCCCGCGCCAACTCGCTTTTCATCATCGTCAACGCCGCCTGCAAGGATGCCGACTTCGCGCATATCGCCGCGCATCTGCCGGCGGGAACGAAGCTTCTCCGCCTCGACGACCGCGCGCTTATCGCGCTGCAAGGCCCGAAGGCGGTCGAGGTCTTTGCCCGCTTCGCGCCCGAAGCCGAGGGCATGGGCTTCATGACCGCCCGCGCGATGAACGTCGCGGGCATTCCCTGCCTTGTCAGCCGCTCCGGCTATACGGGCGAGGACGGCTACGAAGTTTCGGTGCCGAACGACAGGGCCGTCGAACTGGCGAAAAAACTTCTCGCCGAACCGGAAGTGAAGCCCATCGGCCTCGGCGCGCGCGATTCGCTCCGCCTTGAAGCCGGCCTCTGCCTCTACGGCCACGACATCGACGAAACGACGACGCCCATCGAAGCGGCTTTGGGCTGGACCATCGGCAAGCGCCGCCGCGAGGAAGCGAATTTCCCCGGCGCGAAGCCGATCCTCGGCCACATAGCGAGCGGCGTTGCGCGCAAGCGCGTCGGCATCCTGCCCGAAGGCAAGGCGCCCGCGCGCGACGGCACCGAAATCTACGACGGACAGGGCAACAAGATCGGCGGCATCACCAGCGGCAGCTACGGCCCCACGGTCGGCGGCCCGATTGCGATGGGCTATGTCGAAATCGGCCATGCCAAGGTCGGCACGGCCGTGGAGCTGATGGTCAGAGGCAAGGGCAGGCCGGCGAAGATCGTCGCGCTGCCCTTCGTCGAAAAGCGTTTTCACCGGACAGAGAAAAAATAGGCGAGGCTGAACAACAATGAGCGAGATCCGTTTTACCGATCAGCACGAATGGGTGCGCCTCGACGGCGATGTGGCGACCATCGGCATCACCGATTACGCGCAGGAGCAGCTCGGCGACGTGGTCTATGTCGAGCTTCCCGACGTAGGTAAGTCGGTTGCGGCCGGTGACGAGGCGGCTGTCGTCGAAAGCGTCAAGGCGGCGAGCGAGGTTTACTCGCCCGTCTCCGGCGAAGTCGTCGCGGTCAATGCCGACCTCGAAGGCGCGCCGGGCGGCGTCAACGAAGATGCGATGGGCAAGGGCTGGTTCGTGAAGGTCAGGCTCGCCGACAAATCCGAATTCGCCAAGCTGATGGACGAAGACGCCTACAAGAGCTTTGTCGAGGGGCTGGCCTGATATCGGTCGTCATGCTCCGGCTCGTCCGGCGCATGACGTTGCTCAATGAATTTGAAACCGGAACCATTGGTCTTTCCCATGCGCTACCTCCCCCTGACGGATAACGACCGCCGCGACATGCTCGGCGTGATCGGCGCGAAATCGGTCGACGATCTTTTCCGCGACGTGCCTGAACGCGCGCGGCGGAAGGGCCTTGTCGATCTGCCGAAACGCATGGGTGAGCTCGAAGTCGAGCGCGCGCTCGGCAGGATGGCGGGAAAGAACGTCGCGGCGGGTTCCGTGCCCTTCTTCTGCGGCGCGGGCGCCTATCGCCATCATGTGCCCGCGACCGTCGATCACCTGATCCAGCGTTCGGAATTCCTCACCTCCTACACGCCCTATCAGCCCGAAATAACGCAAGGCACGCTGCAATATCTCTTCGAGTTCCAGACGCAGGTTGCGATGCTGACCGGCATGGATGTGGCGAACGCCTCCATGTATGACGGCTCGACCGCCTGCGCCGAGGCCGTGCTGATGGCGCATCGCGTGACGAAGCGGAAGAAGGCCGTGCTCTCCGGCACGCTGCATCCGCAATACCGCTCCGTGGTCGAAAATCTCTGCGAGGCGGGCGGCGATCCGGTCGAGGCGCTGGCGCCCGCGCTGCCCGGCAAGACGGAAGACATCATCTCCCGCATCGACGGCGAAACGAGCTGCGTCGTCGTGCAGAGCCCGAGCTTCTTCGGCGACCTCATCGACCTGCGCGCCATCGCCGACGCGGCCCACGCCAGGGGCGCGCTCCTCATCGCGGTGGTGCCTGAAGTCGTCTCGCTCGGCCTCGTCACGCCGCCCGGCGACATGGGCGCCGACATCGTCGTCGGCGAAGGCCAGTCGATCGGCAACGGCCTCAATTTCGGCGGCCCCTATGTCGGTCTCTTCGCAACGCGCACCAAATATGTGCGCCAGATGCCGGGCCGCCTCTGCGGCGAAACGGTCGATGCGGAAGGCCAGCGCGGCTTCGTGCTGACGCTCTCGACGCGCGAGCAGCACATCCGCCGCGAAAAGGCGACCTCGAACATCTGCACCAATTCCGGCCTTTGTTCGCTCGCTTTCACGATCCATCTCTCGCTCCTGGGCGAAGACGGCTTCAAGCGGCTCGCGCGCATCAACCACGCGAATGCGGTGAAACTTGCCGATGGCCTCGCCTCGGTGAAGGGCGTCGAGCTTTTGAACAAGAGCTTCTTCAACGAATTCACGATCCGCCTGCCGAAGCCCGCCGCCGCCGTCATCGACGCGCTGGCGGACAAGGGCGTGCTCGGCGGCGTGCCTGTGAGCCGCCTCATTCCCGGCGACGCCTCGGTCGAAAATCTCGTCCTCGTCGCCTCGACCGAAATAAACACCGATGGCGACCGCGCCTCATATGTCGATGCGTTGAAGGAGGTGCTGTGATGTCGGGCATGAACAAGCAGGGCCGCTCCACCACGCCGGGCGAGGCGGGCACCGCCAGCATTGAAACCTATACCGGCAATCGCGGCCTCCGCCTCGAAGAGCCGTTGCTGTTCGAGCTCGACAATCCGGGCGCCTGCGGCGTCGATCTCGACGAACCTGACGCCTTCGCGCCGCGCCTCGGCGCGCTCGAGCGCAAGACCCGCATCGGCCTCCCCGGCGTTTCCGAGCCCGACGTCATGCGCCACTACGTGCGCCTGTCGCGCAAGAACTACTCGATCGACGCGGGCCTCTATCCGCTCGGCTCCTGCACCATGAAGCACAATCCGCGTCTCAACGAAAAGATGGCGCGCCTGCCGGGCTTCGGCGACGTGCATCCCTTGCAGCCGCAGAAGACGGTGCAGGGCGCGCTTGAGCTGATGGACACGCTTGCTCATTGGCTGAAGGAGCTGACCGGCATGCCCGCCGTCGCGCTTTCGCCGAAGGCCGGCGCCCATGGCGAGCTTTGCGGCATGATGGCGATCCGCGCCGCCCTCGTCGCCCGCGGCGAGGCGGACAAGCGCACGCGCATCCTCGTGCCGGAATCGGCGCATGGCACCAATCCGGCGACGGCCGCTCTGTTGCAGTACAAGGTCGACGCGATCCCCGCGACCGCCGAGGGCCGCGTCGATCTCGCCGCCTTCAAGGCGAAGCTCGGGCCCGACGTGGCGGCGATCATGCTGACCAATCCCAACACCTGCGGATTGTTCGAGCGCGACATCATCGAAATCGCCGACGCGGTTCACGCGGCGGGCGCCTATTTCTATTGCGACGGCGCGAACTTCAACGCCATTGTCGGCCGCGTCCGCCCCGGCGATCTCGGCATCGACGCGATGCACATCAACCTGCACAAGACCTTCTCGACGCCGCATGGCGGCGGCGGACCGGGCGCAGGGCCCGTTGTGCTCTCGGCCGCGCTCGCGCCTTTCGCGCCGCTGCCTTACGTCGTGCATGGCAAGGACGGCTTCCGCCTCGTCGAGACGGATGGCGAAGCCAAGGCCGACGGCGCGCGTCCTTTCGGCCGCATGGTCGCCTTTCACGGCCAGATGGGCATGTTCGTCCGTGCGCTCGCCTACATGATGAGCCACGGCTCGGACGGGCTCCGCCAGGTCGCGGAAGACGCGGTGCTGAATGCCAACTACATCCTCGCCTCGCTGAAGGACGATCTCTCCGCGCCTTTCGAGGGCCCTTGCATGCATGAAGCGCTTTTCGACGACCGCTTCCTCAAAGGCACCGGCGTCGAAACGCTCGACTTCGCCAAGGCGATGATCGACGAGGGCTACCACCCGATGACCATGTATTTCCCGCTGGTCGTCCACGGTGCGCTGCTGATCGAGCCGACGGAAACGGAATCGAAACGCACGCTCGACCAGTTCATCGGCACGCTGAAGCACCTCGCCGCCGCCGCCAAGGGCAACGACAAGTCGCTCTTCACCGGCGCGCCGCATTTCGCGCCCCGCCGCCGCCTCGACGAAACGCTTGCCGCCCGCAGCCCCGTGCTGCGCTGGCAGAAGGAGACGCCGCGCGAAGCCGCGGAATAAGAAAGACCGAAGGGGGGAGTTGATATGCGTTGGAACGCGAAGCGCATCGCGCTGTCGGTGCTTGTCGTGCTCGTGGCCGGCATCGGCATTTTCACGGCCGTCAAATGGCAGGAGATCGAGCGGGCTCGCTTCGTCGCCAGCATGTTCTCGGGCGCCGACGAGGTGGAAAACTTCCGCAACATGGACGCGATTTTCCCCTCGCGGAAAATCGCGCGCGCGGGCGCCGTCTACGACATTCCGCAAGGCGCGCCCCTCGACCTGCCCGCGACCTATAGCTATGAAGGCAAGACGCTCGACACCGCGAAGTTCCTCGCCGCCACCGACACGACCGGCCTCCTGATCGTCAAGGACGGCAAGATCGTCCACGAGCAATATTGGCGCGGCAACGACAAGGATACGCGCTGGATCTCCTGGTCGGTCGGCAAGTCCTTCATCTCCGCACTGGTCGGCATCGCGGTGGGCGAGGGCAAGATCGCCAGCGTCGACGATCCGCTGACGAAATATGCGCCCGAACTCATCGGCACCGGCTATGAAGGCGTCTCGATCAAGAACGCGCTGCAAATGTCGTCGGGCGTAAGCTGGAACGAAGACTATAGCGACAAGAATTCCGACATCGCCCGTTTCGGCCGCACGCTCGCTTTCGGCGGCTCGATGGTCGAATTCGCGAAGTCGCTGAAACGCGCCCATGCGCCCGGCACCGTCAACCACTACAACAGCATGGACGCGCAGGTGCTCGGCCTCGTGCTGCTCCACGCGACGGGCAAGACGCCGTCCGACTATCTCTCCGAGAAAATCTGGTCGAAAATCGGCGCGGCGCGCGACGGCTATTGGGTGCTGGACGACACGGGCACGGAGCTTGCGGCCGGCGGCGTCAATGTCACGCTGCGCGACTATGCGAAGTTCGGCCTGCTTTATCTCCACGAAGGCAACTGGATGGGCGAGCAGCTTGTGCCGCGCGACTGGGTCAAGGCCTCGCACACGCCCGACGCGCCGCAGCTCGTGCCCGGCAAGCGCGACAATGCCGACGACATCATGGGCTACGGCTATCTCTGGTGGCTGCCCGAAACGGCCGACGGCCCTTTCTCGGCGATCGGCATCTACAACCAGTTCGTCTATGTCGATCCGGCGCATGACCTCGTGATCGCCAAGACCTCCGCCAATCACACCTATGGCGCGGACACGACGGATGCGAGCTATCGCGAACACGAAACCTTCGCGCTCTTCCGCGCCATCGCCGACAAGGCAAGCCGGCCCTGAGGACCGCATGGACGAAAGCCGTTTCATCGCCCTTGCGCTGCGGAACCCGGTGAACCGCGCGATCGTCGAACGCTTGCCGGCGCTTGACTTGCCTGATGCATGGCTCGTGTCCGGCTCGCTCTTTCAGACGATCTGGAATGTCCAGACAGGCCGCGATCTCGCCTACGGCATCAAGGACTACGATGTTTTCTACTTCGACGCCGACACGTCATGGGAAGCGGAAGACGCCGCAATCCGCCGCTGCGCCGAATTGTTTTCCGATATCAGCGCCGAGATAGAACTGCGCAATCAGGCGCGCGTGCATCTCTGGTATGGCGAAAAATTCGGCACGCCCTATCCGCCGCTGACAGGCTCGACCATGGGCATCGACCGCTTCCTCGCGCCCGCCTGCATGGTCGGCATCCGGCCGGGCAGGGGCGGCATGACGACCTATGCGCCGCACGGCTTCGACGACATCGAAACCATGACCATCCGCCCCAATCGCATGCCGAATTTCAGCGCCGAGCGCTATGCCGAGAAGGCGGCGCGGTGGAAAGCAAGGTGGCCGGAACTGACGGTGATCGAGCCGTGAAGCTTTGAGGGCCTCGCCCTCCGAGACGGCGCCGGGGCGCCTCCTCAGGGTGAGGGTTGAACTCAGAATATCGCCTCACCCTGAGGAGCGGGCAAAGCCCGCGTCTCGAAGGGCGAGGCCCCTCAGGCCGTCTTCAACCGCTCGACGAAAAACGAGATGACGCGCTTGGCCGCTTCCTTGGTCGGCTGGCCGTCCTCGTCGATCAGATCTTCCGTGACGACGGAATGGGGTTTGGGTTCCGGCGATTTCGGATTGGCATATTTGTCGTCGATCTCGATGCCCTCGAAGGCGTCGCCAAGCTCGCGCCGCAGCGTTTCGAAGCGTTCGCCGGGCGAAGTCACGTCGCCCTTGAAGCGGAGCGCCAGCAGCTTGCCGCCCTTGGCGCAGCGATCCTTGAGGCAGGTCAGCTCCTCCGGGCTCACATGCAGCGCCGCCTTGCGCGCCGCGCCGATGGGGAAGGGGAGCGACGGCTGCGACAGCACCGGCGCCAGCATCGACGGTTCCATCATCATCGACATGGCAAAATTGCCCGAGAAGCACATGCCGATGGCGCCGACGCCCTTGCCGCCCGCTTCCTCATGCGCGTGCCGGGCGAGCGCCCGCAGCCAGTCCGTCACCGGGCTCGACGAATGGCTCGCCAGCACGTGAAACTCGCGGCTGATGCAGATGGTTGCGAGCGATTTCAGCACATAGCCGACCGAAACGTCCCGTCCCGCCTCTCCGACGAGGAGCGGCATGTAGACGCGAAAACCGGCATCGACCACCCAGTCAGCAAAGCGCGTGACATTGGGCGTGATGCCCGGGATTTCGTGAATGACGATGACGGCGGGCCCATGGCCACGCACGTAAACGGGCTTCGTCTTGCCATCATGCGTGAACTCGGTCGGCGTATAGTCGCTGAGCATGGGGTCCCCTCCAGTCTTCCCCCTCGAGGCTAGCCGAGGCGAGCCGCCGGGCAAACAAAAACCCCGCCGGTAAGGGCAGGGTTTCGTGTCCGGTATGTCCGGCCGGGGTTCAGTGGAGCTTCGAGGCCAGCTCCGAGATCGAGCGTTCGACGATCTTGGCGTCCTTCGCCGCGTCGACCTTCTCGGAGATGAGCTTCTGGGCCGCGGCGACCGCGATGTCGGCGGCGGCGGCGCGCACTTCCTGCACGGCCTGCGCTTCGGCCTGATGGATCTTGTCCTCGGCCACCTGCTGGCGGCGCTCGACCTGCGCCTGCATGTTCTTGCGGGTCTCTTCGGCGAGGCGCTCGGCCTCGACCTTCGCCTGGGCGACGATGGCGTCCGCCTCTTTCATCGCTTCGGCGCGCTTCTTTTCGTAGGAAGCGAGCAGCGCCTGCGCTTCGTCGCGGAGGCGGCGGGCTTCGTCCAGCGCCTTCGAGATGTCGGCCGCACGCTTGTCGAGCGCGGCGGTCAGAAGGCCGGGAACCTTGTAATAGACGATCAATCCTACAAACAGGAAGAAGGAGATCATCACCCAGAATTCAGCAGTGGCGAACATGGGGTTTCTCCTCAGACTTGCTTGAGCGCGGTGTCGACCGCGCGCTCGGTCGCCGCCTTGTCGGCGTCTTCGCCGAGCAACTGGGTGACGATGGCGCCGGCGACGTCGATGGCGACATTGCGCACATTGGCGAGCGCCGCTTCCTTGGTCTTGCGGATGCTGGCTTCCGCCGCCGCGATCTTCTCGGCGAGCTTGGCCTCGATTTCGTGGCGCTGGCGGTCGGTTTCGGCCGTCAGCAGGTCGCGCGTCTGCTGGGCGATGCCATGCGCTTTGGCGCGGGCTTCGGCCAGCGCCTTTTCATAGGCCGCGACGGCCTCGTCGGTACGCCGCTTGGACGCCGCCGCCTCGTCGAGATCGGAAGCGATGCGGGCGGCCCGTCCCTCGATCACCGAGCCTATGCGCGGCAGCGCGATGCGCGACATCACCAGATAAAGGGCGATGAAGCTGATCGCCAGCCAGATGAGCTGGGGAATGAAGGTTTCAAAGGCTAATTGCGGCATAGGACGGGAACTCCCTCAGAAGTCTCTGAGCGGGGACGGCTTGTGCCGTCCCCGTTCGGGAAGACCGGAGCAGTCTGTCTTCAGATCACGAAGAGCAGGATGAGCGCGACGACGAGACCGAACAGGCCCGTCGCTTCGGCGAGCGCGAAGCCGAGGAGCAGGTTCGGGAACTGCGCCGGAGCGGCAGCCGGATTGCGGAGCGCGCCCGCGAGGTAGTTGCCGAAAATCGTGCCGATGCCGACGCCGGCGCCGGCGAGCGCGATGCAGGCGATGCCCGCGCCGATGAGCTTTGCTGCTGCTGGTTCCATGATCTCGTCTCCGTCTTCTTATGCGGGGTGCGTGCTGCGCCCCAGTCAGGTTGATCGTTGGGCGTTGCCGCCCGCTTGCCGTCGAAAGCGACGCACAGGCCTCAATGCATGTGCAGCGCGTCGTTCAGATAGATGCAGGTCAGAATGGCGAACACATAGGCTTGCAGGAACGCCACCAGGATTTCGAGGCCCGTGAAGGCGACCATGAAGGCGAGCGGCAGGAAGCCGCCGAACCAGCCCATGGCGATGACGAAGCCCGCGAACACCTTGAGCATGGTGTGGCCGGCCATCATGTTGGCGAAGAGACGAACCGAGAGGCTGATCGGCCGCGTCAGGTAGGAAATCACTTCGATGACGACGAGAAGCGGCAGCAGCGCGACAGGCACGCCCTTCGGCACGAAGAAGTGGAAGAAGTGCAAGCCGTGCACCGCGAAGCCGAGGATCGTGACCGCGATGAAGATGAAGCTCGCCAGCGCGAAGGTGACGATGATGTGGCTCGTCACGGTGAAGGAATAGGGCATCATGCCGAGCATGTTGCAGAAGAGCACGAACATGAAGAGCGTGAAGACGAAGGGGAAGAAGCGTTTGCCCGCATCGCCGACATTGTCGCGCAGCATGTTGGAGACGAATTCGTAGGAAAGCTCGGCGACCGACTGGAGCCGGCCCGGAACGAGCGAGCGGCTGCCCATGCCGACGATGGTGAGGAGCGTCACGAGACCGGCCGCGATCAGCATCCACAGCGAGGCGTTGGTGAAGGAAGCGTCGATATTGCCGAAATGGATCGGAAAAATCGTCTCGACGCGAAACTGATGCATCGGATCGATGGCGAGCCCGCCACCGTGATGTGCCGCGCCGGATGCTGCCTCTTCTGCCGCCACGATCCTTGTTCCCGTCGCTTCGGCGCCTAGGCGCCCGGTTTGCCGTTACCTGCGTTCCGCTCGGCTTCCGCAGTCATCTGCTTTGCCGTCCGGAACACGTTCAAAATTCCCGCTGCCACGCCGAGGAAGAAGAAGATCAGAAGGAACAAAGGCTTGGTACCGAGCCATGTGTCCAGTCCGAGGCCGATGGCGCCGCCGACGAAGATGCCCGCCACAAGTTCCGTGGAGAGGCGGAAGGCGACGCCCATGGCCGATCCACGGGCGGCAGACGTATCTGGCTGTTGGTGAGCCTGCTGCGTCTGTCGCAGCCGCGCTTCGAAATCCGCTAGATCGGAATTTCGCCCCTTCTCGGCGCCAGGATCGCCGGGATTTGTGCCGCTGTCAGAGCCTGCCAAGTCCCGCGCTCCTCGCGCAAAAAGGCTCCGCAATTGCCGCAGAGCCCCGCCTCAAGCCGCGCGCACCGTACTTGCGGCGACATAGGCTGTCAAGAACCGGGTAACTTTCTTTAAGCTATTGATTCGGCGCGGTTTTCCCCCGCCTTTCGCGGCTGCGGCAATCGGCCCCGTCGGGCGGGCGAGTCGCGCCGTCGCCCGGGCGGAAATCAGCCCTCCGAAAGCGGGCCGAAACGGCCTGTTTGTCCGTCGACAAGGGGGGCGGCAAAGCCCGGATTCGCCAGCCGCGCCTTCGCCTTCTCCGGGTCAGGATGCGAAGGACAGGATTTCCAACACGTCCTCGGTCCTGCGGATGGGCCGCGGATTGGCCTTCACGACCGGGCTTTGCAGCGAGCGCTCCGCGATGAGGCCGAGCTGCGAGGCATCGATGCCGACATCGGACAGTTTGCGCGGCAGGCCGAGATCGGCAAGGAGCGCGCTTACCGCTTCTGAAGCCGATGCGCCCGGCATGCCGAGAGCTGCGGCAATGTCCTTCTGCTGCGCCGATGTGGCGGGCTCGTTCCAGCGCAGCACGGCGGGCAGCATCACGCAGGACGTATAGCCGTGCGGCACGCCGCCGACGGTGCCGAGCACGTAGCCGATGCCGTGGCTCGCACCCATGGAGACGCGGCCGAGGCTCGATGCGGCGAGCCACACCGCCATTTGCGAATGCGCGCGGGCATCGAGATCGCCCGGAGATTTTTTGGTCTGCCTGAGTGACGTCGAAAAAAGTCTGAGCGCATGGAGCGCGCCCGCCTGCACCAGCGCATTGGTGCCTGTGGCGCAATAACCTTCGACCGCGTGATCGACGGCGCGGATCGCGGTCGAGAGCCAGAGCCATTCCGGCGTGTGGAGCGTGATCGCGGGATCGAGCAGCACGACGCGCGCGCAGAGATCGGGCCCGAGATACATGTCTTTCGATTTCCGCGCCGTATTGGTGCCGCCGCCCATGCTCGAATATTCGCCGCCCGACAGCGTCGTCGGCACGATGATCTGGCGCACGGGCGAGGGTTTCGTATTGGGCTTGTTGGCTACGGCGAGCAGCGCCTCGACGCTGCGAATGTCATGCGCGAGGCAGAGCTGCACGATCTTCACTGTGTCGATGGGCGTGCCGCCGCCGACCGTGACGATGAGATCGGGCCGCTGGGCGCGCGCCGCATCCGCGCAGGCGATCACGCTTTCGAGCGGCGTATGCTCGCGGCATTCGTCGAAGAGCCCGGCATAGCTCGCGCCCAGCGCCGAGGCGACGGCCGATATGGCGTCGGTCTTTCGTGACAGCGTGCCCGACGCCACGATCATCACGCGGGATGCGCCGAGCCGCTTGGCTTCGGCCGCCACGGCTTGCGCCGCAGGCACGCCCCAGGACACACGCTCGATTGGCACATAGGTGTAGTTGCCGGGCTGCATGATCGTTCGTCCTTTCGCGGCGCCTGCTGTCACTATAGCCCTTGCGCCGTGGCGTCATAAGACATCAGCCAGTCGTTGCGCGCCATGATGACCTCGGGCTTGAACCGCGTGGCGAGGCTCATCCCGGCGAATGCCGCGAGCCGCGCCGCGCCTGAGAGATGAAAGAGCCTCCCTTGCGCTCTCGCGCCAGCCTGCACACGCGCGGTGCGTGAGAGCCGCAGCGATTCATAGCGCTTCAGCGCGGCCGGAATATCGGCGGAATGCGCCGCGAGACAATTGGCGAGCACGTAAGAATCCTCGATCGACATGACCGCGCCCTGAGCAAGAAACGGCAGCATCGGGTGGCAGGCATCGCCCAGCAGCGTGACGCGGCCTTCGCTCCATTTGGGCAATGGCTTGCGCGCGAAAAGCGCCCAGCGATAGGGCTCGTCGATGGCCTCGACAATCGCGCGCACCGTCGGGTGCCAGCCTTCGAAATCGCGCCTGAGTTCTTCATTGCTGCCGCGCTCCGTCCAGGATTCGCCCTTCCAATCGGACCGCTCCGTGACGCCGACAAAATTCATCAGCTCGCCGCGCCGCAGAAAATAAGTGACGGCATGGCTGCGCGGCGCCATCCAGCTTGTCACCGCGGGCCTGAGATCGACGCCCTTGAGCCGTGCCACCGGCACGACGCCGCGCCAGGCGACATTGCCGGTGAATTCCGGCTTCTCCGGGCCGAGCAGCGCCTCGCGCACCTTGGAGTGAATGCCGTCGCAGCCGACAACAATGTCGCCCGTCTCCGTCTTGCCATCGGCGAAATGGAGCGTTGCGCCCGCTTCGTCTTGCGTCACGCCCGCAACATCGCGGCCAAGCGCGATGATGTCGCCGCAGCGTGCGCGCACGGCCTCTTTAAGCAGACGATGAATATCGGCGCGGTGGATATGGTAGTAGGGAAAGCCGTATCGGGCCGCGATCTCCGCGCCGAGCGGCATGTGCGAAACCTCGAAGCCCGACTTGTGCATCCTGAGTTCGATGGCTTTCGGAAGGAAGGCGACCGCTTCGATCGCATCCTTCAGTCCAAGGCCATGCAGCACGCGCGCGCCGTTGGGGCTCACCTGAATGCCGGCGCCGATTTCGCCGAGCGCAGACGCGCGTTCGAAAATGCGCACCTCGAAGCCCGCTTTGTGAAGCGTCAGCGCGGCGGTGAGGCCGCCGATGCCCGCGCCGGCGATCAGGACTTTCATTCTGCGTTCTTTCCGCGCGCGCTTAGTTGGCGACTTGCACCGGCGGTGTCGTCTCGCTCATCCGCTTGAACGTGTCGGCATCGGACGCGCCCATCAGCATCTTGTAGACGGCGGGCGGATAGGACATGTGGGGCTTCGCCGGATCGAAGGCAGGCTGCGGAACGGGCGCGGCGGGGCGCTTGAAGGCCGCGGGCGACTTGAAGCGTGCAAGCTCGGCAGAAGAGATGCCCGCGAGCGCGACGACTTCCGGATCGATCCACATCTCCGCGTTGATCGCCTTTCCCTCGGATGTCGAAACTTCGAGCGAGAGATTTTCAGGCCCGGCGAAATAGATCGACTTGCAGAAACCGTGATCGATATGGCCGAAGACATCGACGCCGCGCGAACGGATGCGGTCGCGCATCGTCAGCAACTCTTCTTCCGTGTCGACGTTGAAGGCGATGTGCTGCATCGTGCCGGGCGCCGAGGGCCCGCCGGGATTGCCCGCATGTGTCTTGCCGATCTCGGTGGGAATCTTGCCGACATCGGGCGTCTGCACGAAGGCGACGGATGACTGGTCGTTGAGCTTGAGAAATCCGTGCCACGCGCCTTCGACGCCGTGCATCCAGTAAAGCGCGACAAGCTCCATGCCGAGCACATCGGTGAAAAATTCGATCTGCGTCTTGATGTCGGCGGTGCAGACCGCGAAATGATGAATGCCGTTCGGTTTGGTCATGACGATCCCCTCTCCAAGGTCTTGCGACCGATGGTAGGACCATCCAATCCGGGGATCGAGATGAATTTGAGCCCGGGCGGCGCGGCGCTTTGCGGCCTCAGGAGGCTTCCTTGAACCGCTCCGCGCCTTCCAGATCGACCGACACCAGCGTCGAGACGCCGCGTTCCTGCATGGTGACGCCGAAGAGGCGGTTCATGCGGGCCATCGTCAGCGCGTGATGGGTGATGATGAGGAAGCGCGTGTCGGTCGTGCGCGTCATCTCTTCCATCAGGTCGCAGAAGCGCTCGACATTCGCATCGTCGAGCGGCGCGTCGACTTCGTCCAGCACGCAGATGGGCGAGGGATTGGTGAGGAAGACGGCGAAGATGAGCGACATGGCCGTCAGCGCCTGCTCGCCGCCCGACAGGAGCGACATGATCTGGAGGCGCTTGCCCGGCGGGCGCGCGAAGATTTCGAGACCGGCTTCCAAGGGATCGTCGGACTCGGTGAATTTCAGATGCGCTTCGCCGCCGCCGAAGAGATGCGTAAAGAGCCGCTGGAAGCTCGTATTGACCTTCTCGAAGGCTTCCAGCATCCGCTCGCGGCCTTCGCGGTTGAGGCTGCCGATGGCCTGCCGCAGCTTCGCAATGGCGCTCACAAGGTCTTCGCGCTCGGTCGTCATCGTCGTCAGCTGTTCGCCGATCTCGCGCGCTTCTTCTTCGGCGCGAAGATTGACGCCGCCAAGGCTCTCGCGCTCGCGCTTCAGTCGGTCGAGCTTCGCGTCTATGTCCTCGAGCGAGGGCAGCGTCGCATCGGCTTCAAGGCCGCTCTGCGCCAGCGCCTGCTCGGGCTCGCATTCGAGCACTTCGCGCACGCGCGCCTGCGCTTCGCTGAGGCGCTCGCGCGCGCCTTCGACGAGGCCGTCAATATGGGCACGCTCCTCGCGCGCCTCGCCGAGATGGGCCTGGAACTCCTTGGCGAGCTTCACGCATTCGCCGAGCTTCGCTTCCGCCGTGGCGAGCGCGTCGGCGGCGGCGCCGCGCGCGGCCTCGGCGGTCGCGATGAAGTCGAGCAGAGCATGACGCTTCGCCTCGATTTCGGCCGGCACGCCTTCGAGCGCCTGCAACTCGGTCTGCGCTTCGGTCTGGCGTTCTTCCAGCGCCTGTGTCTGGCGCTGGGCGTTTGCGGCGCGAAGCTCCCAGGCGCGGCGTTCCTCGCCGATGGCGGTGAGGCGGCGCGCGCGGGCTTCCGCTTCGCGGCGCAGGCTCTCATGTGCGGCGCGCGCTTCGGCGAGAGCGACGCGGAGCGCCGCGACCTGTTCGCGCAATTCATTGGCGCGGGCGCGCAACCCCTCGTCGGGCTGCAACTGGCCGAGCGCAAGCTCCGCCTCTTCAAGCTGGCGCGCGGCTTCCTTGTGGTCGCCGCTCAGGCGCTCCTGCGCTTCGCCAAGTGCGGCGACGCGCTGCAAAAGGGCGGAGGCGGCGCGTTCGGCGGCGG
>JARLIS010000060.1 GCA_031291615.1 Parvibaculum sp.
ACATAGCCGTTAGCGCCGCCTGCGCCGCCGCCACCGCCGCCCGCGCCGATGATGGGATTGCCTCCGTCGCCGGTTCCATCGGCGCCGTCAGCGCCGGGGGTCGCACCGCCAGCACCGCCAGCCGCCGCATCGCCCGACCCACCCGCGCCACCCGCACCGCCGCCAGCCGCACCGCCGCCGCCGCCGCCACCGCCAGCCGAATAGGAATGAACGCCGTCGCCGCCCGCCTGGCCTGCATAGCCGGCGCCGCCGGCGCCAGGGGTTGTATAAGGGTTTCGCCCCTGACCGCCCGCGCCGCCATCGGCATGCGCGGAGGTCTGGGCGAGGAGGAGCGCGGCGATGGCCGTCGTTGCGAGGAGAAGAGGCCGAAGTCTCAAAAGCCCGGGCGCCCTGCCCGGCATGCCCACATATCCGCCCAACCGACGCAACGTCATGACACCCCCCAAAGCAAATCGCCCATTTTCGCCCTGAGTCTTTCTAGCAACGGGCAATATCAGCCGCAATCAATATTGGCTTTCAGAGTGGCGTTACCTGGCGTGAGTTTCAGCCTTCTGAATCAAGGTCGAATTGGCACAATAAAGGGGAAGTATTGCGGTGGCGCAGACTGCCGTCCGGCGCACAGGGCATGCACGCGGGTGCAATTCGCGGTCGGAAATACCGAAGCCGGGGATTGTCAGCTACCGAGCTTGCCCTTGGTCGAGGGGACGCGGTCGGCCGTGCGCGGGTCGATGGCGATGGCGTCGCGGAGCGCGCGGGCGAGGCCCTTGAAGCAGGATTCCACGATGTGGTGGTTGTTCTCGCCGTACATGTTCTCGATGTGCAGCGTGATGCCGGCATTCTGGGCGAAGGCCTGGAACCATTCCTTGAAAAGCTCGGTGTCCATGTCGCCGAGCTTCGGCTTCGAGAAATCGACCTTCCAGATGAGGTAGGGGCGCTGGGAGACGTCGATGGAGACGCGCGTGCAGGTCTCGTCCATCGGGATGATGGCGGTGGCATAGCGGCGGATGCCCTTGAAGTCGCCCAGGGCCTGGCGCACGGCCTCGCCGATGACGATGCCGGTGTCTTCGGTCGTGTGGTGGAAGTCGATGTGGAGGTCACCGACGGCGCGGACCTTGAGGTCGATCAGCGAGTGGCGCGAAAGCTGCTCCAGCATGTGGTCGAGGAAGCCGATGCCGGTGTCGACGTCATATTCGCCCGTGCCGTCGAGATCGAGGGAGACGAAAATCTCCGTCTCCTTCGTCTTGCGCTCGATCGTGGCCACGCGGCCTTCGCTGTCCATATCCATCGGGATCACCTGCATCCGCGCGGCGGCGGCTTCGAGCGTTTTCTAGCAGCGGCGGAGGCCGCAGACCAGCCCCGAGGCTTTTACCCTCGGGCCAATGCGTGAATCATCTTGCTTCGCAATTGCTTAGAGGGCGTTAACCAGCCTTCTTAAGAAATGCTCATGCCTTGGTTTAAGCACCATGAGTCAAAGTTGAGCATAGTTTGCCATCTATTTGAATCAATTGCTTCCGGCGGATTCGCGATAGGCCCGGTGCTGCCGGTGGACACAATATAGAGTGTGCTTGAGGCGTGATGGCGGGAGGCGGCGAAGTATCGGCGTCGTCGAATTCAATAAACGGGACGCGCACGACTTTGTGTGATCTGGCGCAATGTCCGGTGCGATGGTATAGGTCTCCGGTTGGTGCATGCACGGTTATTGCTTTGGAGGAGATCTCGGGCAATGACGCTTCGATCAGTATGGCGGCGCCTGACCGGACGGAAGCACAGGCGGACGTCCTTCTATGAAAGCCAGAGCGTGATGCGGCGGGCCGTCGAGGCTCAAAACGCCGGGGCAAAGGCGCATGAGCAGGGTTCCGTCGCGCCGGACGACAAGGCCAAGACCGGCGAAGAGACGAAGCGACGCCCCTGAAGCGGCCCTTGCTTGACCTCGGCTTCCAAAATCGCCACATGAAGGGCGCGAGGCCGGTCCCTTTCGGGGCGCGCGCCGCCATCCGTTTTCGCCCTTCAACCCCCGGAATCCCCACCCGATGAGCGACATGATCCAGTGGCACGGCACAACGATCCTGACCGTGCGCAAGGGCGGCAAGGTGGTCGTCGCGGGCGACGGGCAGGTGTCGATGGGCGACACCATCATGAAGGGCAATGCGCGCAAGGTCCGGCCGCTCGGCCAGGGCAATGTGATCGCGGGTTTTGCCGGCGCGACGGCCGATGCGATGACGCTTTTCGAGCGCCTTGAAGCGAAGCTCGAGCAATATCCGTTGCAGCTCACGCGAGCCTGCGTCGAGCTTGCCAAGGACTGGCGCACCGACCGTTTCCTTCGCCGGCTTGAGGCGATGATGATCGTCGCCGACGCCAAGGCGAGCCTGGTGCTCACCGGCAATGGCGATGTGCTGGAGCCAGAGGGCGGGATCGTCGGCATAGGTTCGGGCGGCAATTACGCGCTCGCCGCGGCGCGCGCGCTGGCCGACACCGATCTCGGCGCAGAAGAGATCGCGCGCAAGGCGCTGAAGATCGCGTCTGAAATCTGCGTCTATACCAACAACAATCTCACGGTCGAAATTCTCGACGCCTAGTTCATCTCCGGAGTTTCCGTTCCCGCATGACCAGTTTCTCGCCGCGCGAAATCGTGTCCGAACTCGACCGCTACATCATCGGACAGAAGGACGCCAAGCGCGCCGTCGCCATCGCGCTGCGCAATCGGTGGCGGCGTCAGCAATTGCCCGAGGGTCTGCGCGAAGAGGTGCTGCCGAAGAATATTCTGATGATCGGGCCGACGGGCGTGGGCAAGACGGAGATTTCGCGCCGTCTGGCGAAGCTCGCCGAAGCGCCCTTCCTCAAGGTCGAGGCGACCAAGTTCACCGAGGTCGGCTATGTCGGCCGCGATGTCGAGCAGATCATCCGCGACCTCATCGAGATCGGCATCGCCATGGTGCGCGAGAAAAAGCGCAAGGACGTGCAGGCGAAGGCGCATCTGGCGGCCGAAGCGCGCGTGCTCGACGCGCTGGTCGGCAAGGGCGCATCCGAAGCGACGCGGGAAAGTTTCCGCCGCAAGCTGCGCGAAGGAGAACTCGATGAAAAGGAAATCGACGTCGAGATCGCCGATCAGGGCGGGATGCCGAATTTCGACGTGCCGGGCATGCCGGGCGCCCAGGTCGGCATGATCAATCTGAGCGAGATGTTCGGCAAGGCGCTGGGCGGCGGGCGGATGAAGACGCGCAAGATGAATGTGCGCGACAGCTACACCGTGCTGATAGCGGAGGAATCCGACAAGCTGCTCGATCAGGACCAGCTGACGCAGGAAGCGATCCGCGCGGTCGAGCAGAACGGCATCGTCTTTCTGGACGAGGTGGACAAGATCTGCGCCCGCTCCGAGGGACGCGGCGCCGATGTGAGCCGCGAAGGCGTGCAGCGCGATCTTCTGCCGCTCATCGAGGGCACGACGGTTTCGACGAAGCACGGGCCGGTGAAGACCGACCATATTCTCTTCATCGCGTCGGGCGCCTTCCACATCGCCAAGCCGTCCGACCTCCTGCCCGAGTTGCAGGGGCGGCTGCCGATCCGCGTCGAATTGAAGGCGCTGTCGCGCGAGGATTTCGTGCGCATTCTCACCGAGCCTGAGGCGAGCCTCATCAAGCAATATGTGGCGCTGATGGAGACGGAGAGCGTGACGCTCGATTTCACGCCGGACGGCATCGAGGCCATTGCCTCGATCGCGGCGGATGTGAACGCATCGGTCGAGAATATCGGCGCGCGGCGGCTTCACACGGTCATGGAGCGCGTGCTCGACGAGATTTCATTCGCCGCGACGGATCGCGGCGGCTCGACCGTGACGGTCGATGCGGCTTATGTGCATCTCCATATCGGCGACCTGGCGAAGAACAGCGATTTGTCGAAGTTCATTCTCTAGGCGCGAGTCTCCGGCGGAGAATTGCTTCGCGTTTCGCGAGTCCGGCCGAGACGCTGTTTCAGGCCGTGGCGACGGCTTCGCGCAAAGTGAATCCGTGGAGTTGAAGGCCTTCTCGATCAGCGAGTCTTTTTCACTTGCTGCGGCGGCTTGCGGCGCGTTTTTTCGGGTAGGGCTTCGAGGAGGCGCGCGATCTCGGCGCTCGTCAAATGCGCGATGCCTTCGGCAAGGCGGTTTGCAAGTTCGGTCGCCCTGGGGTCGAGGCCCGACGTGTCGATGACGATGCGGGGGTGCGACAGGCGCGCAAGGCGTTCGATTTCCTCGGCCTCGTCCCAGATCACATTGAAATAGCCGATGATCGCCTGAACGAGCCGCCAGCTCGGCCGGCCGCGCCGCCCGTGTTCCAGCGCCGAGAGATAGGCGGGCGTGATGCGCAAGGCCGCAGCCATGTCCTTCAGCGTCAGGCCGCGTTCCGTTCGCAGGTCGCGAATCTTCTGGCCGAAGGGCGTCATCTCTTTTTGCGCAGCCAGATATAGAAAGCGCCGCCGCCGCCGTGGCGGGGATGGGCGGGCTGGAAGCCGGCGACGAGGGCGCGGAATTCGGGCTCGCCGAGCCAGGACGGCAGGGCCGAGCGCAGCACGCCGGAATGTTCGGGCGCTTCATGGAAGCGCGTGCTGTGCAGCGTGTGGCGAGTGAAGGGGTTTTCGCCCTTGCCGGTGATGACGATGACGCAGCGCAGGCCGCGCGCCCGGCTCCGGCCAAGGAAGCCGAGCAACACGCCGCGGGCTTCCTCGCGGGCATGGCCGTGGAGGTCGAAGGTCGCCTCGGCCTCGATCTGGCCGCGGGCGAGGCGCTGGCTGGTGCGGCGGTCGAGCCCGGTGAGAGGCGGGGGACCGGCAGGCACGGGCTTTGTTGTTTCGGTATGGATACGAAAAACAGGTATCTTTTTCGTATTCGTAACGATTTTCGGGGCTTCGGGTGCTGCCGGCATGGGGGCCGCCTCTGCCGGTTTGCGCCGGGCGAGCGGCGTCGCGTCCTTGACGACGGCGCCCCAGAGCTTCTGTTCGGCTTCGCTCAGGGCACGGGTGCGGGGCTTCCCCGGCTTCGCTTTGTCGCCGCCCTCGCACGCCGCCATCTTATTCTCCGGGCGCGAGTGCGCGGGGGAGAAGGGCGATGAGCTCACCCTGTTGCTTCATGCGGCCGGCGATCTCGGCGGCGTCCGCGCCATAGCCCCAGAAGACATCGCCGCGCTGAAGGCCGCGAATGGCGGTGCCGGTATCCTGCGCCACCATCAGGCGCTTCAGAGGCGCGATGCCCTCCCGATGCGCGACGGGGACCGTCGTGTCGAGCCAGTAGAGGGAGCCGAGCGGATGATGGCTGCGGTCGACGGCGAGGCTGCGGCCGGGCGTGAGGTTCACCTTTTCCGCGCCGGGCGGCCCGAGTTCGGGGTCCATGCCGTCGTCGAGGCGCTTGAAGAAAATATAGGATGCGTTCTTGCGCAGGAGGGGCGCGATCTCGGAGGGGTGCGCGGCGAGCCAGGCGCGGATCGTCTGCATCGAGACTTCGTCCTTCGGGATCGCGCCGCGTTCGATCAGGATCTTGCCGATCGACGTATAGGGCCGCTCGTTCTTGGCGGCGAAGGCGAGACGCATCACGCGGCCGTCTTCAAGGCGGACGCGGCCCGAGCCCTGAACATGCAGGAAGAAAGCGTCGACCGGATCGGCGAGCCAGACAAGCGCGCTGCCTTTCGCATCGAGACGGCCCGACGCGATCATGTCCTCGATCTCGGCGCGCGTCGGCAGCGGCTTGCCGGAGGCGCGCATGGCGGCGAGCGCCGGCGGCATGGCGAGAACCGGCGTCTGATAGCGGCCGCCGCGCGAAAGCGCGCCTTCCATTTCAGGTTCGTAGTAGCCGGTGAAAAGCGACGAGGAGGCATCGAGGCGAACGGGCGCAAACCAGCGTTCGAAATAGGCCCGCGCCGCGCTTGCCCCCGGCGCAACGTGAGCGGCGGCGGCGCAGGCGGCGCGCCAGTTGCCCGCCGTGCCATAGATCGCCGCATCGGTTTTCGGATCGAGCGGCGTTGCATCGTCGAGCGCGAGGATGCGGGTGCAGGAGCGGCGGAAAGCCTGTAACGACGCCGATTGATCGTCGTTCGCCCAGCCGTCGAGATCGGCGAAACTCAAGCCTGACCGCGTTTGCGTTTCGCTCTCCCTGCTTTCAAATCCGCTGCCCGAGGCCGCGCCGCAACCCGACAGCAGCAGGAAACCGAGCGCGCAAACCGAACCCAGCAGGCTTTGACGCGCCCCCATTTTCGCGCGTCAGCCTTCGGAGCCCGTGGCGACGAGACGCCAGTTCGGATCGGAGGCGCGGACATCGCGTTCGAAGGTCCAGACGTCGTTCACCTGGCGCACGGTCACCGGATCGCCCTCGATGACGACGCCGTCGCGGTTCTTGACCGAGGAGGTGAGCTCGCTCGTGAACTTGACGGTGAGGCGGGCGCGGCGGTCTTCGAGCTTCGCGCTGGCGAGCTCGGCCTTGCTGATGCCGATGAAGGTCTGCTCGACGGTTTCGCCGCGCGCTTCGCGGCCGGCAATGACGCCTTCGAAGCTCTTATAGACATAGGTGTCGAGAAGCGGCTCAAGCGTCTTGCGGTCGCCTTGCGCGAAGGCCGTGACGATCATTTCGTAAGCCGCGCGCGCACCGGACAGGAACGCCTCGGCGTCGAAGCGCCGGTCGATGGCGGCGATGGCGGTGAGCGTGGCGGCGAGTTCGGAGCCTTCGGGCGCGATGCCGGCCCAGCGGTTCTTCACCACATAGGGCTCGCGCTGCGGATAGGGATCGATGCCGCTCTGGTCGGCGTCGCGGTCGGCGGCGGGCGCCGGGCGCTTGGGAAGGGCGACCACCTTGCCGTCATCGGCGGGTCGCACGAGGCCCTGCTTCTCCGGCGCGGTATAGGGGTCGTAAGGCGGCCGCTCATTGCCGGTGCGGCGGCCGAGCACGCTGCGCAGCTTGAGGAACACACCCACCGCTACCGCAAGCAGGATCAGGTTCAATACCATCGACGTTTCGCCCATAAGGGCCACCTTTCAGAGAAGCGGAAAGCCCGCCCAGCGGGCAAGGACGCCCGCGCGCTGTTCGCATTGTCTGCGTGGTCTTATCAAGTTAGGCCAATCGGGGGGGTTTTTCCACCTGCCGGACCAAATGTCTCGCCCGTGGAGAAAGCAGGGCGCAGCCGCCCCGCCGCCGCCTTGTCGCAAGCGGCCTTCCGTGTTAGCCAGCAGGCTCCAGAATGCCAACGAGCCAGCCGCGAGGGGCCTCATGTCCGATCAGAACGTTCCAGATGCGCCCTTCGGCGAAAACGCCCCGCAACTCCGCATTCTTACCCAATATGTGAAGGATCTCTCCTTCGAGAACCCGAACGCGCCGCAGAGCCTCGGGCCGCTTCCCGAGCAGCCGCAGATCGCGGTGCAGGTCGACGTCTCGGTGCGCCGCCTCAGCGAGACGGATTTCGAGGTGACGCTTTCGACCGACATCAGCGCCAGGGCGAAGGAAGAGCCTCTTTTCGTCGTCGAGCTTGAATATTGCGGCCTCTTCCGGCTGACCAATATTCCGCCCGAGGGTCTTGAGCCCCTGCTTCTGATCGAATGCCCGCGGCAGATTTTCCCCTTCGCGCGGCGCATCGTCGCCGACGTCACGCGCGACGGCGGCTTCCCGCCGCTGATGATCGATCCGATCGACTTCGTCAGCCTGTTCCAGCAGCGGCAGGCAGGCGCGGAAAACGGCGGGATTCCGAACTGATCCGTTAACGGATCAAAACATCCATTCAGGATTTGGGCGCGAGCCAGAGCGGGTTTGCGCCGAGCGTGGCGACGAATGCCTCGTGCGCGGCGCGTTCCTCGTCGGTGAGGCGCGGATCGAGCGCTTTGGCCCGCGCGCGGCGCTCGACCGCGCCCGACGCCGCGGCGCGGGCATTGGACAGGCTTGCATCGAGCACGAGGCCCGGCTGTCTTCCGCCCATCAGCTCCAGATAGACTTCGGCCAGAAGCTCCGCGTCGAGCAGCGCGCCGTGCTTCACGCGATTTGAATTGTCGACGTTGAAGCGGCGGCACAGCGCATCGAGGCTGTTCTGCGCGCCGGGAAAACGCTTCCGCGCTATGGCGAGCGTATCGACGGCGCGGTCGAAGGGAAGAACGGGGCGGCCCGTGCGCTTCAGCTCGGCATTGAGAAACGCCATGTCGAAGGAGGCGTTGTGGATGACGAGCGGCGCATCGCCGATGAAGGCGAGGAAGTCGTCGGCGATCTCGGCAAATTTCGGCTTGTCGCGCAGGAATTCTTCGGAAAGGCCGTGCACGTCGAAAGCGCCCTTGGGCACGTCGCGCTCGGGATTGACATAGCGGTGAAAGCTCTCGCCGGTCGCGACATGGTTCATCAGCTCAAGGCAGCCGAGTTCGACCAGCCGGTCGCCATTATCGGGCGAGAGGCCTGTCGTTTCGGTGTCGAGAACGATCTGGCGCATGCCGCTTCAAGCCCTTCAATTCAGTCGCCGAGGCGCTCTTTCAGCACCTTGCCCTCGCGGCCCTTCAAGGCGGCGAGGACGGATTTCACCTGCTCGAAAGCGTGGTCGAGACCCTTGTCGGTTTCGACGATGAAATCGGCGCGCCTGCGCTTTTCGTCGTCATGGACCTGCTTGGCGTGGATGGCGGCGAATTTCGCCATGTCCATGCCGGGCCGCGCCAGCACGCGAGATTGCTGTATATGGTAAGGCGCGCTGACGACGACCACAACATCCACGCGCGTTTCGCCGCCGGTTTCGTAGAGAAGCGGAATGTCGAGAAGAACGGCCTCATGGCCGGCGGCTTTGGCCGCCTTCAGAAAATCGATCTGGGCGCGGCCGACAAGCGGATGGACGATGGCTTCGAGCTTTTTCATCTGCTCCGGAAGTCCGAGCACGGCGCGGGACAATTCCTGGCGATCGACCGCGCCGTCGATCACGGCGGCGGGAAAGGCTTCGGCGATCGGCGCGACCGCCGCGCCGCCCCTGGCATAGAGCGCATGGACGGCGGCGTCGGCGTCATAGACCGGCACGCCGAGGCGGGCGAACATTTTCGCCGTTTCCGATTTGCCCATTCCGATGGAGCCCGTCAGGCCGATGAGCAGCATTCTCCCCCCGCTGGTCCTGAGACTGTCTAGTTCGCGCTCACACCCATATCCGCCAGCACGAGGGCGCGCAATTCCGGCGTGACCTCGGGCCGCGTGCCGAACCAGGCCTCGAAGCCCGGCACCGCCTGATGAAGGAGCATGCCGAGGCCGTCGACCACCGGATTGCCCCGCGCGGCGGCCGCTTTCAGCAGGCCGGTTTCGAGCGGCGTGTAGACGATGTCGGTGACGAGGGCCGCTTTCGGCAGCGCGTCGAGCGGAATGTCGACGTTTTTTTCGCCCTTCATGCCGAGCGTCGTCGTGTTGACGAGGAGGTTTGCGCCTTCAAGCGCGCGGGGCGCGTTTTCCCAATCGTAGATGCGGCAGGAAGCGAGATCGAGATCGGCGGCGAGGGCGACCGCTCTGGTGCGCGTGCGGTTGACGATGCGGATTTCGGGCGCGCCGTCGCTTTCGAGCGCGGCGGCTATGGCGCGCGCCGCGCCGCCCGCGCCGATCATCACGGCGGGTCCGTCCTTTGCCTGCCAGTCGGGCGCGCGGTCGTGCAGATTGGCGATGAAGCCGTAGCCGTCGGTGTTGCGGCCTTCAAGGCCGGAAGGCGTGGTGACGATGGTGTTGACGGCCTTGAGGCGCGCGGCCACCGCGTCATGGCGCATGAGCGAGGCGAAGACGGCTTCCTTGTGGGGCACGGTGACGTTCGCGCCGATGAAGCCCCAGTCGTTCAGGCTGCGCAGGGTGAGCGTGAGATCCCCGGGCGGCACGGCCATGCGCTCGTAGACGGCGTCGTCGATACCATAGGTCTTGATCCAGTAGTTATGGATCAGCGGCGAGCGGGAATGGGCGATGGGCCAGCCGATGACACAGACCTTGCGGATCATATGGGTGCTGTTCCCTGACGACGAAGTTCCGGCAAAAGGGCGAGCAAGGGCAGGCCCAGTATCGTGAAATAATCGCCGTCGATTGTGTCGAAAAGCTGGATGCCCGGGCCCTCAAGCTGATAGCAGCCGACGCTGGTTTTTACCTTTTCCCCGCAGATATTCAGGTATTCATCAAGGAATTCGTCCGAAAAGTGGCGCATTGCGAGATGCGCATGGCCGACATGACGCCAGACGATCGCGCCGTCCTTCGCCAGAACCATGGCGCTGTGGAGCGTGTGGGTCTTGCCGCGAAGGGCGAGAAGATTGGCGCGGGCCTCGGCCATGTCGCGCGGCTTGTCGTAACGCCTGCCTTCGCAGGACATGATCTGATCGGCGCCGATGACGAGTGCGCCCGTTTCAATGCGCGACACGGCCAGCGCCTTTTCGTCGGCGAGCTTCAGCGCCAATGCGTCGGTGTCGGCCCGGTCGTCGCTTTCAGCGAATCTTTTTTTCACGACATCTTCGTCCACATGCGAATCCCGCACCTCGAAAGCGAGGCCTGCGTCGCGGAGCAGCCTGGCGCGCACGGCGCTGCCCGAAGCGAGAACGAGACGGGGCCCGTTTGTGTGATACGTCGCCACGGCGCTTCTAGTTCACTTTCTGGCGTTCGCTGTAGAGATTGAGAACGGCGGCGGCCGTTTCCTCGATGGAGCGGCGGGTGACGTCGATGACGGGCCAGCCGTGGCGCGCAAAGAGGCGTCGCGCAAAGGCGACTTCCTCGCTGACCGCGTCGTGATCTACATAGCTCGTCTCGGTGTCTTCATGAAGGGAGAGAAGCCGGTTCTTGCGGATCTGGATCAATCTGTCCGGGCTCGTCGTCAGGCCGACGATGAGGGGATGGGTCGCGGTTTCGAGATCGGGCGGCAGGATGACGCCGGGAACGATCGGAATATTCGCCGCCTTCACGCCGCGATTGGCGAGATAGATGCAGGTCGGCGTTTTCGATGTGCGGCTGACGCCAACCAGAATGATGTCGGCATGGTCGAGATCGCCGGCGGATTGCCCGTCGTCATGGGCCATCGTGTAGTTCAGCGCCTCGATGCGGCCGAAATATTCGGCGTTCATCGCATGCTGGGAGCCCGGCTTGTGGGAGGATTCCTTGCCGAGATAGCTGCCCAGCGCCAGCATGACCGGATCGAGAACCGAGATGCAGGGCGTCTGCAACTCCTGGCAGCGCGCTTCGAGGCGCTGGCGCAGCTCGTCATTGACCATGGTGAACATGACGATGCCGGGGGAGGACTCGATTTCGGCGAGGACGCGCTCGAGGAGTTTCGGCCCCCGGACCAGCGCATAGACATGCTCGACGGGCTGGGCGTCTTCATATTGGGCGCAGGCGGCGCGGGCGACCGCGTTCAGCGTTTCGCCGGTCGCGTCGGAAACCAGATGAAGATGGAAGACCCGTTTTGCGGTCATGCTTGTCCTTGCCTGCCGCGGGGGCTTGCCGCTGCGCGGCTAAACTAGCGGCGCGCCCGCAAGCGTGCCAGCGGTTTTGCGGCAAAGGGCTTGGCGGGAACATATGGTCCGGCCTGTGGATTGCTGTGATTAACGGGTGTAAGAAGCGCTTCAGGAGAAGGCCCTACCAAGCCATACCCTTTATGTGCTTTTGCTCCAGCGTTCCATCAGGCGGTGCGTGAAAGAGCGGCGGTGCGCTGAAAAGCGGGGATAGTTCGGCCGGGTGCCGCGGCCATACCGGTTATCCCCGCTGTTCACCTTGTTCGCGCGCGGATGATCCACAAGCCATGTCGCGGCGTATGCTCGCATGTCGGCCGGATGGGCTGAATTTCTGCACAGGACATGCGATAGAAAAGAGCGGCGCGCGGATGTCCGTGCGAAGATCGGCCGGCTGTGGATGGAAAGGGGCGAAGATTTGATCCCCGGAACGCACAGGCATCCATCTACTACCGCTACCTAAGGTCCAAGATTCTTATAGAGAGCCGAACCTGTGAGTCATGAGATCGCGGCAAGCAAGAAGGCGCTGATCAAGGCGCTCAAGGGAGAGAAAATCGGCAGAGCGCCGATCTGGCTGATGCGTCAGGCAGGCCGCTACCTGCCCGAATACCGGAAGGTGCGCGAGCAGGCGGGCAGCTTCCTCACGCTTTGCTATACGCCGGAGCTTGCCGAGGAAGTGACCTTGCAGCCGATCCGCCGCTATGGCTTCGATGCGTCGATCCTCTTTTCAGACATTCTGGTGGTGCCGGATGCGCTGGGCCAGCACGTTGCCTTTCGCGAAGGCGAAGGCCCGGTGCTCGATGCCATAGATCATGTCGACGGCTTGCGCGCCTTGTCGCTCGACCGGATGCCCGAGCGGCTGGCGCCCGTCTATGAGACCGTGAGGCGGTTGAAGCGCAGCCTGCCGGCGGAGACGACGCTTATCGGCTTTGCAGGCGCCCCCTGGACGGTTGCGACCTATATGGTCGGCGGCAAGGGCTCGCCGGATCAGGCGGCGGCAAAGCTCTGGGCCTATCGCGCGCCGGATGAATTCCAGAAGCTGATCGACCTCCTGACCGAAGCGACGGTGCGGCATCTTGCGGCCCAGATCGAGGCGGGCGCGGAAGTCGTGCAGATTTTCGACACCTGGGCGGGAAGCCTGCCCGAGGCGCAGTTCCGGCGCTTCTGCCTCGACCCGGTGAAAAAGATCGTGGCGGCGCTGGCGGCGCGTTATCCGTCGGTGCCCGTAATCGGGTTTCCGCGCGGTGCGGGCGCGCTGTCGAAGGATTATTTCCGCGAGACTAAGATTGCCGGCCTCGGCCTCGATACGGGCGTGTCGCCGCTCTGGGCGAAGAACGAGCTTCAGCCGATGGGCTGCGTGCAGGGCAATCTCGATCCGCTGCTGCTTGTCGCCGGTGGAAGCGAGATGCGCGCCGCGGCGAAGCACATTCTCGAAACGCTCGGACACGGGCCCTTCATTTTCAATCTTGGCCACGGCATCGTGCCGCAGACGCCGCCCGATCATGTCGCCGAGCTCGTTTCCGTCGTCAGGGAGACGGTGCTCTGATGGCTGCGCGCAGGATCGCCGTCGTTCTTTTCAATCTCGGCGGGCCGGACGGTCCGGCGGCGGTTGAGCCGTTTCTTTTCAATCTCTTCAACGACGCCGCGATCATTCGCGTGCCGCAGCCCTTGCGTTGGCTTATCGCGAAGATCGTTTCGAGGCGGCGTGCGCCGATAGCGAGTCACATCTATGAGCAGATCGGCGGCGGCTCGCCGATCCTGCCGCTGACGCAGGATCAAGCCCGCGCGCTTGAGGCGGCGCTGGCGGAGAATGCCGATAGCGAATCCGAAGCGCGGGTCTTCATCACCATGCGCTACTGGAAGCCCTTTGCGAGCGAGACGGCGCGCGCGGTCAAAAGATGGGCCCCGCATGAAATCGTGCTGCTGCCGCTCTATCCGCAATATTCGACAACGACGACGGCGTCATCGCGGAAGGATTGGGACGCGGCGGCGAAGGCGGCGGGGCTCGCCATGCGCATGCGCACGGTGTGCTGCTATCCGGTCGAGAAAGGCTTCATCGCCGCTCATGTCGAGTTGCTGCGCAAGGCCATCGGCGAATTTCAGACGCGGGACGAGTTTCGCATTCTCTTCTCGGCGCATGGCTTGCCCAAGCGCGTGATCGAGGCGGGCGACCCCTATCGCAGCCAGGTGGAGGCGACCTGCGCGGCGGTGATGGCGGCGCTCGGCGGCGGCCCGTTCGACTGGGCGACCTGTTTTCAGAGCCGGGTGGGCCCGCTCGAATGGATCGGGCCGGCGACCGACAAGGAGATCGAGCGGGCGGGCGCCGAGGACAAGAGCCTCATCGTCGTTCCCATCGCCTTCGTCTCGGAACATTCCGAAACGCTGGTTGAGCTCGACATCGAATATGCAAAACTCGCCAGCGATTCCGGCGTGCCGCGCTATCTGCGCGTGCCCGCGCTCGGGACGCAGGAGAAATTCATTAAAGGCCTTGCCGGTCTTGTCGGCGAGGCTCTGGCCGGAAACGGATTGTACTGCCCCGAAGAGGATGCAGGCCGTCCATGCGGGGAGGAAAATCGCGGATGACCTATTTTCTGCAAGAGCATTACCACTGGCTCAAGGCTCTGCATGTGATTTCGGTCATCTTCTGGATGGCGGGCATGGCCTATCTGCCGCGGCTTTTCGTCTATCACGCCGAGGCCGAGGCGGGATCGGACAAGTCCGAGACCTTCAAGATCATGGAAAGGCGGCTCCTCAGGGGCATCATCAACCCGGCCATGATCGCGACCATCTTTTTCGGCGGCCTCATCGTGATGGCCAATACGTCGGTGCTGGAGGAGGGTTGGTTTCACGCCAAGCTCGGCCTTGTCGTCGTCATGACGGCGCTGCATGGCCTGTTTGCGAGATGGCGGAAGGACTTCGCGGCGGACCGGAACAAGCATCCGGCGCGCTTCTACCGGATCGTCAACGAGGCGCCGCCGGTGCTCGTCGTCCTCATCGTCATTCTGGTGATTGTCCAGCCCTTCTAGGGCCTTGCCGCCCGTCCGGCAAAATTCATTTGAATTGCATGGATTTTGGGCCTATATGCATTTTCAGAGCCGGAGTTCTTCCGGCGGTCTTCCTGACGTTCAAAGACCGTAACCGCAGGCCCTAACAGGGTTTTTCAGAAGCGGAACGGCGGAACGAAACCGGGCGCGTCGAAAGCGTCACGGCCGGGCAAGACAAAGACCCATCTCCCCCCGTTTCCGACCCATCGTCCGATACGCGTTCATCCCTTTCCATCCATTGCTCCCCCTCATCCGACGAGACCGGAGCTTCCATTCCCCAAACGAAAGACTTTTCCGCCAATGCCGCAGATCAAACTGCAGGACCTCAAGGCCAAGGGGCCGACCGAGCTGTTGAGCCTTGCCGAAGAGCTCCAGGTCGAGAATGCCTCGACGCTCCGGACGCAGGACATGATGTTCGCGATCCTCAAGCAATATGCCGAACAGGGCATCGACATTATCGGCGAAGGCGTCGTCGAGGTGCTGCCCGACGGTTTCGGCTTCCTGCGCTCGCCGGAAGCCAATTACCTGCCGGGCCCCGACGACATCTATGTCTCGCCCTCGCAGATCCGCCGCTTCTCGCTCCGCACGGGCGACACGGTCGAGGGCGAAATCCGCAGCCCGAAAGACGGCGAGCGCTACTTCGCGCTGCTGAAGGTCAGCACCGTCAATTTCGAGAGCCCGGAGAAAGCCCGCCACAAGGTTCACTTCGACAACCTGACGCCGCTCTACCCGGATGAGAAGCTCGAGATGGAAGTCGCCGATCCGACGCTGAAGGATCGTTCCTCGCGCCTCATCGATATCGTGGCGCCGCTCGGCAAGGGCCAGCGCGGACTGATCGTCGCGCCGCCGCGCACCGGCAAGACGGTGCTTCTCCAGAACATCGCCCATTCGATCACGACCAATCATCCCGAATGCTATCTGATCGTGCTGCTGATCGACGAGCGGCCCGAAGAAGTCACCGACATGCAGCGTTCGGTGAAGGGCGAGGTCATCTCCTCCACATTCGATGAGCCGGCGGTGCGTCACGTCCAGGTCGCCGAAATGGTGATCGAAAAGGCAAAGCGCCTCGTCGAGCATGGCCGCGACGTCGTGATCCTTCTCGACTCGATCACGCGCCTCGGCCGCGCCTACAACACCGTCGTCCCGTCCTCGGGCAAGGTGCTGACGGGCGGCGTCGACGCCAATGCCTTGCAGCGCCCCAAGCGCTTCTTCGGCGCGGCGCGCAACATCGAAGAGGGCGGCTCGCTCACCATCATCGCGACGGCGCTCATCGATACGGGCAGCCGCATGGACGAAGTCATCTTCGAAGAATTCAAGGGCACGGGTAACTCGGAAATCGTTCTCGATCGCAAGATCGCCGACAAGCGCGTCTTCCCGGCGATGGACATCCTCAAGTCCGGCACGCGCAAGGAAGAGCTGCTGGTCGACAAGGGCACGCTCTCCAAGATGTATGTGCTTCGCCGCATCCTCAATCCGATGGGCACGGTCGACGCGGTCGAGTTCCTGCTCGACAAGCTGAAGCAGACCAAGAACAACGCCGAGTTCTTCGACTCGATGAACACATAGCATTCGCGTCATGCGGCAATGGAAGCGGGCCTTCGAGCCCGCTTTTTTTGTCGCGGTCCCCGATCCCCGAAAGCGTTTGCGGCGCGGATTTCTGTCCCTATGATCTTTGTCGTGGGCAGCGAACGGGCGAGGTGCGGGACATGAGTAACGAGGGCGCCGGCGAAGAGAGGCGCGTCTGGGCATATCCGCTTCTTCAATGGTCGAATATCGAGAGGGTGAAAGCGCGCCTGCCGAATTCGGCGGTCGAAGCGCCGGCAGGGATCGGCGAGCTCCATTTTTCAAATGCCGGGCGCGAGCTTTATTCCTGGTGGCTGACGGCCAGGGGCGACAGGCCGATGCCCATAGCGGACGACGTCGATCCGCGCGCCCTGGTCGAACTTCTTCCCTATCTGCGCTATCTGAGCTGGGAGGATGAGGAACGCCTCGTCTTCCGCATTTATGGCAGCGCGCTTGTCGAGGCGAGCGGCATCGACCTCACCGGCTACGACGTCTTCAACTCGTTCGACGATGCGCAGAGGCGGGCCGACCAGGCGAGGCTGCGCGCGCTTCACGATCATCCCTGCGGGGTCGTGATGATCCGCGATATACCGGACCGGAGCGGCAGGGTTTATCCTTGCGAGTTCCTGACGCTGCCGATAGCGCCGGGCGAGGGCGGCAAGAACCGCGTTATCGGCACGGTCGTGCCGGCGTCGCGCATGGCCGAATGGAATGTCGATGTGGTGCTCGACCGGACGCTGACGCTGCGCCACGCGGCCTTCCTCGATGTCGGTTTCGGTACGCCTGAAAATTAGGGAACGAGCACCGTTGCGCCGGTCGTCTTCCTCGCTTCGAGGTCGCGATGGGCCGACGCCGCGTCGGCGAGCTTGTAGCGCTGGTTGACTTCGACCTTGATCGCGCCCTTCGCCACCGCGTCGAAGACATGCGCCCCGACTTCGGCATAGTCTTTCGGCGCGCCCGCATAGGTGAAGAGCGTCGGGCGCGTCACATAGAGCGAGCCCTTCTGCGAGAGGATGCCGAGATTGATGCCGGTGATCGGGCCGGACGCATTGCCGAAGGAGACGAGAAGGCCGCGGGGGCTGAGGCAGTCGAGCGACATCTCAAACGTGTCCTTGCCGACGCCGTCATAGACGACGGGGACTTTCTTTCCGCCGGTCAGTTCCTTGACGCGTTCGACGACGTTTTCCTTGCGGTAGTTGATGACGTGGTCGCAGCCATGGGCTTTGGCGATGGCGATCTTGTCGTCGGAGCCGACCGTGCCGATGACGGTGGCGCCGATATGCTTTGCCCATTGCGCGGCGATGAGGCCGACGCCGCCCGCGGCCGCGTGCCAGAGGATCGTCTCGCCCTTTTTCACCTGATAGGTGCGGAAGATGAGATATTCGGCGGTCGCGCCCTTGAGGAGGAGGGAGGCCGCCTGCTCGTCGCTCACCTTGTCGGGGACGGGGAGCGCGCGCGTCGCCGGCAGGTTGGTGAATTCGGCATAGGCGCCGGCGCTGTTATAGGCGACGCGGTCGCCGGTTTTCACATTGGTGACGCCTGCGCCCACTTCATCGACGATGCCTGCCGCTTCGCTGCCAAGCGTGAAGGGGAGCTGCACCGGATAAAGGCCCGAGCGGAAATAGGTCTCGATGAAGTTGAGGCCGATCGCCTTGTTGCGGACGCGGATCTCGCCGGGGCCGGGAGGGGCCAGATCGATCTCGTCGAGCTGGAGAACTTCGGGACCGCCGGTTTTGTGAATGCGGATGGCTTTGGTTTTCATGTCGATGTTCCTTCAGCGGCGGGCGAGCGCGAGGCCGAGGCCCGCGCCGGCGAGAACGACGCCCGTGAGCCTGTTGCGGATCTTTTGCGCGCGGGGGTTTTTCAGATAGGGCGCGAGGCGGCCGGCGGCAACCGCATAGGCGCCGTCGGATAATGCGCCGACGAGAACGAAGGTGACGGCGAGCAGAATGAATTGCGGAAGCTGCGGCCGCGTTGTGTCGATGAATTGCGGAAAGAAGGCGGCGTAGAAAGCGAGCGTCTTCGGATTCGTCACCGAAATCAGAAAGCCGCGTCGATAGAGCGTGGAAGGCGGCACGCGGGGCGCCGAGGCGCCGGGTGTCTCCGCGCTTTCAATCGGCGAACGCCAGGACTGGATGCCGAGCCAGACGAGATAGGCCGCGCCGATGAGTTTCAGCGCTTCCGACCATGGACCGAGGGCGGCAAGAAGCGGGGCGAGGCCCGCAACGACGAGGACCATGTGCACGGTGAGGGCGGAGGTTGACCCCGCAAGCCCGATCAGCGCATCGCGCGGGCCCTGACGGATGCCGGTTGCAACCAGAAAAGTCACGACCGGGCCCGGCACGATGCAGAGCACCAGCGTTGCCGCGATGAATGCGAGATAGAGCTCCGGCGCGATCAAGACGCGCTACGCCAGATTTTTCTTGAAGAAGGCGCGCGTGCGGGCATTGGCTTCGTCGGCCGCCTTCTTGTCGTAATGCGCGCCGCCGACGCGCGCGAAGGCGTGATCACATTCGGGATATTGATGGATCGTCACAAGCGGGTTGTCGCGGAGGTCGTCGATGATTTCCTGTTGCGCGCCCGGATTGACGAATTCGTCCTTGCCCGCGATGTGGAGCATCAGCGGCTTCTTCAGATATTCGGCTTCGGCGAGACGCGTCTGGATGTTGACGCCGTAATAGCCGACGGAGGCGTCGATGTCGGTCTTGCAGCCGGTCATATAGGCCATGAAGCCGCCGAGGCAGTAGCCGACCGCGCCGACCTTGCCCGTCGTCATGGGACGCAGCGTGTCGATTGTCGCCTGAATGTCGATGAGGCCGGTGTCGCCCTTGAACTTGCCGAAAAGGTCGAAGGCCTTTTTCCACTCGGCTTCGGACTGATCCGTGATGTCGACGCCGGGCTCGATGCGCCAGAAGAGATCGAGGCAGAGCGCGACATAGCCCTCGCGCGCCAGATCGTCGGCGATGTCGCGCATCACCTTGTTGACGCCGAAGATTTCCTGAATGACGACGATGCCGGGGCCCTTGCCGGAGGCGGGCTTGGCGAGATAGCCGGAGAAATTGCCGTCCGGACCTTTGATCGTGATCTTTTCGCCGCTCATATCCGGCCTCCTCGCGCCATGTTTCGATGATTGGGCGAGGAGATTAACCGGGCGGGCCGGGCGAAGCGAGAGCGTTAACGGGCCTCAGGCGGCGCGGGGCAGGTCGCTTTCATTGGCGGCGGCAAGCTTTTCAGCGGCGGCGCGGGCCGCGAAGGCGGCGAGGTCGGCGTGGGGCTGCTTCCGGGCGCCCGAAAGAGGGGCCAGAGCGACGCTCAAAGCGTCGACATAAGACCGGGCAAAGAAACTGACGATGTTCATTTTAGTCACCTTTGAATTCTGTTGGCCTGTAGATATGGCCTATCAATGGCTATATCAAACGATGACTTTTCACAGCAGTTGTTATAAAAACTAACATATGGGTCTCCGTCGCCTCCCTTCGCTGAACGCCCTCAGGGCTTTTGAGACTGCCGCGCGGCATGGGAGCTTTTCGCGCGCCGCGGCCGAGCTCAACGTCACCCATGCCGCGATCAGCCATCAGGTGCGGGCGCTGGAAGAGGAAGCGGGCGTAGCGCTCTTCCACAGGACGGGCCGCAATGTGGTGCTGACCGATGCGGGGCGGGCGCTGCTGCCGGTGCTCACTCTCGCCTTCGACCAGATCGCCGAGGGCTGGGCGCAGGCGCGGGGCGAGGTCGGCGGGCCGGTGACGATTTCGGTCGAGCCCTCTTTCGCCGCGCGCTGGCTCGTGATCCGTCTCGGCAAGTTCAACCGCGCCCATCCCGATATCGACCTGCGCCTGATGCCTTCCTCGACCATCACCGATTTCGAGCGGCAGGATGTCGACATCGCCATTCGCTACGGCCGTGGCGGCTGGGAGGGCGTGACTTCGGAACGGCTTTTCGAGGCGACGGTCTATCCAGTCTGCGCGCCGTCGCTGGTGCAGGCGGCGGAGGCGGCGGGGAAACCCATCCGCGTGCCGGACGATCTCAGGTTCCAGACGCTTCTCCATGAAGAGACGACCGCGCATTGGAAAGCCTGGCTCGATGCGGCGGGCGTCAAGAACACGCGCTGGGCCTCGCGCGGGCCCTTGTTCGTCGAGCCGGCGCTGGCGCTTCAGGCGGCGGCGGCGGGACAGGGCGTTGCGCTCGGCAACGATCCGCTCGCCATGGCCGATCTTTCCGAGGGGCGGCTTGTGCGTCTCTTCGACATCGAGACGCCGGACGACGAAGCCTATTGGCTCGTCTATCCTGAGCGCAGCGCGCGCAAGGCTAAGGTGCAGGCCTTCCGCTCATGGGTGCGCGAGGAGGCGGGCCTGATGCCGGCGGAAATCGCCGGGCTCAAGGAGCGGCGCGCGAAAGCGAAGAAGCAAGTACCGGCCGAAAACTCGAACCCGTGAGGGGACGCCATGATGAAAAAGAATCCGGTCGACACCATCCGCGCGGCGACGGTCGCCGATGCCGGAGCGATCGCCGAGATCTACGCGCCCTATGTGCGCGACACGGCGATTTCGTTCGAGCTCGTGCCGCCGACGGAATCCGAGATGGCGGCGCGCATCGCCAAGGTGCTGCCCGCCTATCCCTGGCTCGTCGCCGAGAGCGAAGGCCGCATCGTCGGCTATGCCTATGGAAGCCAGTTCGCGGAGCGCGCGGCCTATCGCTGGTCGGTGACTGTCGGCATTTATCTCGCGGGCGATGCACATCGGCGCGGGCTCGGCCGGGCGCTTTACGCCGTCCTTCTCGCGGCGCTGAGGCTTCAAGGCTATCACGCGGTCTTCGGCGGCATCACGCTTCCCAATGCGGCGAGCGTCGGGCTGCATGAGGCGAGCGGCTTTGCGCCGGTCGGCATCTACGGGCAAGCGGGTTACAAGTTCGGCCGCTGGCACGATGTCGGCTGGTGGGGCCTGCGCTTTCCGGTAGACGGCGCGCCGGATGAGCCTCTGCCCGTGACGCCGCTTCTTCTCGACGAAGCGAAACGAATGGCCGGCACGTAAATTCTTTCGTCGTTGCGAGCGGAAGCGAAGCAATTCAGAACGTCGAAGACTGGATTGCCGCGTCGTTTCGCTCCTCGCAATGAAGGGGACTATGAGGGCGAGCGGGCCTCGATGAGCGCCGCGCGGAGTGCATCGCTATCCGCGATCGGCAGCGAGCAGGCTTCACCCATGCAGACATAGGCGGTCGGCTTGCCGTCGATCGCGCGCTTGCCGTGCGCAGGATGATTTTCGGGAAGCGATGCGCCCGCATCGATGCGCGAGAGAATGCGCGTCGGCAAAGCGAGGTCGAGGCTGGTGCGGCGCATGGCTTCCGTTTCCTCGCGGGTGCCGATCAGCACGATCTGGATCGGCCAGAGGCGCGTCTCGAAACTGGCGAGATAGGAGCCGAGCGGAAAAATGTTGTGCGAGAGTTCGCCGGCGAAGGTGCGGATGATTTCATCGGCGCGGATGAGATAGCCCGTCTTGCCGGTGAGGAGGGAAAGCTTCGTCAGGAGGCCCGGCAGGACGCCGTTCGCGGCGGGCGTTGCATTGTCGCTCACCGTGCGCGTTCTGACGATCAGCGCGCCGGCATCGTCGGCGGTGAAGAAATAGCCGCCGTTCTTTTCGTCGCGGTAATGCGCGTCGAGTTCGGCGATGAAGTTTTCCGCATCGGCGACATAGGCTGCATCGTCGGTCGCTTCGGCAAGGGCGAGGGCAGCGGCCGTCATGTTGGCGAGGCCGTCGGCCATGGCGCGGTGCTGAAGTTTTTCTTCGCGCCAGGCGTGATGCAGGCGGCCGTCGCGGATCATGCGCGATTTGACGAAGGCGAAAGCGCGGGCGGCGGCCGCGATCCATGCGGGCTCGGCGAAAGCCGCGCCAGCTTCGGCCAGCGCCGCGATCATCAAGCCGTTCCAGTCGGAAAGCACCTTGTCGTCGAAGCCGGGCCGGATGCGATGCGCGCGGGCAGCGAGAAGTTTTGCGCGAAGCGGCGCGAGAGATTTTTCCTCGTCTTCCGTGACGCCGGTCTCGGCGCGGGCAAGGCGATTGAGGATGTTCGTATGTTTCCAATTGCCATGAGCCGAGACG
Source organism: Parvibaculum sp. (assembly GCA_031291615.1). Lineage (GTDB taxonomy): Bacteria > Pseudomonadota > Alphaproteobacteria > Parvibaculales > Parvibaculaceae > Parvibaculum. The sequence goes on from JARLIS010000060.1 coordinate 22,127, forward strand.
TCATAGGCTTTTTTGAAGCGCGCGCTGTCGGGCCCGAGAAGCGCGTCGATTTCCTTTTCGCTCCAGACATAGAAGCGGCCTTCCTCGCCTTCGCTGTCGGCATCGAGCGAGGCGGCGAAAGCGCCTTCGGGCACCGTCATTTCGCGGAACAGCCATTCGACCGTCTCGCGGGCGCGGCGCGCATAAAGCGGCTTTTGCGTTTCGGCCCAGGCGGAAGCGAGAAGCGAAAGGAGCTGCGCATTGTCGTAGAGCATTTTTTCGAAATGCGGCGCGAGCCAGCGCTCATCGACTGAATAGCGCGCGAAGCCGCCGCCGAGATGATCGTAGATGCCGCCTTCGCAGATGTGATCGAGGGCGCGGGTGACGGCGGCGCGGAGATCGTCGCGGCCGGTGCGGAGATGCGTGCGCCACAGGAAAACGAGAAGCGGCGTCTGAGGGAACTTCGGCGCGCCCCTGATGCCGCCGTGAACGGGGTCCATCAGGGTCATGAACTTGTCGGCGACGGTGTCGAGAATTTCGGGCGTCGGTTCGCCGGGATGGACATGCGCGGCCTGGGCGGCGAGGCCCTTCACCAGCGCGGTGCGGTTCTTGTCGATCTTGTTCGGCTCGTCGCGGAAGAGTCGGGCGACTTCTTCGAGTACGGCGATGAAACCGGGGCGGCCGTAATTGGCTTCCTTCGGAAAGTAGGTGCCGCCCCAGAAGGGTTCGCCGTCCGGCGTCAGGAACATGGTGAGGGGCCAGCCGCCCTGTTCGCCGAGCATCTGGAGCGCCGACATGTAGATCGTGTCGATGTCGGGGCGTTCCTCGCGGTCGACCTTGATCGGAACGAAAAGGCGGTTCATCACCTCGGCGGTTGCCTCATCCTCGAAACTTTCATGGGCCATGACATGGCACCAGTGGCAGGCGGCATAGCCGATGGAGAGCAGGATCGGTTTTCGCTGCGCCCGGGCTTCCGCCAGCGCCGCCTCGCCCCAGGGCCGCCAGTGGACCGGATTGTCCTTGTGCTGGAGGAGATAGGGGCTCGTTTCGTCGCTCAGAAAATTGCGTGACATGGAGGCGTCCGGGCGGTTCACTGAATGAGGCTTGCCGTTGTCTAACATATGAAGCCGGAAAGAGATCAGGCCATGAAAGTCACAATCGATGTCGATCTTACGCCGGAAGAAGCGCGGCGGCTGATGGGCCTGCCCGATCTCGAGGCGATGCAGCAGCGGCTTCTCGCCCAGCTCGAAAAGCAGATGGCCTCGAACCTCGCCTATATGGACCCCGAGATGCTGGTGAAGACGATCCTGCCGGTGGGCGCCCAGGGGCTCGAGCAATTCCAGAACCTGCTTTGGGGTCTTGCGCGCACAGCCACGGGCGGCGCAAAGAAGGCGGCGAAGAAACCGGCGAAGGACGAATAGCTCAAGCGCCGCAGGCATTCTTTCGACGCGAAGCTCTGGAGTTCGATTCGGATTGGAAACGATTTACGCCCTGTCGAGTGCGGCTGGCCGCGCCGGCGTCGCGGTCATTCGTGTGTCGGGCGCGCGGGCGGCCGATGCCGT
>JARLIS010000061.1 GCA_031291615.1 Parvibaculum sp.
CAGCAGCAGCGCCACGCTTATGAGAGGCGGTCGGGAAATTTCGTTCGGGTTATATAAGAGCGAGGGGGCGCGCTTGGCGTGGGGGGCCGGCGCGGGGTGGGGCCCCGCCGCGACGACGGGCGGCGGCACATAGACGGGTTGGGGTTGCGGCGGCGGATTTTCGCCGAAACCGAACCCGGCACAGGCGCCGAGGCCCGCACAACCGGCAACAAGAACGACAATCCGGAGGCCGGATTTCAGATACCGCTGTCCCGCAAACGCCACGTGAGCTTTCCTATGTAAAACCAGGCGTGAGCCTACTGGCGGCTCCCCGCCAAGTAAACGGGTCCGCGCCGCCGCAACAGGCCGGCATTGCCAAATAAAAACCCGCGGCGCAAGGTCTGCCCTCACCGCCCGATAGGTACCATGTCCGACCCTGAAACCTCGTCTTCCGCCCGCCGCAGCCTCAGCGCGCTCGCGCCCGGCCTCTATGTGACGGCGACCCCCATTGGCAACGCCTCCGACATCAGCCTGCGCGCGCTCGACGTGCTGAAGGCGGCCGATCTCGTTCTGTGCGAGGACACGCGGGTGACGGCGAAACTTTTCGCCATTCACGGCATCGAAGCGAAGATGGCCCCCTATCACGACCATAACGCCGCCGAAATGCGCCCCCGCATTCTCAGGCGTCTGGAAGCCGGAGAGCGCATCGCGCTCGTTTCGGATGCGGGCACCCCGCTCATTTCCGATCCGGGCTTCAAGCTGGTGCGCGAGGCGGTCGCCGCCGGCCATCATGTGACGACCTTGCCCGGCGCTTCGTCGGTCATGGCGGCGCTGACCCTGGCCGGCCTGCCGACCGATCGTTTTTTCTTCGGCGGCTTCCTGAGCGCCAAACAGGAAGCGCGGCGCAAGGAACTGGCGGACCTCGCCGCGATCCCGGCCACCCTCGTCTTTCTCGAAAGCGCCAATCGGCTGGCGGCGAGCCTCGCCGATATGGCCGCAGGCCTCGGCGCGCGCGAGGCCGCCGTCGCCCGCGAACTCACCAAGAAATTCGAGGAAGTCCGGCGCGGGGCCCTCGCCGATCTCGCGCGCCACTATGAAGAGACGGGCGCGCCGAAAGGCGAGATCGTCGTTGTTGTCGGCCCGCCCGCGCCACAGGCAGCGCTCTGCCAGCATGAGATCGACGCGATGATCGAAAACGCGCTGGGCCGCGCCAGCCTCAAGGACGCCGTCGCCGAAGTCGTCGCGATGACGGGTCTGCCGCGCCGCGAAATCTATGCCCGTGCGCTGACCTTGAGCGAAGGCGCGGAATGACGGACAAAAAGGCATGAAGGGCTCGCCTGCCCGGGGCCGCGAAGCCCATGCCGCAGGCCTGCGCGCCGAAGCGCTGGCCGCACTCCTGCTGCGCCTCAAGGGCTACCGCATTCTTGCCCGGCGCATGAAAACGAAACTCGGCGAAATCGACCTCGTCGCGCGGCGCGGCCGCATCCTCGTCTTTGTCGAAGTGAAGGCGCGGCGCGATCTTGACGGCGCGGCGGAAGCTCTGATGGCGGAGCAGCGCGGCCGGCTTGCCCGCGCCGCCTCCCTTTTCGTCGCCGCGCGGCCCGCGCTCGCCGCGCTCGACATGCGTTTCGACCTCATCCTCGTCGCGCCGCGGCGCTGGCCGCGCCATCTCGCCGATGCCTGGCGTCCCTGAAGCGCGGCGGCACGGCCATAATCTTGCCTTATGCCGCAGGCTTTCTGTGCGTCCTCGCGGCGACGAAAGGAAACGGATTCATGCGATATCTTGTAGCTGGCGCGCTCATTCTCTCGGCATCTTGTGCAGCGGGCTGCGTGCCGCTGATCGCGGGCGGCGCGGCGACGGGCGCCGTCATGGCCTCGCAGGATCGAGGCCTTGAACAGGGCGTCAACGACAATGAGATCGCGGTCGAGATCAACCGCAAGCTCGCCGAAAAGGACGGCAAGCTCTTCGCCCGCGTCTCGACCCAGATCACCAATGGCCGCGTGGTGCTGATCGGCAGCGTCGACAACCCGGAAGACCGCATCGCCGCGACGAAAGTCGCCTGGAGCGTCGGCGGTGTGAAGGAAGTGATCGACCAGATCGAAGTCGGTAAACCTTTAAGCTTCTCCGAGCGCACAAGCGACACGGTCATCACGACCAAGCTGCGCGCCGCTATCATCGGCGACAGCAAGGTCAGCAGCATCAACTATTCGATCGAGACCTTGCGCGGCACCATCTATCTGATGGGCATAGCGCAGAACCAGGCGGAACTCGATCGCGTCATCGGCTATGCGCGCGGCATTTCCGGTGTGCGCAACGTCGTTTCGAATGTCGCGGTGAAGTCTCCCGCCGCTGTGCAGCAATAGAATAATTTGCCGCCGCCCATCTTGCCGCCGCCGCACATCCCGCGCCATGATCGGGCCATGAGCGAAACGGACATGGGCATTGAAGCGGAATTGCGTGCGGCGGGCGAGGCGGCGGATGACGCGCTCGACGTCGGCAGGCTTGCGCTCGTGCTTGCAGCGCTCGACCGCCCGGATGTTTCCATTCTCGCTTACGAAGAACATCTCGCCGAGCTCGCCGATGCGGGCCGCCGCAAATTCGAGAAGGCGACGGCCGCGCAGCGCAACGACGCCGATGTCCTGTCGCTGATGCTTTCAAGCCTGATCGCCGGCCGCTTCAACTATCGCGGCGACAGCGAGACATATGACGATCTGCAAAACGCCAATCTGATGCATGTCATCGACCGCCGCAAAGGCCTGCCCGTTTCGCTCGGCGTACTCTATCTCCATGTCGGCCGCGCCCTCGGCCTCGATCTCGCCGGGTTGAACTTCCCCGGCCATTTCGTCCTGCGCCTTCAGGCGGGTTCGACGGCGGCGATCGTCGATCCCTTCAATCGCGGCCAGACGCTGTCCTCCGCCGATCTTCTTCAGCTCATTCGCGGCATTGAGGGGCCGGAGGCGAAACTCTCGCCCGAGGCCTATGCGCCGGTGACGTCCCGCGAAATCCTGCTCCGGCTCCAGAACAACATTCTCGGCCGGGCGCTGAAGGCGAATGAATTCGAGCGCGCCCGCGATGTGGTGACGCGCATGATCTGGATCGCGCCGCGCCGCGCCGGCCTCCAGTTCGAGCTCGGCCGCCTCGAAGTGCATGCCGGGCACATGGGCGCGGCGGCGACCGCCTTCGAGACCTGCCGCAACATGGCCTCCGACGATGGCGAAATGCGTATCGCCGGCATGGCCGAGGAGGCGCTCCGCCGCCTCAAGGCGAGGCTCAACTAGCCCGTCAGGGTCTCGGCATCGGCAGCATCTGCACCGATTGCAGGAAATCGCGCATCGCATCACCCACGCCCGTCAGGATCATTTCGACGCCGACGGTCGCGACGATGAGCCCCATCAGCCGCGTCACCACCGTGAGGTTCGTCTCGCCGAGAAAGCGCACGATGCGCGGCGCCTGCATGAACATGAGGTAAGTGACGGCCGAAATCGCGGCGAAGGCCGCGATCGAAATGGCGGTATAGAGGAAGCCCGGCTGGGCCGAAAATCCGACGGCGGTGGCGATGGTGCCGGGCCCGGCGATGATCGGCATGCCAAGCGGCGAAACGGCGACCGAAAGCTGCGCCTTGATGATGTCCTCGGGCGCTTCCTCCCCCTCGACCTGGCGCGGCACCTGCACCGAGGAAGAGCGGCCCTGAAGCATCTGGTAGCCGACAATGGCGACGAGAATGCCGCCCGCGATCCTGAGCGCGGCCATGGTGATGCCGAAGATCTCGAAGATGAGCTTTCCGGCAAGGCTGAAGCCGACGACGACGGCAAGCGCCGTCAGCACCGCATTGCGGGCAATGGCGCGCCGGACATCGGGCTTGTCGCCCGCCGTCAGCGCGATGAATATGGGCGTCGCTGAAACCGGATTGGCGATGGCGAAATAGCCCGCCAGCGCGGTCAGTCCGAAAGTGACGAGTTCATTGACCATGTGCCGCCCCCTGTCCCTTCAGGGTCGCTCTTGCGCCGCGCCCGCGCAAGCCGCTCTTTCGCTGGCATTTCGCCTCGGCCTCCCCCATCTTTCCATCCAAACGATCTCTCGCGCCCCAAGACGGCCAAGCCTCGGAGCCCAAATGCCGCTCAATGTCGCCATCCAGATGGACCCGATCCACACCATCAACATCAACGCGGATTCGACCTTCGCCCTGGGGCTCGAAGCGCAGTCGCGCGGCCACAAGCTCTGGTACTACGAGCCGAAGGAGCTTTCGATGCGCGATGGCCGCGTCTATGCCCGCGGCCGACCGATGACGCTCCGCCGCGAGACCGGCAATCACTCATCCCTCGGCTCCATGGAAAAGATCGACCTCGCCTCGGTCGACGTCGTGCTGATGCGCCAGGACCCGCCCTTCGACATGGGCTACATCACCGCGACGCATATGCTCGAAGCGATCCATCCGAAAACGCTCGTCGTCAACGATCCGGCCGAAGTCCGCAACGCGCCGGAGAAACTCTTCGCCACGCGCTTTGAAGGCCTGCTTCCGCCGACGCTCATCAGCCGCGACCCGGAGGAGATCAAATCCTTCCGCAAGGAATTCGGCGACATCATCGTGAAGCCCTTGTTCGGCAATGGCGGCGCGGGCGTCTTCCGCATCCGCGAGGGCGACGAGAACCTCGCCTCGCTTCTCGAAATGTTCGGTCAGATGAACCGCGAGCCGGTCATCGTGCAGAAATATCTCGCCGATGTCAGGAAGGGCGACAAGCGCATCATCCTGATCGACGGCGTCGCGGCCGGCGCGATCAATCGCGTGCCCGCCGAAGGCGAGGCCCGCTCCAACATGCATGTCGGCGGCCGGCCTGAAAAAACCGCGCTGACGAAGCGCGAGCAGGAAATCTGCGACGCGATCGGACCCGAGCTCAAGAAGCGCGGCCTCATCTTCGTCGGCATCGACGTCATCGGCGACTACCTCACCGAAATCAACGTCACCTCGCCGACAGGCATCCAGGAAATCGACCGCTTCGACGGCACCAACCTCGCCGCCCTCGTCTGGGACGCGATCGAAGCGCGGCGGAAATAGACGCGGACAATTTGGGGGCTGGCATGAAACTCATCTCTCTTTCGGCGCTCGCCTTGATGGCGGGCGTCGTCGCGGCCTCGGCCGACGAGGCCGGGCTCGATGCCAAGGCCCGCGCGATCCAGTCCCGCATCATCACCATCGACACCCATACCGATATTCCGACCTTCTTCGCCACGCCGAAATACGATCCCGGCAAGGACAATCCGCCGCCCGTTCTCGTCGACATTCCGAAGATGAGGCAGGGCGGCCTCGACGCGGTTTTCTTCATCGCCTATGTCGAGCAGACGAAGCGCGACGCGGCGGGCTATGCCGAAGCCGCCTCCGAGGCCTTTGCGAAATTCGCCGCCATCCACCGTATGACGGACGAGCAATATCCGAGCGAGATCGGACTGGCGCTCACCTCCGCCGATATCCGCCGTATCCATGCGCAAGGAAAGCGCGTCGCGCTGATCGGCATCGAGAACGGCTATTCGGTGGGCAGGGAGCCGGCGCTCCTCGACATCTATTACAGGCTCGGCGCGCGTTATTTCGGCCTCGTCCATAACGGCCATAACGACATCGCCGACAGCGCCCAGCCCCAATCCGATCTCGGCGACCGCCCGAACGACAAGGGTGGCGAGCATGGCGGCCTCAGCCCCTATGGCCGCGAGCTCATCGCCCGCTGCAACGATCTGGGGATCATGGTCGACGTCTCCCACTCGGCGAAATCGACGACGCTCGATGCGATCAAGGCCTCGCGCGCGCCGATCATCGCTTCGCATTCGGCCGTCTTTGCGCTCAATCCCCATCCCCGCAACATGAGCGACGAGGAGATGAAGCTGCTGGCCAAAAAGGGCGGCGTCATCCAGATCATTGCCTTCGACGAATATCTGAAAGCCATGCCTAAGGAGAAGAAGGCCGCGCGGGGCAAGCTTGCAAAATCTCTCGGCCTCACCAGCCTCGACGCCTTTTTCGACGCGAGCCCCGCCGTGAAGGCGAAGTACCGGGCGGGCAGCGCCGCGCTCGACAAGAAATATCCGCGCGCCACCGTTCGCGATCTCGTCGACCACATCGACTATGCCGTGAAGCTCATCGGCATCGACCATGTCGGGATCGCCTCCGATTTTCAGGGCGGCGGCGGCATCGAAGGCTGGTCGAATGCGGGCGAAACCCTGAACGTGACGAAGGAGCTTGTCCGCCGCGGCTATTCCGAAGCCGATATAGGCAAGCTCTGGGGCGGCAATGTCATGCGCGTCATGGACGAGGTCGCCGCCATGCGGAAAGCCGACTGACGCCCGGCCTCTCGCATTCCGGCCTCCCGAATGTGGCCGAACGTCCCTAACCAATTCTTTACCATGTTGGGGGGATACATGGTCGTCTGGCGCAGCTTGGCGCAAGGACCGTGGAAAATCCTGCGAGGGTGGGCATGAGCTTCGGCGACGAGATTATGGCATCGGGCCACGCGCTCTCGGTGCATCGCAAGTCGGGCGGCCGCATCGTGATCGTGGGCCTTGATGGCGAGCCGCGATGGTCCGACCTCTGGGCCGGACTTCCCTGGATCGTGCAGCCCGATGAATCGAGGGCGGGCGCTTCGGCCGTGCAGAACGGCCCGCAATGCCGGCCCTATATCGCCTATCCCTTCAACCGCGACATCGGCTGCCGCTATTCGGGCTGGCGCGCCCGGGATCATCTCGGCGAAATCCGCTTTACGGCGGAGGAAACCGACTTCGCCGCGCGCGCGACCGCTGGCCTTGAAGACTTCATCCTGATCGAGCCGGGCGTGCCCGCGCAATCCAATCCGAACAAGCAATGGGGCCGCGCGAAGTGGCAGGCCCTTGCCGACATTCTGACGGGCGAGGGCCGCGTCCTCGTGCAGGTCGGCGCGCCGGGCACCGATACGCTTGCGGGCGTCAAGCTCATCGAGACGCCTTCCTTCCGCCACGGCGCGGCCGTGCTTGCACGCGCCGCCCATTCCATTCTGCCCGAGGGCGGCCTCCATCATGCGGCGGGCGCTCTCCATCTGCCGGCCGTCGTGCTCTTTGGCGGCGCGGTCGATGTCGAGGCTACGGGCTATCCCTGGCACACCAATGTCGTCGATGACGGCCCGCTTTCGCCCTGCGGCGCCTGGAGCCCTTGCGATCATTGCGCCGATATCTGGGCGAAGCTCTCGCCCGAACATGTGGCGGGCCTCCTGCCGCAGCAGGACCTTCTGCGCCGTCAGGCCTGATCGCAATCCGGCAAGCCTTCCCGTCATCCCCGCTCTCGGTCATGATTGCCGAAACGGGGAACGCCCATGGCCGCCGACGACAAGAGCACGCGCTACCGGGACAATCTGCAAGGCGAGGTCGATGGCGCCAGCCTTTACCGCGCGCTGGCCGCGGCTGAAGAGGACCCGAAACTCGCCGACGTCTATCGCCGCCTCGCCGCCGTCGAGGACAGCCACGCCGAATACTGGAAAAAGCAGCTGACGAAAGTCGGCGCCCGCATTCCGGGCCTGAAGCCCGGCTTCCGCACCCGCGCGCTCGCCTTCCTCGCCCGCCGCTTCGGCCCCGCCTTCGTGCTGCCCGTCATCAATACGCTCGAACAGGCAGACAGCGGCGCTTACGACAAGCAGCCGGAAGCCGTCGCCGGCGGTCTGCCCGCCGCCGAGCGCAGCCATGCGCGCATCCTCGCCGCCATCTCCGACGACAGGACGGGCCTCGAAGGCGGCACCATCGCCCGCCTCGAAGGCCGCCACCGCGCCATGGGCGGCAATGCGCTGCGCGCCTCCGTGCTGGGCGCCAATGACGGTCTCGTCTCGAACCTTTCCCTCGTCATGGGCGTCGCCGGCGCCGAAACGTCGAATGCGATGATCCTGCTGACGGGCCTTGCCGGCCTCGTCGCGGGCGCCTGTTCCATGGCGATGGGCGAGTGGCTTTCAGTCAACTCCTCCCGCGAGCTTTACCAGAAGCAGATCGCGACCGAGGCGATGGAGCTTGAAGAAGTGCCGGAGGAAGAGAAGGAAGAACTTGTCCTCATCTATCAGGCAAAGGGTCTGAGCGAAGCCGCCGCCAAGGCGCTCGCCGAAAAGCTCTTTGCCGACAAGAAGACAGCGCTCGATACGCTGGTGCGCGAGGAGCTTGGCATCGACCCGCAGGAACTCGGCGGCTCGGCCTGGGGGGCGGCCGGCGCATCGCTCGTGCTTTTTTCGGTCGGCGCGATCTTTCCCGTCGCACCCTATTTCTTTCTCAGCGGCACGCAGGCGCTCCTCGCCAGCCTCGCCGCCTCGGGCGCGGCGCTTGCGGCGATCGGCGCCGGCACGTCGCTCTTCACCGGACGCGGCGCTTTGTTCTCCGCCATGCGCCAGCTCTTCATCGGCTTCGCCGCCGCGGGCGTCACCTACGGCATCGGCCATCTCGTCGGCGTTAGCCTTGCCGGTTGAATGAGTTCCGTTTTTGTTCTTGCTGAAATGACGCCGCCTCGCTAGCCTTGTCCCATAAACGGGGAAATCGGAGCGGGGCAGGCGGCATGGTCGCGCATATCGAGACGGTAGCCTTTCTGGGCGTCGAGGCGCGCCCCGTCGATGTTCAGGTCCAGATCGCGGGCGGCATGCCGGCCTTCTCGGTCGTCGGCCTTGCCGACAAGGCGGTGGGCGAAAGCCGCGAGCGGGTCCGCGCCGCGCTCTCGGCCATCGGCCTCGGCCTGCCGCCGAAGCGCATCACCGTCAACCTCGCCCCCGCCGATCTTCCCAAGGAAGGTAGCCATTACGACTTGCCCATCGCCCTCGGCCTCCTCGTCGCCATGGGCGTCCTGCCCGCGCAGGAGCTGGAGCGCTTCGTCGTCATCGGCGAGCTGTCGCTCGACGGCCAGATCAACGCGGTCGCGGGCGCCTTGCCCGCCGCCATCGCGGCCAACGCCAAGGGCCGCGGCCTCATTTGCCCGCAAGCCTGCGGGCCGGAAGCGGCCTGGGCGGGCATGGGCGCGGACAATCCGGGCGGCGTGCTCGCGCCGCGCTCGATCATCGCCCTCGTCAATCATTTCAAGGGCACGCAGGTTCTCTCCGAACCGCAACCGATGAGGGCGGCCGAAGCCCGCTCCCTTCCCGATCTGCGCGACATCAAGGGACAGGAAACGGCCAAGCGCGCGCTCGAGGTCGCGGCCGCCGGCGGCCACAACATGCTGATGGTGGGGCCTCCCGGCTCCGGCAAGTCGATGCTCGCATCTCGCCTTCCCGGCATCCTGCCGCCTCTGACGCCGCGCGAAATGCTCGGTATTAGGTAGCAAGCACACCTGAGAATTGCTCGCACCTAGTCCCGCTCTTTAGGAGAAGAGCGAATGGGTATCTCGACGTGGACGGATGACAGCGGCAGAAAGCCCACCTACTCTGAAATCATGGGGGGCGAGCCTGCACATCTGATTCTGACGATTGATACGAAACAGCCAATCGAGGTTGGCGACTTCGTTTCGTCATTCACCGCGCTTGCGAGCCAATATGACCGTTTCATTCGGGCCGAATATCCTGATTTAGCTCAGGATGCTGACATATATGTTCGAGAGGTGCGCGCCGGTAGCATCGTGGTTGATTTGCTTCCTTGGGCAACCGCAATGTTTCCACTCATGATTTCGGATATGGAGCAGGTTCTAGTTCTTGAACAATTCGTCACGACTTATGGCCGTCGGATTGGTTCGTATTTTGGCATTGGAGGGCGTGAAAAAGACGCCTCCAAATCTGATCTAAGGGATTTCACGCAGGCTGTTGCTGCGATAGCAAACGATCCCGACGCGAGCGCGACGTTGCAAGCTGCCTATTTCGAGGACGGAAAGAAAAAGATCAAGACGGCGTTCAAATTTACGACGCCGCAGGCTAGGCAGGCCCAAGAACAACTCGAAAACCATAAACAGGAGCTTGAACGGAAGGACGTTGCGGACCATGCGCGTGTGCTCATGGTCTTTCGGCAATGCAATGTTCGTGACGTGATCCTGGGTAAACGGACGGGGGAAACCGTCTTGATCGAAGATGTTTCACCAAAGGAATTGCCTTTGATCTATGCGTCCGATTTGGCGGAACAGCGGATCAAGCATGAAATTCGGGAGGCGGAAGATAACGTCTTCAAAAAGGGCTTCGTCGTTGACGTGAATGTTCAATTGCGAGGCGGCAGGCCGGTCGCGTATCGCGTCACTAACCTGCATCAAGTGATTGACCTGCCGGACGACGACTAGTCGTCCAGTCTCACAGTCTGGCATCCAATAGCCGTCAGGCATTGCAGCAGAAACGCGGCCATGAACTTGCCCCGCGCCAGCTTGTTGCGGATGTTCACTTCCTTTTCCTCGACCCCGATTTCGGCCAGTTTTTCGGCTAGCTGGGAATAGGTCACGCCTTTCCGTTTTAGCTCTGCTTTCAATAGGTTAGCCGCTCTGGCCTCCCAGTCGGTCTTTTCGGCCATGTAACCCTCACGATAAAAAAAGCATCGTATCGGTTACATTAGCCCTTGTATGAGATACGTCAACGTACTATATTCGATGCATAGGCAACGGATATAGTACAAATGGCTCAACACTTCCTCCTCAGCGCAAAGGCCCGGACGCTCAGTCTGGCCAAAGTCATGCGCCTGTCGGACGAAGATGCCTTGGCGACGTTCAAGGCGATCCGTTGGGCCAACAATGACGGCCAGCCCTTTTGCCCGAAGTGCGGTTGCGTGGCGATCTACAGCTACGCCTCGCGCCCGATCTTCAAGTGCAAGGGTTGCGAGGCCCAATTCTCTGTCACGTCCGGCACGATCTTCGCCAGCCGCAAGCTCGCGATCCGCGACATTCTCGCGGCGATCGCCATTTTCGTGAACGGCGCGAAGGGCATTTCGGCGCTTCAACTGAGCCGCGATCTGGACGTGCAGTACAAAACGGCTTTCGTCCTCGCCCACAAGATCAGGGAAGCGATGGCCGCCGAAGTGCAGGCCGAGGAAATGTCTGGCGAAGTCGAGATCGACGGCGCTTACTTCGGCGGGTACGTGAAGCCTGCGAACCGCAAGGGCCAACGCCGCGACCGTCGATTGCTTGAAAACCGCACCGGCAAGCGCCGCGTCGTCGTCATCATGCGCGAGCGCAATGGCACCACGCTTCCGAGCGTCCACAAGGCCGAAGGCGACGCCGTTCAGATGGTTGCAAGGACCGTGAAGCCCGGCAGCACGATCTATGCCGACGAAGCCTCGCATTGGGATGCGCTGCACGCTCGCTTCCTGACGAAGCGGATCAATCATTCGGAAAGCTACGCCGAAGGGGAAACGTCAACCAACATGGCGGAAAGCTTCTTTTCCCGCCTGCGTCGCGCGGAGATCGGCACGCACCATCATATCAGCGGTCGCTACCTTCATTCGTATGCGAACGAAATGGCTTGGCGCGAGAACAACCGCCGCGTCAGCAACGGCGAGCAATTCCTGATGGCTGTGAATGCATCGCTCGTGCATCCTGTAAGTCGCCAGTGGAAGGGCTATTGGCAGCGCCGTACCATTGCGCGCTGAGTAGTCAGGATTGCCACGGGAACCATTTCATCCGCTCCTGCGCCTTAACGATGTTGTCGTCAAAATGCTTTTGGGCTACGACGAAATCACTATACGCGCGCACAAACGGACGTGCATCGGCTGGGCCATGCATCTGCTCGGCAGCAGTCTTCAATGCTATAAGCGCTGTAGAATACTCTTCGAACGCGGGCGCAGCGGCGGGCACTCTGGTAGCGACCTGATGCGCAGCCGCAAATAGTGTCAATGCCTGAGTACGAAAGGACTGTATGTCTGCTTTCTTGGGCGCGGCGCGGCCTGTGGCGGTGTCGGAAAGCGGCTGAAGTGTATCCAGTAATTTCTGGGATGCCTGCTGCACTTGCTGATATTCGACATTGAGAATCTGTCGCTGATCGGACCGAAATGAGGACAGCTCCGTTGCAAAAATGCCTGCAACAAAACTGAACACCCCGACTGCGATCACACCGAGATGACGTGGTTCGATTTTTTTCAATAAATCATACATGGGCTTGCCTATTCATGGCTTCTGCACGACGCGTGTCGATGTAGTCATTTGCGCGTGCTCCGCAACCTTCCTCGCGTACTCGCAAGCTTCAGGCCACTTATCCAAACCCAGCAACTTGATCTGCTTCAGCGCGACTTCAGCAATTTCTGCCGTACAGGCGTCCCCCGCCGGCGCCGAGCTATTGCCGATCAGGATTTTACCAGCCTCAGCGGCGTGGACAACGTCCGCGCCATGAAGAACGGCCAACGCGAATAACACCGATATCACGCTCGGGATAAGGAATTTTGAAGATATGCCGATAAAGCCGGGCGAATTTATGTTCATTTGAAGGTCAGGGGCCAAATCACCGGCATCTTCGAATGCGGTCACCTTTATTCCAAATACTTCATCCTCACCATTTATACTTGTTTTAATTGTATTTTGTGTGACGAATTTTATAAACAGCTTAATATTGAAGTCATCGTCTGTAGTAAATTCTCGCGCGGCGACTTCAAGTCTCGTGTTGAAGCTGTCAGCAGTAGTGTAGTTGCCGTATACAGCGCTATATATTTCGGACCTTAGTTGCCGCTCAAGAAGAACAAGCATATTCGGCTTGGTAATAAGGTCGAGTATTCTTGCATTGAGCTTCGGTTTCGGTATACGTCCGACGGTTCGAAAGCGCCTCACAAGTAGCGGGTGACCCACATAGCGCGGAATGTTGAAAGATTCGAAGTCCGTCGGACCGCCGATGAATTCTCCGACAACAGCATCCTGAGAGAATGATTGCGGCGGAATAATCACGAGATCGCCAGCATTCACGCGCTCGAAATAGCCCGTTACGACGCTGCGATATTGCCCCAAGGCGTTCGCCGCTAAGTGGCCGTTATATGCCTCAAGTGCGGTGGGTGGTACGTCATCTTCAGGACGCCCCCTTCCATGCCAATTGCGAAGGCGCACAGATCGCCTAATCCTATTATCCATAAGGGTTTGTTGCGCGAGCGGCACGCCCGGTTGCAAATCAAGACCGGGCAATTCGGGGCCGATGACGTGTCCCTCTGTGAACTGGTGATAGAGTCGGTATTCCTTACCCGGACGGCCCACATATACATTGGTAGTCTGTGGCAGCACTTTCGTGCGCAGATCGACCTCAATTGTAGGCATTTATCCCCCCGGGTTATGGGCAGGACTTTGTCACTTGGATGCACATATTTGCAAGCTTCTCAATTAATAGGATGAGTTTCTGCCAACGATGACTCTGCTTTTGATAGGCATCGGCTTCCTACTCGGCTTCGCAGGCGCGCTCCGGACGAGCCGCTACGCGATGGTAGCCGGGGCCGGGATCGCCTTCGCGGGTGCGGTGCTGGCGTTCGCGGGCAGCCTCTAGGCCAATTCCCACGTCATATAGAGCCCGGTCCCCTGACTGGACTTCACCACGCCCTTGTCCCGCTGGCCTCGTAGCGCGACGCCTACGCGCTTCACCATGAGCCGGGATAGCTTCTCGTCGGATTGGTCCAGCGCCCGCTCAGCGATCAATTGCAGGGCTATATCGCGGCTTGTAAGGGGCTCCGCCGCCTGCCTCAGAATGTCGAGAATGATCCGGGTCATCTCGCCCCGCTTGGACCAATCCTCCGGGGGCCGGAACGCCTTGGGGCGGATTTCCTCTACCCGGTAGCCCGGATCGAAAAGCCGGATCGTGGCGTCTAGCCCCTCTAGTTCGCGGATCATCCGGGTAACAGCCGCTTGGCCGTTCTCTATGTCGCCCGCCAGTTCAGCGCGTTTGCGGACCAGGGCGGTTATGACGTGGGGTTCTGCCATAGGGCCGAAAGTACCCCCGGACCCCCGAAGGAAGGCAGGCAGATTAGGGTGTGTTTGCTACCTAATACCGGAAATGCTCGAAGTCTCGATGATCGCATCCATCGCGGGCGAGTTGCAGGCAACCGGCATGGGAACGGCGCGCGCCTTCCGCGCGCCGCATCACTCCGCATCCATGGCCGCCCTTGTCGGCGGCGGTTTGCGTGCAAAGCCCGGCGAAGTGTCGCTCGCCCATCGCGGCGTGCTCTTTCTCGACGAGCTGCCGGAATTTCCCCGTCAGGTGCTCGATTCGCTGCGCCAGCCCATCGAAACCGGCGAGGCGGTCGTCGCCCGCGCAAACGCGCATGTGACTTACCCCGCGCGCTTTCAGCTCGTCGCCGCGATGAACCCCTGTGGACGCGTTGCCTTGGCAGCGTCAGTTCCGGCTAAGGGTATGTAGAGCAAGTCGATTTCAACGGTGTCAGTACTGACATTGATGCGGTTGGTGATGGCCTCAACAATGCTTCTCTTTTGGTCAAGAGAGTAGTCCGCCCACTTGCTGTGCAGGTCTCTGGCTTCGGCAATGGTCTGCTGGCTTGAGGCCTGCTGGACGCGCAGGAGGTCAAGTTCAGCCTGAGCGGCGGGAAGTTGGTCGTTGAGCTGTTTCTGGCGCTCTTCGAGCGGCTGGTAGCGGGCGGCAAAGCCGTCGCGCGAAATCCCGTCATCGAGGTAGAGGCGATAGACCTTGTCCATTTCGCGGGCGACCGACACCTGTTCTTCTTCGAGCTGCACAAGACCTGCTTCCTTGGTCCGGATCAGGCCGTCGTGCCGGGCCAGGTAGTCGGTGATGTGCTCCTCGGAGAGGAGGTAGCCATGTAGTTCGTTGTGGTAGATGGCTTCAAGGTCGGAGACGGGGATTTTGTTCCGGCAGGTGTAGCAGATGTATTTGGGCGAGTTGGACGGCACGTACATCTTCTCCCCGCACTGGCAGTACGTGACCCCGGCGAACAGATGCACCGGCTTGCGGGATGGCCGCTTCCGGCCCGCCCGGCGCTCGTCGAGGATGGCGTTGCACCGTACCCAGGTATCTTCCGAGATGAGGGCTTCGACCTCGTGGTGGACCCAATCCTCCTCGGGTTTGAGCTGCCACTGCTTCTTCGCGTCGGTCGTGCGGGTGTAGTTCACCCGGCGCAAGCCCTTGGCGGTCGGGTCGCGCAGCAGGCGGTCGATGGTCGTGTCGGTGAAGGGTGAGCCGTTACGGGTACGGTGTCCTTGCTCATTGAGGAGCCGGGCGACCGTCTTCTTGCGGCGGTGCTCCAAGAACAGCTCGTATATCTGTACCCTCACCGGCGCTTCCTTGGGGTCGAGTATGAGCTTGCCGTCCACCCACTGGTAGCCGTAGGTGGCTTGTCCGCCGAGGTTCTTGCCGAGCTTGGCGCGGATGGGAACGGAGGCGGCAACGCGGCTCGCGATCTCCTCGCGCTCCCACTGCGCCATCGCGGCGATCATAGTGTAGAAGAGACGGCCGGCAGGCGATGTGGTGTCGATGCTCTCCTGGAGTGAGACGAGGTCAGCGCCGTACTCGCGGAAGATTTCGGCGAACTCCAGTAACTCTTTGGTGTTGCGTGCGAGACGCGCGAGCTTGGAGAAAACGAGACCGGTAATGTGGCCCGAGCGGATGTCCTTGAGCATCCGCTGTGCTTCAGGGTGCCCCGCGACGGATTTACCGCTTACGGCTTCGAGGTGGTAGACCTCGCGAACATGCCAGTCTTTGGCCTCCGCATACAGGCGAGCGCGGCGCTCGTGATGCTCGGGACTTTCACCCTGCGCCTGTTCCTCCGTAGACACCCGAATCCAGATACCCACCGCCTTGCGGCGCACTGCGGCTGACATCGAAGCCTCCGCCGATTATGATTGAGAGAAGTAGTGGAACGCACAAGCGCAAGTAATGACCGCGGTTGTTACGCTACAACGAGACTATACGTTTAACAGAATGAGCAATTCTGTTCATTAAATATTAAATAGGTCAACCTCTTTCTTGCGCCGTTGTTGCGTAGAGAGAGGCGACCCACAGTTATGATTTACGACACGGCCGGACACAGGAAGTATCTCACCATCAAAGAACGCGAAGCATTTATCGAGGCTGCGCAGCGTCTACGCCCCGAAAGCCGGACATTTTGTCTGACTCTCGCCTATACCGGCGCGCGCATTTCAGAAGTTCTCGCACTAACGCCAGAGCATATAGACACAGAGGCCGGTGTCGTCGTCATTGAAAGCCTCAAGAAACGACGTCGCGGCGTCTACCGTGCGGTCCCGGTGCCAACGCGACTTCTTCGTCAATTCGAGGCCGTGCACGACATAGCGGCAGCGCAACTGGATACAACCCGCCGAACTTCTCGTATGTGGCCTTGGAGCCGAACGACCGCATGGATGTTGGTAAAACAGATCATGGTCAACATCGGTGTCGCACCAAGTCGAGCTATGCCTAAAGCCCTTCGTCATGCCTTCGGTATTGGTGCGGCGCAAAAAAGCGTACCAATCAACGTCATTCAAAAGTGGATGGGACACGCTCGCATAACGACAACTGCAATCTATATGGATGTGGTCGGCGAAGAAGAGCGAGCGCTGGCACGGCGAATGTGGGGCTTCTAAATGATCGCATGGGCGCTGCGCCTCACAACCCTAAAGACACGATACGGAGTTTTTGGTTTGCTTTCACCTCCATGTACGCACCATGGTAGTGCAAGAAATTAGGTACCGAGGTTGGGGGGAAAATTGGCAACTGAAGCTATCAAACATCAATTCAAGCTGCCTTCGGTGCTCATCGATGCAGTTGCTACCGGAAACGCGATACTATTTTTGGGTGCAGGCGCTTCGTATGGGGCGTTACATCCGAAGAATCTTAAAATTCCGGATGGAAACCAACTCCGAGATCAGTTGGCGGATAAGTTTCTTGGGGGTGATTTAAAAACCAAGCACTTAGTCGAGATTTCTCAATATTGCGAAAATGAAGCAGGACGAATTGGATTTCAACGCTTCATCAGAGATATTTTTCTTGATTTTGGACCAGCTCCTTTCCACAGACTGATTCCGACATTCAAATGGCACGCCATTGCCACCACCAATTTCGATTTGGTCGTCGATAAAGCATACTCAGAATGTATACAACCGCTTCAGGATCTCATTCCATTCTATAAAAACAACCAAGACATTGAAAAAGAGAGCAAGAAGAAACTAGACCCCGTGCAATTTCTCAAACTGCACGGATGCATCTCTCACTTTGATGATGAAACCGCGCCGCTTATTCTGACCTCAGAACAATATGTTCGTTTCAAAGTGAATCGGTCTCGGCTTTTTTCGCGCTTGGAGGATTACGCTCACGAAATTCCAATTATTTTTTGCGGATATGCAATCGCGGACCCTAATATCCAATCGGTCCTTTTTGATCTCTTCGATGATAAAATTCATCGTCCAACGTACTTTGCCGTACTGCCGGGGATAACTGAGGTTGAAGCTCGGTTCTGGCTCAAACACCGCATCACACCGATCAACGCCACCTTTGAAGAATTCATAACCGAACTCGACAAGGTTATTCCTGAAAAGAACAGGGCCCTTGCAAAATATCTTCCTCAGGGCGGGACCTCGCTAACCAAATTCTATGTCGTAACAGACGGAGTAGAACCGTCTACGATCGTCGAATTTCTGGAACAGGATGT
Source organism: Parvibaculum sp. (assembly GCA_031291615.1). Classification (GTDB taxonomy): domain Bacteria; phylum Pseudomonadota; class Alphaproteobacteria; order Parvibaculales; family Parvibaculaceae; genus Parvibaculum. The sequence goes on from JARLIS010000061.1 coordinate 17,495, forward strand.
TCTCCACGTCCGCACCACAATGCCAATCGAACCGCAGGACGCAAAATCATACTACAGAGGGATCGATTTTGGCTTTGGCGGTATAGCAACTGAACTAGATGTGCGGCGGGCCGCCACCGACACAATTTTGCTCGACGTGATCTTGGCAGAAGAGCGCGATAGAAAAACGCCATTCGAATTATTCGTAATCAGTGGTGCCGCGGGTAACGGCAAGACTACTGTTCTCAAACGGGTTGCCTGGGATGCGGCCAACGACTTCGATGCGCTCGTCTTATATCTCAGAGAAGGCGGCGCTATTCGCCCGGAGCAACTTGCCGAAATATACTCTCGGACAGGCCGCAGAATTTTCCTTTTTGCGGACCGTGCGGCCCTAAGGGCCGACGAAATTTCTGCCTGCGCATATTATTGCAGCTCACGGAATATAAAGCTGTCGATTGTTACCGCTGAGAGAGATAACGAGTGGAATTCACGATGCGACGTCCTTGATCGATGGGTCACGGCATCATTTCCGATACGCTACCTATCTGAAGGAGAAGTTCTTGTGCTTCTCGACAAGCTAGCTAGGCACCAAGCGCTGGGGTTACTAGCTGAGATGGATCATCCGGCGCGCGTTCGTGCCTTTGTTGATCGGGCTCAACGCCAGCTACTGGTCGCACTACATGAGGCCACGCTCGGTAAACGTTTCGAAGACATTGTGACCGATGAGTATGATCGAATCATGCCCGAAGAGGCCCGGTTTCTTTATTTGGATATATGCACATTGCATAGATTTGGCGTTGGAGTGCGGGCTGGCCTAATTTCCAGAGTTTCTGGAATTCAATTTAAAGACTTCGAAGACCGCCTTTTTTCTCCCCTTGAAAACGTAATTTTCAGCACCTTCGACAAATACGTCGGCGATAGATTATATCGAACTCGGCACCCTCACGTCGCCGAAATTGTTTTTGAAAATATTCTTCAAGATCAAGAGAAGCGTTTTGATCAATTAATCAGAATCACCCGAGGCATAAATTTGGACTATTCCGTCGATCGTGAAGCCTTCAGACAGATAATTCGTGGGCGCCAGATCGCCAACTCTTTTGGGACAATCGAACTTGGTCGCAGCTTCTACAAGCAGATCCGGGAGATAATTGGTCCTGATCCCTACCTCCATCATCAAGAGGGGGTGTATGAACTTGCCCATAAACTCGGAGACTTGCGGCGAGCTGAACAATGTTTGGAGAAGGCGGAAGAGTTATCCCCCAACGATCGCACAATCCAGCACTCGCTCGCCAACTTGTACCGGCAGAGGGCCCTCGGCGAGCATAATGATTTGCTACGGAGAGAGCTCCGCCAGCGGGCTTTATCGCGCCTCTCAAAGCTTACGAACGGAACCGGAAGTTCCCATGATGCAAACCTTCGGCTGCATCTGTTAATTGATGAATTCAAAGACTTGTTGCGATCAAACGACGGCAGGCAGCTATCCGCACTGGAGGAACGGGCCGTAGTCGATAAAATGAGTGGCATCGAGGCCGAGCTGGCCGCGTTACACCGAGCATTTCCAAACGACGAGTACACCTTGGTGACGGAAGCAGAATATCGGAAGAGCGTAAACGACAATCCGAGGGCGGTCGACGCGCTAGCGCGCGCCTTCGGTACCAATCCCAGACTTGAATGGATCGCTGTTCAGCTCGCCGATCTCCATACCAAAAACGGAAACCAAGACAAGGCGAAGGAAGTACTGCTAAAATGCACCACTGAAAACCCAATGGCAAAATCAGCGCACTTCAATTTGGGGCTCATTTACCTGGAATCGGATGAGCAACGCGAAAAAGTCTTGGCTTTGCAGCATCTCCGATCTGGTTTTTCAGACGGTGATACAAATTACGAAGCTCAGTTCTGGTATGCGCGAGAACTCTTCCTTACCCGTACCCCGGATGAGGCGGAGAAAATATTTTCTCAACTTGCTGCTCGAAAAATCGCCCCAGCTCTGAAGACGTCTGTTCGAGGGAAAGTGCTCGAAGCGAACGGAACGCCCCGGAGATTCAGAGGCACCGTTCGACGGTTGGAGGCTACCTATCTATTTCTTCAATCTGACGAATTTGGTCGTGATGTGTTTGCACACGCCAATGAAAGCTCGCCCGATGTTTGGAGAAAAATCGCGCCGCGTGACAACGCGACCTTTGAGTTAGGATTTACGTACAAAGGTCCTGCGGCGGCTCGGATTGCGTTGGAGTAGAGTGCCGATCCCTTTCTTTTAGGCCGCTTCCCGACGAGATTCGATTGAACAGAATTGCTCATTCTGTTCAATGGCGGGGGGCCAATGGGATCGGTTGGGGCGAGGCGGCTTAGTTCGACAAGAACGGGCCGCCATTTTGTTGGCACTGCGTCATGCGCTATGGCGCTGTTGGTTTCAGGCTGTGGCGGGGGTTACTTCTCGCCCCCACCGCCCTTGGTGCAAGCCCCGGCGGCTCGCACCTGTCCTGCTCCCATCGCCACCGTCGCGATTGCCGCGCCGCCTCAGATGCCGGCCGTCGCCGGGGCGCAGGGGTTCAAAGACCCGATGGCCGACCTGCCGGACCTGGCGCAGACGAGCGGTTGCTTCCGCGTCGTCGATGCGGACATCGTCAAAACCTACTCCTCAGCCCAGTTGCCGGACTACACGCTGCGCTATGGGGCCGACCTCTCCAACGGGGCACAGAAGGAAGACATGTCGGTCGGCAACAAGATGTTGCTGAGCGGCGCGACCATGGGGCTGTCGACCGTCTTCATGAAGCCCGATCTCAACGACCAGCAAAACGCGCTGGTCACGCTCAGCATCATCAGCAACCGGACAGGTGCCACGGTCTTCACCGCGACGGGCAAGGCGTCGGGACAGGTGTCCAAGCTCAGTACCGACGGCAGCAATGCGCTCGTTCGCGCGGCAATGATCGACGGGTTCAATCAGCTCGTCGATGGGTTCCATCCCGCACAGGCGGCGAAGAAGCCCGGCGGGCATAAGAAAAAGTCGGCCCACACCAGCCCGCCGGTTGCGCAGAACTAGCGACGTGACTTGCACAGATTTCAGTTCAGGTAATCCATCAGGAGACGGGACATGATGCGAACAGGGGCGATGGCGCTCTCAGTGTTCATGGTGTTGAGCCAGACGGCCTATGCCGACGGGCCATCACGGGCTGAGGTGGAGGCGTGCCTGCGCGACGGGTTCAATCAGACCGATCCGGCGCTCTTTCACCAGGACGGCAATCCGCTGTGTCCGTCATTCATGAGTCTGGATGAAGTGAAAGTTCTGGACACGCTGGTGTCCGGCAATGCCGCCCAGGTCAAAGTGTATGTTCGCTTCACGCTCAAGCGGCCGGTTCTAGGGGACTCGTTCGCGGCGGAAGCGTGCGGCGGTGCGCACTGGGGAGCGGACGGCCAAACCTTCCCGGCAGGTTTTATATGGACAAACGACAACCGGATGATCCGGATGCAGCATTGGTCCTCCGGCTGGAAGTGCTGACGGCATCGGGCAGAACCGTCAGTCGATCAGGATACGCCTGACATAAAACACCCCATCCGTCGGATGGGGTGTTGCGCCCGCCTCAGTATTCCTCGGCGAGCATGATCGTCATGACGCGAACGGTGAGATCGGGGTCGGTCGGATCGGGCGACGCCGCTTCAAGGCTTTTGTCGTAATAGTCGATCTTCCAGAAGATGCGGCTATCCCCGACCCTGAGCGCCCCGAAATCATGTTCGCCATGAGGATCGTTGTCCTCGGAGAACTCTTTGAAGGCGGCGACGGCCCTTAATATCTCGCCCAAGGCGGCGAGACCGAGGGCCTCGATGCCGCGCGTCATGAGCATGCGTCCCCCGCGTCCATGCTGCCGCAATTCGTCATTGAGGCGGCGGATGGCGGGAATGTCCTCTCGCGAGGTCATAGTACTCCTCCTGCGCAAGCCGGGCTCCACCATTGGAGCCAGGCCGCCGCAGGAGGAGCGTGCATATTCATCCGGCCGCACGCTCATCGACCGCCGACCTGCCGTCCTTGCAATAGAAGGTCATGACCAGCGACACGGCGTCGAAAAGGTGCATGCGCGTGTCCTCGTTCATCCACGGCTTGCGCGCAGGCGGCAGTTGGGTCTTGAGCGCATGCACGCGCGCCGCGATGGCGCTTGCAATCTCATGGCGGGTGACCGCACCCGCTTCCGCGAAGCACTCACGGATATGCGTGCGGGAATAGCTGCGCACCTCGATCGCCTGTCCCTCCGCGTAGCCGGCGATGAGCCGCTGCAATCGCCGGCTGCGCCCGGAGCGCCGCGCGGTCGGCGCGGACAGGTCTTCGAGCACGAGCACGTCGGGTTGTAGGTTTTCCACCAATCGCCCGAACGCTTCGAGCAAGCGCGCATTGCGCTGCGAGCCGCTCGCACCCCGCGTGCCCCAGTTGAGCGGCGAGAGCGGACCTTCAAAGAGCGCGAACGCAAATCCCCGAGTCGACGGTCGTATCGCGAGCACCAGCTCGCCCTTGTGCCGGCGCCTCATATTGCGGTGAGGTTAGCGTTTCCGGTCGTTCGCTCGAACATTCGTCGGATCAGCTCGCGCTTGCGCTCGGCTTTCTCCGACGTGTCGCCCTCCAACTGCTCGTGGAAGCGATATGCGGCCTGCATGACCGTATCTTCGAGCTTCCCGTAGAAGCCCGTGAACACTTCGTACCCGAGCGAGCCAAAAATCACCCAATATGCTAGGATTTCCTCCGCGTTGGGCGAGTGCTTGTTTCGCTCAACGCAAGAGACCCGGTTGCGACCGCCCCTGGGTAACAGGGAGGCCAGCTCTTCCTGCGTCAGCCCCCATTCGCGCCGGAGGGTGTACAGGTAACAATGTACTTTCGACGACATGACCAAAAGAATTGCCGATGATGTCTAAGCCGCATCATCGGGTGTCTTCATGTTCGCGCGGATCGAATCTCGCGCGAAGTGGGGATAATGCACGGGTGTCTGTGCATTTCAGGGATGTGGGGAGATAGGGAGATGGATGCGGGGGTCGAGCCTCTGCACATCGCGCAACAACAAGGGCTCGCAGCACAAGGGGCATCCGTCACTGGATGCCCCTTGTGATCTCCCTACGTCCCTATCTCCCTGAAACCAGTCGGTTGCTTCTCCGAGCGCGACATGTCTAGATCACTTGACTTGCTATATGTTCCGCTTACGGAGCCTTAGTAGTCGGCCGTCTACCTAAGCAAATATCGGGCGCCTATCGTGATTACATATCTCGTTCAGAATGTTCCAGGGGTGGTCATAGGAGTGAGCACGAGCCTGATCGCCACGTATCTATATGGTATGATCAGCTATATAATGACTCGCCGTCGATTTAATGTCGAAGGGGTATGGGCGGAATACATTCCTGGGTCAATTGGGCATCAATATAGCCTCGGACGCATCTACCACGATAAACGCCGCAAGATTTATGCATTTGATGGAACCAATTACCGGAACGACGGGAAGAAATATTGCCATTGGGAGACCGTAACCAGCTACGTAGATGTGGATCGCCAGAAATATTTTTATACCTTCAACGCACAGATCGAAGGCGAACTTGATAAAGTTTATTATGGTTTTGGCGTTGTCAATCTAATGCCCAATAACGCCGGTGTCCTCGTCCCGTCAGACGCCCACTATATCTCCGCCAGTGTCGACGGAAAGGCAATGTCCCATTCCATGATTCGCGCGATAGATATGAGCTACTCTCGCACTTCCACAGGTGCTGATGTTATTACTCTGGTCAACGCCAACCAATAACGACCCAGTTCATACGATTGCGGAAATTGCGCCATAGCGCGTACAGAGGGCGCCGATATGCTCCTCTTGCCGAGGCACCAAAACAAACACCCCGTTGCTTTTGTAGAGCCCGATGCCGAGGCGACGCAAGATCGAGCCGATCCATCGATTGGAAATGGGCCGCTCATATTCGTTGCCATATGCTGCGCTGAACGCCGATGTGATCGCGGCGACTGATATGGTCGGGTCCGGCCGCTCCGCCGCGAGACGGTGGAGGATCGTGAGCACCTGCCCCTCGCTGCTGGCGAGGCGCTCCGACAGCAAACCGCTCTGGAGCGCCGACGCCTTGGCACGGATCACCGCTCGCAAGGCGTCATCGGGAACGACCGAGAGCAGCGGCAGCAATATCTGGTTCATACGAGGCTCCAACGCGGGATCGGCAAGCGACGCATCGAGCGACACGACGAGCCGGTTGCGCAAGCGGTACATGAGGAGCTTGTTGCGCAGGTCGAGTGCTTCCGCTTTCTGCCCGTCGGGGAGGTTGATCGGCACGCCGTCGGCGCGTCCCGGCTGCATGTCGATAGTGAGGAACCGGCTCTCCAGCGCCCGGTCGTCATAGGCGCGGCGCATGCCGACGATCTTGGGACCAAAGATCGTGAACGCCTGCGGATCGAACTCCTTCTTCTGCGTTACCTGCGTGCGCAGCACCGGGAAGCCCTTGGCGTTACCGTTGTTGAGTATCTTCACCAGCTCGGCTTTCTCATCCGAGAAGCGGAAGTCTGCCTCGTCGAAGATGAGCGTTCCCTTGAAGGTATCGAGCGTATGGAAAATGGGCGACACGGTGGATGCGCCGCTGGCGAAGAACGCCTTGTAGCAGAGCGAACCCACCACGAGGAGTGCGCGGGTTTTGCCGGTGCCGTAGTCGCCGCGAAACCGCAGGTACGGCAGCTCGTTGAAGGCGTCGTAGACCCAGGACAGGAGCACGTAGACGGCACACATGCCGGCTGCTTGATCGGTAAGGGATACATAGCGGCGAATATAAACTTCGATCTCGGCAAGTAGCTCCTCGACCGTACCGTATTCGCTCGGCGCAGACGGCAGCAGCACCGCATTGTGTTTGATGAGGTTGTTGGAGGCGCGAACCGGCACGAAGAGTGTGTCGCGCAGCTTCACCTCCCGCACGATCTCGATTTCGTTTCCCCGCGCCACCACGAGAGCGGTGTCGGCGGCCTCCGGCCGGAATACGGTTTCGACAATGGTGCCGTCGTCTTCGACGGCGGATACAAGAAGCGATGGTTGGAGTGATGGACGTTCGGACATCCGCGCATCGTACCGTCATCCAACGGCAACGACACGGCGACCGCGTGCCCGCGCGACCTTGCAGCATGACGCCGTTCGCAGAGTGGCGACCTCCGCTATCGTTATCCCCACTGCGACTCGCGCGACTGTCCACGCTAGGGTAGAATCCCGAGTCGGATGGTTGCGTACGCGACCATCCACCTATGCGTTACTTCCTCTACTGCCGAAAATCGAGCGAGGCAGAGGACCGTCAGGTTCTCTCCATCGAGAGCCAGCAGGCAGAAGTGTTGAAACTGCGTGAGGGCAAGCCCGACATGATAATTGTCGGGACGTACGAGGAGAGCAGGAGCGCGAAAGCGCCGGGTCGGCCGCTCTTCGACGAAATGTTACGCAGGATCGAGCGCGACGAGGCGGACGGCATTATTGCCTGGCACCCCGACCGCTTGGCCCGCAATTCGGTCGATGGCGGGAAGATCATCTATCTGCTCGACCAGAAGCGGCTCAAGAATCTGGTCTTTGTCACCTACAGCTTCGAGAACAACCCGCAAGGGAAGTTCATGCTGTCCATTATCTTCGGCTATTCGAAGTACTACGTCGACAGCCTCTCGGAGAACGTGAAGCGCGGGAACCGGTTGAAGCGAGAGAAAGGTTGGCTGCCATGCTTGGCACCCATCGGCTACCTCAACGACCGGGCGGCGAAGACCATCGTCCCCGATCCTGATCGCTTCCCGCTGATCCGTCGCATCTTCGAATTGGGAATGACGGGCAGCTACTCGGTTAAGGACATTGCGCTACAAACTCAGAAATGGGGCCTCAAGTCGCCGCAGCGGAAGCGAAGTGGCGGCAAGTACCTCGCGCCGGCCGTCGTCTACTACATCCTGACCAACCCCTTCTACAGTGGCGTACTCACCCATGACGGTCAGACTATGCCGGGGGCACACCAGCCGGTCGTAACGCGAGAGGAGTTCGGGCGGGTCCAAGCGGCACTGCGGCGCCCCGGCAAAGCGGCACCAAAGAGGCACGTCTTTGCCTTTACGGGCCTCATGCGCTGCGGGGAGTGCGGCGCGGCGATCACGGCGGAGCACAAGCGCAATGCCTATGGCTCCCGCTACGTCTATTATCACTGTGCCAAGACGCGGCGCGACGTTCGCTGCACGCAGCGCGTCATTCAGGCCAAGGACCTGGAAACACAGCTGCTCGCAATAGTCGAAGGGGTGGCGATCAAACCGCGCATGCACGCAGCCATGCTCAAGCTCCTCCGCGAGAACGGAAAAGATTGGCACGCCGAGCAGCAGGCTCGCCTCGCGGTATTGGAGCGTACGACAAAACTACTCGCCCAGGAACGGGCGGCGCTGACGACACTGCGGCTCCGGGAATTGATCGACGATGCGGAGTTCATGCGCGAGCGACAGCGAATCGAGCGGGAGGACCAAGCGCTCGCGGAAACCAAAGCAGCAACAGAAAAGGCAAATTGGTTCGAACTCGTTCCAAACGTCATTTCGGGGCTCAGCAGAGCCGCCGTTTGGTTTCAAAGCGGCGATGTTGTCATACAACGCAGGCTTCTTGATTCCGTAGCTTCGAACTTGGTTCTGACCGACAGAAAAGTCTTATATGACGCCACATTTCCGTTGCCGACGGGTTCGAACTCGGCCGTTCACCCAAACGAGCGGGCCGTGCTTAGTGATATTCGAACATTGTGGGAAGATCGCGATCCAAAGTTTTTGAAGTTGGTCGATCTCTTCACTGAGCTTCTTGTTCGGGACGAGAAGAAAATGTCTGCCTAGCATTTCGCTCGCCGGGCAATGGCTGGTAGATCAGCTCATAGAAGAGCAAGAGACGCATCGCACAGACCCGCGCCTCTTCCGGCGACAGCCGAACGCCATACTCTTCCTCGCAGATCGTAATGAACTCTTCGAGCCCTTCGCCGCTGATATGCATATCGTACCAGCGTACCGAATGAATTGTCCGCCCATCAGTCCTCCTGCTGCATCCATGCCGATGCATCCGTCGGACCTGACGCAGCTCTCCTCGTGATTATCCTTGAGTGAATGGAGCGTAACCCATTCATCTCATACTTTGCCCTCACCAACGGCCGCCCGCCAAGTCGCCGGTTTGGCATCAAACAGGCGGATCGTCTGTCCCATGTTTATGCGATCGGCAAGACCGGCACAGGAAAATCAACACTCCTGCACACTCTGGTTCAACAAGACCTCTTTGCACGAAGGGGGTTTTGTCTCGTGGACCCGCACGGCGATCTCGCCGACAAGGTTGCAGCGGACGCCCAACAGTCAGGTCGCACCGACATTATATATTGGAACGTGCCTGATGCTTCATCGCCCTATGGCTACAACCCGCTTCGCCATGTGCGTGCCGAGAAACGTTCCTTGGCCGTCTCAGGCATTCTCGAAGCATTCAAGAAGCTCTGGGACGATGCCTGGGGACCGCGCATGGAGCATATCTTGCGCAACGCGCTCTATGCGCTGCTCGAAACCCCTGATGCCATTCTGTCGGATATACTCCGTCTCATATCGGACGAGGTTTTCCGCAAAAGCGTGGCCCACCAAGTCACGAATGAGCCCGTGCGAGACTTCTGGTTGAAGGAATTTCCGCAATATTCCTTCCGCTACCGAGCCGACGGCATCGCACCAATCCAGAACAAGGTGGGCGCGTTCCTTGCCGATCCGACGCTTCGCCGTATCCTGACGGCACCGCAACAAGACCTGCATCTGCGGCAGCTCATGGATGCCGGCGGCGGCCTCATCGTCAATCTCGCGAAAGGAGAAATCGGCGAAGACAGCGCCAACCTTCTCGGCAGTTTGCTAGTGACGACCATTGGGCTTGCGGCATTCAGCCGAGCGGAGACGGAGCAGTCGATACGGCGGCCGTTCTTCGTCTACATCGACGAATTTCAGAGCTTTACAACGCTTTCCACTGCCAACATGGCATCGGAGCTACGGAAATATGGGATCGGCCTCACTCTGGCCCACCAGTATCTTCATCAGCTCGAACTGGACGTTCGCCACGCCGTGATCGGCAACGCCGGCACGCTCATCGTTTTTCGGGTCGGCGCAGAGGACGCTACCTTTCTTGCGCGGGAGTTCTCGCCGACATTCCAGATGGAAGACCTGCTCAACCTCCCGAACTACCAAGTCTTTCTCAAGCTCATGATTGATGGGGCACCGAGTAGACCATTCAGCGCCGATACCGTATCGCCACGCATGTAATTATGGCGCGCCGCGGCGCAAAATAAGCAAGGGGGCGGGCCTATTTTTGTTCCCAGCCGACGACGATACCGTTCTCCAATTTTACGCGACTACCAAACCGATTTTTGCCAGTCATGTTGTATTTGAAGGTCTCGCTCACTTTCGTTTTGAATATTTTATGGTCCTTGGCTACGGGCCGGCCCCAGGACTCTATGAGCTGTTCTTCAGACATGCCCTGCCAGACCTTGGCGTTCATGATGTCGTCCACCACGCGCACGTCACCATATTTGGCCATGAGGCGCTCACGCCGCTTCGTGTCCAGATAAATCTTGATCGCAACTACAAAGCCAATCACGGCCACGATAATTAAAACGTATCCCATGCTCACTCCCCCAGCAGGATAGATCGATTAGCTCGGCGGCTACCTTGCAAAAATCTGTCAGGCAAACCCTGCAAAACTCAGACTTCTGACTTACATATCGACTGCGGGGCCCGCGCGGTATCTGTCAGCAAACCCCATAATATTTAGACACTTGCTCTTTGGTAGCAGCAAGAGCGATATTTCGATTGAGATTTCGGTAATAAAACCTCAAGGGGCGGGTATGACAGATTTCGAGCAGGTTCCATTTGGAGCGGCAGAATTCTCCGACAATCCAGAAGATCGTTGTGCCTGCATACTGCTGCTCGATACATCCGGGTCGATGGGCGGTCGCCCAATTGCGGAACTCAACGCCGGACTGATCACATTCAAGGACGAATTAGCCGCTGATGCTCTCGCAGCCAAGCGAGTTGAAGTCGCCGTGGTGAACTTCGGACCGGTCAACGTGGCTGCGGATTTCCAGACTGCGGATAACTTCCTGCCTCCCGTGCTCAACGCCAACGCGGACACTCCCATGGGGGCAGCCATTGCTATGGCGGTTGACATGATTGAGCAGAGAAAGGCCGTCTATCGTCAGAACGGTGTCGGCTACTATCGTCCCTGGATTTTTCTCATTACCGACGGTGCGCCGACCGATGACTGGACGCATGCCGCAGCCGTCATCCGCGAAGGCGAGCAATCGAAGAAGTTTTCATTCTTTGCGGTCGGCGTAGAGGGCGCAAATTTCGAGATACTGGGGAGGATATCGAAGCGAGCGCCCCTTCATCTAAAGGAGCTTCGCTTCCGTGATCTTTTCTCCTGGCTCTCAAATTCGCTCAGCTCGGTATCACACTCGCAAACGACGGACGAAGTGCCGCTAGAAAATCCGATTACCCCCGATGGATGGGCCACCGTTGGATGAACTCGTCCGGATGGAAAGTTGCTCTCGCCTCGGAAATCGGCACATCCCATCTAAGTGGCGGAACGCCTTGTCAGGACTTCTCTCTGGCTAAAGTTCTAGAGGGTCCGAACAAGGAGACACTTTTATACATCGTCGTTGCCGACGGCGCCGGAAGCGCGAGCCGAGCCGAACGTGGGGCAGAGATCGCCTGTACCACCGTCGCGAACGCAATCGAACTTCACTGGGCCGGCGGTGGATCAGTCGATGCGATTGATCGTATTTTGGCCGCTCGTTGGATAGAGCAGGCTCGCGAGGCAATTGTCGAGCAGGCGGCGAGCGAGGGACTCGTCCCCCGCGATTTTGCCTGTACCCTGTTGTTCGCCGTCGTCGGTGATAATTCTTCCGCGTTCGTTCAAATTGGCGACGGGGCCATCGTCGTATCCGGAGCGCCGGAAGACGGGTGGTGCTGGGTGCATTGGCCCCAGCGCGGAGAATTTGCCAACACGACGTACTTCGTAACGGATGAAGCGGCGCTCGATCTATTCGCCTTTGATTTGAGCAAAGGGCGAATCGAAGAGGTGGCGGTCTTCACGGATGGCATCGAGCGGCTGGCTCTCCACTACGCGTCAAGGTCGGCGCACGAGCCGTTCTTCGCCGGTGTATTTCCTCCAATTCGGGCGCTCGATGCCGGAGGAATCGATGCAGGCATGTCTTCCGCGCTCGGGCGCTACTTATCGTCGCCCAAGGTATGCGAGCGGACCGATGATGACAAAACACTCGTCCTCGCTACTCGTCGCTCAAAAATTGAAGCGAGCGCGGCATGACTGCGAAGGCGCTTCCGTTTGTGAAGAGCGAACGAGGTGTCGTCAGATTAACTGAACCGATCGCCCGAGGGGGCGAAGGTACGATCTATGGTGTCGATGGTCAGCCACTGTTGGTCGCGAAGATCTACCACAAAGCGGTTTCGTCGGAGAAAGCCCAGAAGCTCGAACTTGTTATGGCAACACGCTCCGAGCAACTTGCAGCTATGACGGCTTGGCCTGCGGAGATTTTGCGAACGAGTAGCGGCGCGGTATGCGGCTTCCTTATGCCCCGCGTGAAGGGCCATAAGGATATCCATCTGCTTTATAGCCCCAAGAGCCGCCGCAGCGAGTTCCCGAATGCCGATTGGCGGTTTCTCGTGCGTGTGGCGAGCAACGTAGCACGCGCGTTTTCTGCCGTTCACCAAGCGGGGCATGTAATCGGCGACGTCAACCACGGAAGCGTCGTTGTATCGCAGCAGGCTACGGTCAAGCTCATCGATTGCGACAGCTTCCAGATATCAGCGGCCGGGAAGTGTTTTCCGTGTGAAGTTGGGATACCGACCTTCACGCCGCCCGAGCTACAAGGACAACCATTTCGCGGAATGGTGCGGACGGCCAACCACGACAATTTTGGCTTGTCGGTCTTGATTTTCATGCTTCTGTTCATGAACAGGCACCCTTTTGCGGGGCGCTTTCGTGGTGCCGGGGACATGCCGATCGATAAAGCTATCAAGGAATTTCGCTTCGCTTACGGCATCAGCCATGCGCTAGCGCAAATGGACCCGCCTCCGAATGTCCTGCAGCTCCGAAACATTTCTCAACCAGTTGCTAGTTTGTTTGAACGAGCGTTCGCTCGCGGGAGCACTTCGCCAGGTGCTCGTCCCTCCGCTATACAATGGGCGACCACGCTCGCGGATTTAGAAAAGCAGCTCAAACAGTGCAAATTAAATGCATCGCACTACTACTCTGATGCTGGTGACGGCTGCCCATGGTGTGGTCTGGAGGCTGCCAACGGGGTCGTTTTGTTCAACGTCTTTGTCAAAGCCGGATCGGGTGGCGGAACCTTCAACATAGATGTCATTTGGCAACAGATTTCATCGATCCCCTCGCCCGGACCAGCTCCAGCTCTGAAATCTCCATCGGAATTTGGTGCGATCAAACCAGCCGCCGGCGCAGTAGAAGCTGGGCACGCGCAGCAATATTTTCAAATCGCGCAAGTGGTTTTCCCGTTGGCCACTCTCATATTCGGAATTGGGTTTGAGCCATCACTTACCTTTCTTTGGGTAGTCGCGGGAATTTTGACTTTTGCGGGTATACGGAGTGGCTTTAAGCCGACTGCTTCTGAAGCATTCAGACCCGTTCTGAAAATGGCCGACGCCAACTGGCACACGGCAAAATCTCGCTACGATCGGGAGGCCGGAGATCAACGGTTTCGCCAGAAGCTATCTTCGTTGGAGGAGCAGCGCACGAAATGGCGGAACCTGCCGACGGTACGACAAAATCGATATCAGCAGTTGGTGCGAGACGTGGAGAAAAGTCAGCGCCAACGGTATTTGGAAGGAATCTACATTGAAAACGCCAAAATTCAGGGAATCGGCCCGGGCCGGAAGGCTATGTTGGAGAGCTACAACATTGAGACGGCGTGGGATGTGCGATCAGCCAACATTGTGCAGGTGCCGGGATTTGGGCCTGCATTAACGAGCCAACTCATGGCTTGGCGACAGAGCGTCGAGGCCCATTTCCTCTTTGATCCGCGTAAAGGAGTAGACGCACGAGATATTGCCGCGCTGGATCGAGACATAGCCAACGAGAAAAGAACTCTGGAGCAGGCTCTACGAGCGGGGTCTCAGGAGCTGACCCAAATTCGGCATCAAACTATGGTCCAACGCTCCGCCCTTAAACTTCAGGCTGAACAAGCGCTGCAAAGCCACCTGCAAGCCCAGGCGGATGGGAAGGCAGCGAGGCTTTGAATACGCGCAGCTCTATCCCGCGGGTTGTGAGACCAAAATCTCTTTCTGTTTCTGATGAAAATATGCGTCCTCAGTTGGCGCACGGCGTGCGCGTCGCCCTCAGAGAGAATATCGAAATCGGAATTTGCCTATTGACCGAATCGGAGAATCGACATCGAGTCCAAAGCCAGCAGCGGTGTATGAGCAGTTATTTTCTCTCTCTAGCCGCATGCTCAGGTCACCCAACTTTGGGGGTCTCACATGGGACTCGTGGAAAAACCAGGGCTACTGCAAAGCGCTTCGGCGAAGATAAGCGATGCGGACCTCATTGGACGAAAGTTTGTCGTTCACGACCCAGAAAGTCTGCCATATAGCAGAACGCTGCCTGAGAATTATCAAACGGCAACGATCGAGTACTGGTACGACGTGACACCGCCAAAAAATGTCCGTGGGCATCCCTATGTTTGGTGCTCGCATGATGGAAAGCGTACCCATTGGAAGGGGTATGTGATGAAAACCGAAGACGGAGTTCTCTTCCTGCTCGGTCATGATTGCGGCAGCGATTTATACGGACTGGACTTCAATCTGGTCGCCCGCGATTTTAACCAGATGCGCGATCGTCAAGGGTATGTCCTGCAGGTGGTCGAGACGCTGGCGCTCTTCCCCACATTCCTGGGTGAGTTGAGAAGCGCGGTGGAACATCCCGGAATTCAAAAAATTGAGTCGATGCGCAATGCGCTCGGACGCTCGATGCCACATCTACATCATCAGTTGGTCACGGCTCTTCGACGCGCCGATGGCCAGCTTTTTTTGACACGAAGGGTCCGCGACTATGCGGCAGAGCGTCGTCGAGCTGATCGCCATGGTGCGGAAGATGAAGAGCTAAATCGCGCACGAAGCACCATGACATTGACGCGGTGGAAAGATTTGCGCGACGACCTTCGTTATGCGAGGGCGGATGACAAAGGCGAGCTTTATAAGTTCGAAGAGGTACCTGCTGGGTATGTCAGAGGTGGCGCGTTTTTGATCGTTAAGCCTTCGCCACAAGAGGCGTTGATAGATTATCAAAAAGAACTTCAGTCAATTTATCATGAACTTAACGACCAATCTTGCCGTCGTTCCACGGCCTATTATCGTCTGCAATTTCCGAAGCTCCGCGATGCGTTGCGCGGCATCGAGCACAGTCTGAGATCGCTGAAAGCGGCGGCGCTATTTGGCGAAGAGCAACATCTTCAAGGGTTGGCCCGATGGGCGTCACAGGAAGCTGAATGCCAAGGTCAATATAGAGTGGAAGGGAATCGCCTAATTTGGGAACGATCGCGACAAGACATAATGATTGAGATGCCAACGGACATTGACCTGCCGGAACTGCCCAGCATCAAAAACCTCTTGAGCGCTGCCGGAGAAAATGATGGGACGCTCGGCGAGAGTGGAGACCAAAGTTTGGATCATTCGTCACGTAGTGAGTTTCGAATGCCGATCTTGTAGTAGCCTCCTCATACCTTTGTAAAAGCCAGCACACTGTGATCGAGTGAAATTGTGAAATTCATCCGTGTCCTGTTGACAAGGGCGGAGCGCATGGCTCAGCTTAGATGTTGTTCAACACGACCAGCCAATTGAATTGGAGAGGAATGTGACGACTTCGAAAAAGGATGCGAGCAAAGCATCAAAGCTGCTGCGTGAAAGCAAGAACAAGACCGTCCGGTCGGTTGCAGGGTCCGACTTGGCGCAGGCTAAGCACAAAGCGAAGGGCGGAAAGAAGAGGTAAGCGACACAAGTTGCCATTTGCGACCCTTAGTCAGGAGTGCGTTCAGTAGTCGAGTACCCATCAACAAACGGGGGTGCATATGAAACTACTGTTGCGTCGGGATCAGCAGGCAGGGGGATTGCTGGGCAAGACCGTCACCTTTTCCCTCAGCGTGCGCGCCGAACTCACCGATGACGAGAAGGCGAACATTGCCAAGTACAAGCTTGGCAAGACCGTCTTGTATACGAACGCCGAGGGGCCAGACCCCAAAGATTTAGGGCTGCGGCATATCGGCTATGCCCTTGCCTACAAGATGCTCAACCTTTCGCTGAGCGTTGATGATCTCCAGAACGGCAAACAGATCGCCTGCCAAGAGATCACGGAGATGCTGGCCGTCGAGGAGCAGATCAAGAAAGCGGCCGAAACCTTCAAGCTCGTCCTCGAATCGGCCGCGCGCTTCGGCGGGGACGAGGTTCTTGAGTTCTAACCTCGGAAATTACTTCCGGGTCTCGCCGCGCGAGCGAGATGTGCGCGAATCCAGAGTGCTCGTCGAGAAGACGGAGCGACTCTGGCAAGACGCGCCCGCACGGCTGCGCGACCCCGATATGCTGGTGGTCGAAACCGGGCTTGCCGTCTTTCGGCGGTTTGGGCGTACTCCCGGCGACGCCGTTGTCTTGGCCGTTGCCGACTGCATCGAGTGGCTCATGTCTCTGGAAGGACTCGACCGGATTGCGGTCAACTGGCAGGTGATCGAGACCGACATCGACGAAGCGATCAAGCTCCGCCGATACATCCACCGGCAGCGCAGGTGGCTCATAGACTTCGACACCCGCTTCGCGCTCTGGCAGGAGACGATCTTTGATGCATTTGTCCCGTTCCTGGCTGCACTGCCGGGCGCGTGCTTTGAAGGGAGTGTTGAGTTTGGGACGTTCGAGACCCCACTCATCGACATACTCGACGAGCCTGCGTCAGTTATCGAGCCGCTGCTCAGGAGCTTCTTTGACAGGAATGCGCAGGATGCCGACCTCTTCGCAGCGCTGCGTGATCGGGCAAACGACAACGCCAAACGAGCGTCCGGCATCGATCCAGATAACAAAGACACGCAATATCGACGCCCCCTCATCATGCCGACCGGCCAGCGCGGCAAAAGCGGGCAGGAACTCGTCGAGCTGTATCTTCGCGGAACCGGGCTGAGGGCGCTGTTCGAGACGCCGATCCCTGTTGCCATGCCTCCGGCGCTGCGCTTCGAGCACTGCCACATCATCGGCGGCACGGGCCACGGCAAGACGCAGCTCATGCAGCGCATGATCTGTGCCGACCTCGCCGCCGCGATGCAGGAGAAGCGCGCCGTCGTTGTCATCGACAGTCAGGGCGACCTCATCAACTCGCTTGTCCGGCTCGCCTGCTTTACACCTGGCATACCGGGGAGCTTGGCCGACCGGCTGGTGCTCATCGATCCGGAGGACATCGAATATCCCGTCGCCCTCAATATGTTCGACGCGCATCTGGAGCGCACCTCGGGATATCGCCCGGTCGATCGGGAGCGCGTGCAAAACGGTGCCATCGAGCTGTACGAATATTTCTTCGGCGCGCTCTTGGGGGCCGAGCTGACGCAGAAGCAAGGCGTCATCTTCAAGTACCTCGCCCGACTCATGCTCACCATCCCGCAGGCGACCATCCACACCCTCATGCAGCTCATGGAGGACGGGACAAAGTTCCGGCCATACATGGAGAACTTGCCGGGATCGGCCCGGCATTTCTTCGAGACGGAGTTCTTCCACCCGTCGTTTGCGGCGACCAAGAAGCAAATCTTGCGGCGGCTATGGGGCGTCCTCGCCACCCCTGCCTTCGAGCGGATGTTCTCGCACCCGGAAAACAAGGTCGATCTCTTCGAGGCACTCAATGAGGGCAAGATCGTCCTCATCAACACCTCGAAGGATTTGCTCAAGCAGGAAGGCTCCAGCCTCTTCGGCCGCTTCTTCATCGCCATGCTCACCCAAGCGGCGCTGGAGCGTTCCACCGTGCCGGCGCCGGCCCGCACGCCGGCATTCTTCTATGTGGACGAGGCCCAGGAGTATTTCGATGAGAACATCGAGACCATCCTCAATCAGGCCCGCAAGTACCGCGTCGGCCTCACGCTGGCGCACCAGAACCTCGATCAGCTCGGCCCCCGGCTGCGTGCGGCCGTCCTCGCCAATACCAGCATCAAATGCGCAGGCGGTGTCAGCGCGCGGGATGCCCACGCCCTCGCACCCGAACTGCGCACCGGTCCAGACTTCATCGAGCGGATGCGCAAGCGCGGCGGCCAGACCGAGTTTGCGGCGTGGATGAAGGGGGTCACGGGACAGGCCATCAAACTGACGGTGCCTTTGGGCCTGCTCGCGCAGGTGCCGAAGCTCACGGAAGACCAGCTTGAGTTTCTGTACGTGCGTAATCGCGAGCGGTACGCGGCCCCGCCAGTATTGCCGGCGCCGCAGGACTTCGAAAGTCTCCCCGAAGAGGATCGGGCGGAAGAGGCGCCACGGCCCGTTCACGAGGAGCCAAAGGCGGGACCATTGGAGCAGCAGCCACATTCTGCAGCTACAGCTCCAGGAGAGCCGTTACCCCTGCCGCCGAGCGGGAACCTGCATATAAACGCTCCGCGACCGCCGATGCCTGTCGTGAGCGATGGCAATCTGGGTAAGGGTGGGGCGAAGCACCGCTATCTGCAATCAATGGTCAAGCAGCTCGGCGAACAGCACGGTTTCAGAGCAACCATCGAAGCGCCAATTGCGGGCAATAACGGGCAGATCGATGTGCTGTTGGAGCGCCCCGGTCTGTCGCTCGCGTTTGAGATTTCCGTCACGACGCCGCTGGAGCACGAGATAGAGAACGCGCGAAAATGCCTTGCCGCAAGTGCCGGGCGCGTCGTCATTGTCGTCTCGCGTCCTCGATCGCTTCCGCGCTGCAAGGAGCTAGTTGTCTCGTCCCTCACGCCGGAGGAACAGAATCGTGTCGAGGTACTCTCGCCCGACGATCTGATGTCGTTCATCGCGAGCCATGCGGCTTCGCCCGAGATGACGGAAGGAATGGTGCGCGGCTATCGCGTTGTGCGGCGACACACCACGACAACGCCGGAGGATGCTCGGGAACGCGCGGAGGCGCTGGCAAAAGTTATTACACGGTCATTGAGAAAATTGGAGGACTAACCAACCGGTCAGATTTCTATGCCATCCGGCAGACGCAGATTGATCTCAGTCCGATGTTTCTGTTCAAAGGTGCGGATATATTCGAACGTGCTCTCATCCGTCGTCGCCTCGTGACGAATAGCGGCGAGCGTTGGTATGGTCCGCACGCTCACGGCGAATGAGATGAGTTGTGGCTTTATCATCGAACGTGAGACGCGTTCCAAGGCACCTTTCATATACAGGCCGGCAACGGTCTCTGTATGGTTCATCCAATCGACGATAGCAGCTTTGCGAATTTCTTCACCACGGTCGGCGGCAGCATCAATTTCCTTCCAATGGGTGGAGAAATCATCCATCAGGCGCAGGGCGGTTTCGACGTCAACGGCTCTAGCTTGAGACTTTGTAGCCCGCGCCGAAAACCACAAACCAACTGCCGCCGCAACAGCGCTCGCCGTACTGGTGAGAGATGCGATGATCGCCCAGTCGTGGTCTGTTAAGGCAAAAATGTCGGCGCCTTACTTTTTCTCTGACGTATCTTTATTGACGGGTTTGTTGAGCGCGTTCTGAAGGTTGAAGCCGCTCGCAGCTTTTATTATCGGCACGCTCTCATGGAAATCGACTGAATCAGAGGTATGCGTCGATTTCTGTTCGCCACCGGTTTGGGGGCGCTGTTTCTCATCTGACATTGACGCTCTCCATATGTCGCTACGCGAGGAAATGAATGTTGAAACTAATATCCGCCGAGGTGAGCATTTCCTACCAGCAGAGTAGCTCGTTTAACTATAAAGCGAATCAGCTTAGCGGGGATAAAATTAGTTGGCACCGATGCCGTGACGCATCGCTATGAGGGGACCGAGAATGATAGACATCCAGGATGCGATCGGACTTGCCACAACCCGAGATGAAATAGTCGGTTACAAAACGCGGTATTCTTACAGTCCCATCGTTGAACTTGTGCGTGCCGCTGTGCGCAGGAGAACTCTCACAATAGTTCTCGGCGCAGGCGTTTCGACGGCATTAAAATTACCCCAGTGGAATGAGCTAATTGAAGACCTATATACCGAAATTTACAAGGAGATCGATCCCACACTGAGCATAAGCGACATTATCAAGATGCGTGAAAAGGGGTACGCGAATACGACGATGGTGCGACATCTGGAAACGCTTTTAGGATATTCGTTCGGCGTGAGGTCCATGGCTCGCGACATACTTTATCGATCATTCTGGGAAAAAGGCTCAGCCCAACTTATCGAGCCGTTGTGCGATATTTTTCTGCGCACGGGCGCTGTCGCCCCCGTCAGCCACGTAATTACATACAACTTCGACAACGCCGTTGAGCGACACCTGAAGCGCTTAAAACGAAAAGACATCGTGTCGATCTATTCCAATGCGACGTACCCGCTCCAATCGGGTGGCTTGCGCATATATCATCCGCACGGGTTCCTTCCTTATAAGGACGATGACCTAGAGGATGCAGCTTGCAAAGAAAGCGTTGTGTTTTCCGAGCGTGACTACAATCTGCACTTTATGGACCCTGGCCACTGGGCCAATATTCTTCAACTCCATCATTTTATGAATCGCACATGTCTGTTCGTCGGGGTTTCTCTGACCGACCCAAATGTGCGGAGATTGTTAGATCATGCGCGCGAAAAAACAGGGCCAGTAGTCCGCCATGTGTCTATTCAAAAAACGAAAGGCAGCCGGCTGGCCGATATGTTTGTCGAACGTGATTTTCACTCGCTCGGCGTTGCGACGCTCTGGGTGCCAGATTATTCAAACATCCCAGACGTTCTAAAGGCCTGCGCAACTAGCTGATATTGAACTCGATAATGGGGTTGTCTTTGCGAGCTCGTGCGAGATCGGCGATCAGTTGAAATATTGCTAGCAATGCGTCGTCTGCGATTTCGCGATAGTGGAGGTCGTATAGAAGCTCCGAATGCGTTTTATTGGAAAGCCGTATGTTCCGGCCCAGCTCAGAACTCATCAACTCCATCGCATAGGCGAGGGCAAGAAGCTCATTGACCATTAGGCCCATATCACGAGCAGCGGGCGCGTCGGTAGTCCGCTTGAACATAATTGGCCGTAACTTGGAGGTCCACTTAGCGAAATATGCGGCACGTTTGACGACATCTGAACGAGCATCACCATCATTCCGCAAATGATAGGACTTGAAGCGATCAATATCATCGTAAGTCGCAACAGCGACATTCAACGCGACGATAGGGTCGACAGCAAGTTCGAGATGCCCGTAGCGCTTCGCGAGCGTGTCGCGGATAGCGCCCGCGTAATGGAAATAAGCGCGATAAGCGTCCTTGTACTGCTTTTTAGTGATGCGCGCGGGTTGACGTTTTGCTGCGGGTTTTTTCATAGTGCGGCTCTATAAAAATGCGCTGCCCTTGGGAGGACAGCGCATCAGTGAAAATCGACGCACTCGTTTTACAAGCTAGCTGAACCGATTAAGAGCCGGTTCGATGAGAGCTATCGCCTCTTCGGCGTGTCTCACGCGCTTTGACGCATTCTTCGCACGTTTGATCATGTCTTCCGCATTAAAAGGCTTGGCGGTATTGTCCCGCCGAGCCGATATGATGCGAGCATTCGGATCCTTAGGATCCGTCATCACTTGCTCAAAGATCTTGTCGGCACGTTTCAAAGCATCTTCGTTCTTTGCCACGGCAACCTCCTTTTTCTGGTCCTCAGGTATTATAACCCATTGACCGAAAACAACTTTCTACCCCTCGGCGAGGCTGGACCGAGAGTTTCGATCGGCGGCGGCGGGATTACTCGTTGTGTGCAGGGACGGGTTTTAGCCGCTACAGCGGTATCATGTAAAGGGCACATGAAAAATCCGTACACTGACCCGTCACGACCAGAGGCCTCGTCTGATCGCGTACTCAAGCCGCTCGCCACCGTGACCCAATATCTAGTAGGCCATCAAATCGAATCACCAATTTATACTCTCCTCCGAGTCTGGAGGAAATCCGTGTAGGCCAAAAAGGTGAACTTTATCCTTTTTTCGATAGGGCCAAAGCACGGGAGAGGAAAATCCTGAAGGCGTGATCACACGGCTATCTAAGGCGTTTAACTGAGAGGGTGTCGTCCGTATCTGCTGGGTAATTGTGGCGGCGTAACATGTTGGGCAAAAGCGCGCCTATTTTCTGCAACTGGTTACCCTTGGGCCGAGTGACATCTCGTTCCCATTTTGCCAAGACGCCTTCGTCGACCGCAAGCCGCGATGCCAACCGCTTCCGAGAAATGCCTTGGCCTTCCCGCGCCCGAACGATCTGCTCCCCCAACGTCTGGGGCTCCGGGAACGGGTCATAGCTCAAGAAGCGGATGATGGCCGGGATGTACCGAACCTCCGGCTCGGTCTTGTTCTTCTCCCAATTCAGGTACGTGAACGCGCCTACGCCTATGAGGTTTGCAGCCTCCTTTTGGAGCAGGCCGAGGGTCTTGCGTCGTTTAAACAAGTGCTCCGCTAGGGAGTTTGGCTCCTCCACATACGGGCGATAAACCGCAGCGCGCAACGATATTTGGACGTATGGCAGGAAGGCAACGCGCTCATGTTCCTGTGCCTTGGCGATGAGTTGCAAGTGCGCCGGCTTTTGGCAAACCGAATGGTATGTGAAGTTTACGCGTCCGATATATAGTCAGTATAAGGACGATAATCACAGTGGGTAGATTTCGGTGTTGCCGGGAGACGAATATGCATCTGGGTGGAAAATCAAAGTGAACGTAGAGGACGAGTCAATGGACTGGGAGGCGCTCCATCAACCCGTCCTCTACGCATCGTACTCATTTGTCAGCAATAATCGGCCGGTCATATGACGACCAGCCTAGTGGGCGCCGGACAGGGTCGCTGCCATCCCCACCGCCACAATTGATCCGCCCCGTCGTGCGGCGTCTCCTGTGGTCCCCGCGCATATCGGGTCCGGGTCCCCGTCTTGCACCTTAGAAAAAATCAAGCAGCGCTCGACTCAAGGTCGGCGAGCTTCTGAAACTCTCCCAAAATCTCCTGCGCATTCTGGGCGAGGTATCGCACCACGCGGGCGTTGCCGAGAAGCTTGGCGAGATAGCCTTTGGCCAGCACGAGATCGAGATGATCGCTGCCATAGGATTGCTCGGCGATCTTGAACTCGCGGTCGAGATTGGCCGACTCGCGTTCCATCAACGCCATCTGGTCTTCCGAAAGCCCTTGCACACGCTTTGGCCTTCGCGTGTGGAGGAGCTGGGAAATCGGCGTCGCAGCGACGAGAGACTTGGCGTAGCTGATCGTATACTTGTTCATCGCCACCATAAGCTCAGCCGCCTCGATCTGGCGGAGCGGCACCATTCGCCGGAGCTCCGCGAAGCTGTTGACCCCAATGTGCTTGTCCTTGAGGAGCTCGATCGCTTCGGGACAAATGCCGTCGAGAAGCCGCCGCTTCACTTTGATGCGCTCGACATCGACGTTAAGCGCTTTCGCGATCCGTGCCTCCGAGACCCCCCGCTCGATCGCCTTCAGGATCATCTTGTGCTCCTGGATGATCGCCAGCCGGTTGACGCGCTTGTTGTAGGTAAAGGCTTCATCGTCGGTGGAGACGAGGCAGGTCGCCTCGGTCTCCCCCATGTCCTTCAGGGCCTCGATGCGCAGATGGCCGTCGAGCAGCAGGAACTTGCCGCGCTCGCCGCGATCCCGGGCAACAACGGGCGGCTCGATGATCCCGACATCGGCGATCGAGGCCACGATCTGGAGATATTTCGGGGACTTCTTGACCGTGTCCGGCACGGCTTTCAGGGGGCGGATATTGGCGATGGCGACGCGAATGCCGGCCTTCTCGAAACCCATCGCGACCCCGGAGGCATTCGATTTGCGGGCCATGATCAGGCGGCCTCCTGTATGCGAAGCCGATCGGCCAGGTTCTTCGGCATGGTGTCGAGCCCCTCGGCACGTAACAGGGTGACGAAGTTCTCGTCGGCGACGAGCTTGCGCAGGGCCTCAGTGACGAAGGTCAGCCGATTGCGGGTGAGCTCTGACTTCCGGACGAGGGAGCGCTTCTTGTCGACATTATCGCGATAGGCGCGAACGAGCGTGTTTGAAGAGAGGGACGCGGATCGACGGACGCCGCTATGCAGGCCCTTGCCTTGCTTGTGTCTCTGCTCAACCAGCCGCCGTGCCATCAGGAGTTTGCGACCGCGCAACTGCTTCGATTCATAAGCCTGCTGAAGCGCCTGCTGGACACCGGCATCGTCGGCATCGGCGATCTCGACCGCGATGCTGACGGGAATGAGGCCGGATTCGACGGCACGGAGCAGTTTTAGCTCGCCATTTTCCAGGAGTTTGATGACAGCGCGCACATAGTCGAGGGTGAGCCCGGTTTTGTCGGCGATGTCGGCTTCGCCATAGCCCCGCCGTTTCAAGCCTTCGATGTCATGAAGGAGATCGATTGCCCGGTGCTGACGGCGGGCCAGATTCTCGACCAGGCTCATCACGAGGCAGTCTTCGCTATCGGCCTCGACCACCAGCGCCGGGATCTCCTTTTGGCCGAGGCTCCGGTAAGCCTCAAGCCGACCCTGGCCGCAGACGAGTTCATAGCATGGGCCCTCGCTGCCGTTCCGGCGGGCGACCGTGATCGGTCGCTTAAGGCCGACATCCTCGATATTGGCGACGATCTCGCGGAAAACCTTCTTGTTCCGGACGCGGGGGTTCACCACCGTGATCTGGTCGACGGGCACGAGTTCGACGGCAGGAATGGCATCGGCTTTCATCACGCAACCTCCAACAGGTTGATCCGGGTCGCCATTGAATAGAGGGGCTCCAGAGTGTCGAAACGATAGGCGTCCAGCGAGATGCCGTTATATTCGGCGAGACGCAACTTCGTGAGGTTCATGTCGATCCGCGGAAACAGGTAATAGTCGAGTGGGGCCTCGTTCGCGCGATCCATCCGCAAGGCGATTGTCACGTCTGGCCAGAGGCTCGTATCGAACCGGATATGCCATCTGAGGGAGCCCGCATCCGTCGTCGCGCAACGGCAGATGACAAGCGAGGCTGTGAACTCCCGGTTGATCGTCAGGAGATCGCTGCGGTCGTCGCGGGTGACATGGCCGCCGGCGCGCCCGATCTCGGCGACGGTACTCGCGACGATCTCCGGATACATCCGTCGCAGGGCCCGGTTGGTCTCGACATATTGATAGTCGCGGTCGGGCGTGAAGCCGACCAGCTGATAGGCGCGCAACAGGCTGCCGAAGCGCGAGCGATACATCGAGCTTGAGGCAAGGCCGTCGACCTCGTCGATCATCAGGCCCGACAGAAAGCCGCGCATCTCGTAAAGCGCCTGCAGGCCTTCCAGCATGTCTTCGTCGGAGAACCGGCGCGCGCGCTCGCCGATGATGGTTTGCGCTGCCTCATACTGGTCCCGGTCGACGATCGCCTCGAAGACGCCATCCGCCCGGATCCACATCTCGGGACTGTTATGAACGCGCTTGCGCTTCAGTTTGAAGGAGGCGCGGTTCCAGACATTGTTGCCGATGTATTTTTCGTTGATCAGGATTTGATGCACGGTGCCGCGCGTCCAGGGCCGGCCAAGATCGGTCAGAAGGCCTCTGGCATTCAGGGCGGCGGCGATGTCGGTCTCGTTCGCGCCGTTGAGGAACGAGCGGTAGATCATGCGAACGGTTTCAACTTCCTCCGGCGGGCCCGGGACCAGGACGACCCGGTCAGTCTGGATGCTCTTGTGCTCGCCCCGAAGGAGTTCGCCCTTCGGCACGCCGTTCTGGTCGATGCGCATGCGGCGCAGCCCATAGCCGGGCGGACCGCCTTGCCGGAATCCGAGTTCGATCAGATGGCACTGGCCGGTAAAGACCTTTGCCGAAAGCTCGCGGCTATATTCACCCGCCATGGCGCGCTTGACGCCTTTGACGATGGTCGACACCGGGCTGCCGTCGTTTTCGAATTGCTCGGCGCAGTACTGCACGGCAATGCCGGCGCGCTTGCAGATATATTCGTAATAGGCGCTCTCGTCCGCATCCTGAAACCGGCCCCAGCGGCTCACGTCATAGACAAGAATAATGTCGAAGTTCGCGCGGCCGTTCTCGACGTCATCGATCAACTGTTTGAGCGCATCGCGACCATCAAGGCTGAGCCCGCTCTTGCCTTCATCGGCATAGGTGCGGACGACTTCGAACCCGCGCCGGTCGGCATATTGCCGGATAATCTCCGCCTGGTTTTCGGTCGAGTACTTCTGATGCTCGGTCGACATACGGACATATTCAGCTGCCCGAACGGTCTTCAGTGGCAGTGATCTGCCTCGTTCTGCGTCGGGGTTGATGCCTGTGTTCACGGATAAAAGTCCTCCGTCGTTCGATCGGCCGATCGAGCATTGGCCTCAAGCATTCATGTTGTGACAGTTGAAAGC
This sequence comes from Parvibaculum sp., assembly GCA_031291615.1. Lineage (GTDB taxonomy): Bacteria > Pseudomonadota > Alphaproteobacteria > Parvibaculales > Parvibaculaceae > Parvibaculum. Next base: position 44,039 of record JARLIS010000061.1, read on the forward strand.
GCCACCGGCGTTTTGGACGTCAGCAGTGTAGTGCGGAAACGGAGGTAAAATGTTACCGAAAACGGGCAACAATTTGCCGAACAACAATGGTCGGCGAGACATGTCATCAGACTACGCGTCAGTGATGGCGATGGCTTTGCAGAATGAGCTCGGTAGGACGCATCAGGCCGTGAAGACTGCGATGCAATGGACAGGCGCCAGCGAGAGCACTGTCAAGAATTGGCTGTCGGGCGCGCGAGGGCCTAGTGGCACACATCTGGTCGCGCTCGCCAATCACTCCGACGAAGTTTTGGAAGTCTTTCTTGCCCTAGCGGGCAGAGAAGAAGCAAGGGTCGTCCAAAATTTGATACGCGCCCGCGATCAGTTGAGAGAGGTTGTCGAGCAATTGGACAGGTTGGCGTTGAGTTGACTCAGATAAACCAAGACTGTACCGGCGCCTATTTGAGAATTTTTTCATATTGGCGCAGGAGAGAAACTGTTTTGGGAAGAGATTGGGCTTGAAGGGTATCGAGATACTCGGTTGCAGTTTTTGGAGGATTTTTAAGACGTCGAAGACAAGTTTGAACGGCTATCAGAGCAGCCGCTTTATCTAGGTCGATCTGAAAGTTTATGAACTCGTCCGGGTGTATGGCTTCGAGATTGTATGGTGACAGAGCCTCGTTCGGAAAATCCTTCAAGTTGAAGGTTACAATCGCATCGGCCCTCGCATGAATTGCCGCTGCTACTACATGACGATCATTGGTATCCGGTAGCGTTATTGTTGGAATCAGGTGCTCGTATCCGGCGACCAGACAATCCGGCACAGCCTGGTTCATCAACTCTCTTGTACGCTCAAGAGTTGCTCTATCCAGGTCGGAGCGATTTTGCAGGAGGTTCCCAATCCATTCCTCGTGAATCTCGTCGGTCCATTTTGCTCGAAACAAATTCGCCGTTGCGAGTTGCATAAGCAAATCCCGCAACGGCGCCGGATATAGGACGCACGCGTCGTAAATGACGGTGTAGCTCGCCAATCAATACCCCATATCGAGTTCCTGCGCTTGAGCCGCCAGCTTATCCAGTGCCGCATTGCTCTCGCTCTCGCGCCTCTGCTTGTACTCCTGCAGATCGCGAAACTTGATTCGCCGATGCGTTCCGACCATACGGAACGGTATTCCAGACGCTTGAAGCAAACCAATCAAATAAGGGCGAGACACATTTAGAAAGTCTGCCGCTTCTTGAGTGGTAAGTTCGGCGTGAATCGGAATCAAAGTCACGGCGTTCCCACGAGACATTTCCGTCAGCAGATGAGACAGCAGCCGCGCAGCGGCATGCGGAAGCGTCAGGACTTGACCATTATCAAGTCGCACACGGAAATCACCTTCCGGCAGGGCGGAAGACAGAATTCGGCTCGACTCGGTAGCCAGTTGAGCGTCCTTTTCGGATGGAACGATCGTGTCAGGCTTGTCGAGCAACGTATTTAGGGCGGTCATAGCAATCTCCCTTATGGCTCGGCAGAACTGAGCATTATATGGACTGCTTCGGCCGTAAACGCAATAATCGAAACTAGCGCAAACGCAATAACCGAAAGTTAATGTGTGTGCCTGATTGCCACACCGATAGAGACATGTTGTCCGAACTGTGCGTGTCGAAAGCCGTCCAAACTGTTGGGTTCCCGGGCTTCTAACCACGTTGCAAGAAGGTACGTAGTTTCGCGCGGTATTTCGCTTGGGGCTCTCGAAGACCCTTTTCCCATCCCGCCAGCGCGCCTTCGTCGACCCCGAGCTTCGCCGCTAGCCGCTTCCGAGAGATGCCTTGGCCCTCGCGCGTGCGGACTATCCGCTCGCCCAATGTCTGGGGCGCCGGGAACGGGTCATGACCCAAAAAGCGGATGATGGCCGGGATGTAGCGCACCTCCGGCTCAGTCTTGCTCTTTTCCCAGTTCATGAATGTAAAAGCCCGTACCCCAACGAGCTTCGCGGCTTCCTTTTGGATTAGGCCAAGAGTTTTGCGCCGCTTAAGTAGATGTTCTGCAAGAAAATTCGGCTTTTCGACATACGACCGAAAAACCGGTGCGCGCAGGGTTATTTGGACGTATGGCAGGAAGGCAACGCCGTTTTGCCGCTGCGGCCATGCGGGCGATGCGGCGCGCGCCTGTCCGCGCCTGCCGCGCTGCGTCGGCGATTATCAGGCGAAACTCTCGGGCCCGCTTCTCGACCGCATCGACATTCACATCGAAGTGCCCCCCGTCTCGCCCGCCGATCTGTCTCTTCCTCCGTCTGCGGAAGGATCGGCCGAGGTCGCTTCCCGCGTCGCCGCCGCCCGCGCCGTGCAGGAGGAGCGTTACGACGCCTTCGCCGCCCATATGGGCGAACGCGCGCCCCGGCTCAATTCGGAAGCCGAAGGCGAGCTGCTCGACAAGGTCGCCGCGCCTGATGAGGCCGGCCTCCGCCTTCTCGCCGAAGCCGCAGAGCGCATGCGCCTGACCGCGCGCGGCTATCACCGGGTGCTCCGCGTCGCCCGCACGCTGGCCGATCTGGAAGGTTCGGACGGTGTGCGCCGCATTCATATCGCCGAGGCGCTCGCCTATCGCGAACCGGTCGCGGGCCGCCTCGGCGCCGTCGCCTGAGCGCGGCGGGGCGAACTGTGCTAGCATGTTTCATCTGCCACTCAGCCGGGGAGGCGAGGCGTGCCGATGTTCATGCGACGGATGGTCTTGCTTCTGCTCGTCATTCTGCCGCTCGCATCCTGCGGGCGCGGCAGCGACGACATCTTGCGCGACTTCTACCGCGACATGGCCGAGGGTCATGCCGATGCCGCGGTCGAGCGCTTCTCGCCCGATCTCCACAAGAAATTCGGCGAGGACGAGCTTCAATCCGCGGTCGCACGCTGGACGCGGGACATCAAGGCCCATGGCGGGCTCGCCGATGTGTCGCTCAGGGGCGGCGTCGTCACCTATAACGAGCTCGCCCTTTATGACGTCACGCTGACATTCAACGACGGCACGACGAAATCCCTCCAGACTTCGCTCGTCCGTGTCGATGGCGACTGGTACATCAACGCCGCCATTTGATCCGGTTCATACACACTCTTGATTTCCGCCTGCGGATCGTTATTCATGGCGCCGGATTTTCGAGGCAGGGGGTCTTCATGTCTGTCGGTCGTATCGCGCTCTGGGCGGGCGGTTCCGTCGCCGCGCTTCTCATCGTCGCCATATCGGCGTTTTTCCTGATTTTTCCGCGCGTTGCGGCCGCGCCCGATCTCAAGATCGAGGCGACGCCGGAACTCGTCGCCAAGGGTGATTATCTCTTTAATCACCGCATGGCCTGCACCGGCTGCCACACGCCGGAGCTTGAGCCACATCGCTTTTCGCGCGTTTTCGACAAGGCGCGCATCGGCGCCGGACGCCACATGGGCGGAACGGCGGAAGGCTTCCCCGCCGACATCTACGCCCCGAACCTGACGCCGACAGCGCTCGGGCAATGGACCGACGGAGAGATTTATCGCGCCATCGTGTCGGGCGTCGACAACAAGGGCAGGGCGCTTTTCGCCGTCATGCCCTATCCCTCCTATCACATCCTCGCCCCGGAAGACGCCAAGGCCCTTGTCGCCTATATCCGCACGCTCCCGCCGCAGCCCGTCACGCTGCCCCGGACGAAACTCCCCATGCCGCTTCCCCTGATCATGCGCCTCGTCGCGGCGAACCCGACGCCCGAGACGAAGCCCGCCGCAACGGATGAGGTCGCGCTCGGCAAATACCTCGCAACGACCGGCTCCTGCTTTGAATGCCACACCAAGCGCAACGACAAGGGCCAGCCTGTCGGCATTCCCTTTGCCGGGGGCAACGAGTTCCGCCTTCCCGGCGGCGGCCTCGCGCGTTCGGCGAATATAACGCCCGACAAGGAAACCGGCATCGGCGGCTGGAGCCGGGCCCAGTTCATCGCCCGGTTCCGCGCCATGACGCCGGAAGCCGCGGAAAAGATCGTTCCCGAACATGGCGATACCGACACCGAAATGCCCTGGAGCGCCTATGCCAGCATGACGGACGAGGATCTCGGCGCGATCTATGCCTATCTGGCGAGCCTGCCCGCGACCCATGCCCAGGTCGTGACTTTCGAGGCGCCGAAATAGGGGCTGCGGGCCCCGAACTTCGGGCCCGCGGTAACAATCTGGAAAGCACGTATGGCGCACTTTGGAGCCGGATTTCCGGCTTCCGAGGCAAGGTTCGCGCGCCCATGTTTTCGTCCTTCTCCGAAACGGTCCCGGTCGCCCTCGTGGCGCTGGCGCTCGTCCTCTGTCTTGGCGTCGAAGCCTGGCGCCGCGCTTCATCGCGCGCGCGCGATGCCGCCGCCGAAGCCGCCGCCCATCAGGCCGCGCTTGAAGCCGCCCGCGACCAGAACTGGGCGCTCGCCGAACGCGAGGAGCGCTACCGCGATCTCGTCCAGGCGCAAGGCGACGTCGTGTTGCGCAAGGATCTCGCGGGCCGCGTCACCTATGTGAACGACGTCTTCTGCGACGTCTTCGGCAGGAAGCGCGGCGACATCATCGGCACGGCTTTTGCGCCCGACCTGCCCGATGGCGAGACGCCGCGCATGCTTGGCTCATTCTCCGGCCTCGCCTTGCCGCCCTACCGCGTGCGCTTCGACCAGCGCGTGCTGACGGCGCACGGGCCCCGCTGGTTCGGCTGGGAGGAATTCGCCATCCGCGACGAGGACGGCAAGCTCCGCGAAATCCAGACCGTCGGCCGCGACATCACCGACCGCAAGGCGGTCGAGCAGCGCCTCGCCGAAACCCTCGACGAAGCCCAGACCGCCAATCGCGCCAAGGGCCAGTTCCTCGCCGCCATGAGCCACGAAATCCGCACGCCCATGAACGGCGTGCTCGGCATGACGAACCTGCTGCTCGATACCAAGCTCACGCCCGCGCAACGCACCTATGCCGAAGCCGTCAAGCATTCGGGCGAAGCGCTTCTCTCGATCATCAACGACATTCTCGACTACTCGAAAATCGAGGCGGGCCGCGTCGACATCGCCGAAGGCCCGCTCGATCTCAAGGGCGCGCTGGAAAGCGTCTGCGAGCTTCTCTCGCCCCGCGCCTTCGAGAAGGGTCTCGAAATCGTCGCCGAGATCGATCCGCAGGTGCCGCTCCGCCTCAAGGGCGACGACACGCGCATCCGCCAGGTGCTCATCAATCTCGCAGGCAACGCGATCAAGTTTACCGAGACGGGCGGCGTCATCCTGCGCGCACGGCTCGACGCCTATTCCTATACGGACGATATCGCCCGCATCGTCATCGAGGTCGAGGACACCGGCATCGGCATCGACGAGGGCGCGCTCGATTTCATCTTCGACGAATTCGCCCAGGCCGATCAGAGCCATGCGCGCCGATATGAAGGCACGGGGCTCGGCCTCGCCATCAGCCGCCATCTCGTCACCGCCATGGGCGGTTCGATCGAGGTCGAAAGCGCGCCGGGTCGCGGCTCGCTCTTTCGCGTCTCCCTGCCGCTCGCCGCCGTCGAGCCGGCGCTGCCGCGCCGCGAAACGCTGAAGGGCCTGCGCGTGATCTTCCTCGAAGACAGGCCCGTGCTTGCCGCCTCGCTCGCCCGCAGCGCAGCCCTTGCCGGCGCCGAAGTCCGCCGCGCGCCGACCGCCGAACAGCTCATCGAGGCGCTGGAAGCCGAACCCGCCGACATTCTCGTCTGCCCCATAGACACCGCCGAAGGTCCGGGCGCCGACATCGTCGCGCGCGCGCGCGCCTTCGCGCCCGGCATCGACGCCGTTGTGCTGCTGCGCCCGCAGGACCGCGACCGCTTGCCCGCCCTTCTCGGCCAGGACGGCAACCCGGCCATGTTCCCGCGCGTCTTCGACGGCTATCTCGTCCGCCCCGTCCGCGCCTCCTCCTTGCTCGCGCGCCTTGAGGCTCTGATGGGCGGCGTGAAGCCCGCGCGCCCGGCCATGGAATACGAACCCGATCCCGACGAAGCGCAAGGCGCATCGCCTCAATGGAATGCGAGGTTGAGCGTCCTCGTCGTCGAGGACAACGACATCAACGCGCTCCTCACGCGCACGCTTCTCGAACGCGACGGCCACCGCGTCCTTCTCGCCCGCCACGGCCAGCAGGCTCTTGATGCGCTCGACGAGGAGGGCGATGCCATAGACCTTGTACTGATGGATCTGCACATGCCCGGCATGGACGGCTTCGAGGCGACGCGCCGCATCCGCGCCCTTGCCGACGAACGCTCAAGCCTGCCCGTGATCGCGCTGACCGCGAATGCGATGGCGGACGATCGCCAGACCTGCCTTGCCGCCGGCATGGACGACTATCTGTCGAAGCCCGTCGGCCCCGATGCGCTTGCCCGCATGCTGGCGCTCTGGTCGCGCCGCCGCAGCGCCCTCGGCCTCGCGCCCGAAGATGCCACCCGCGCCAAACTCGCCTAGACTTGCTCCCACGCGATTCGGGCGGGGGAAATAATTTGTTGCAAGCAGAACCGAAACCGGGCCTCGGCCAACGTCTCTCCGACATCTGGACGGTCTATACCGAGCGCCGCGTTCTCATCATCCTGCTGCTCGGATTTTCTTCCGGCCTGCCTTTCATGCTGGTCTTCGGCACCATGTCGGCATGGCTGCGCTCGGCCGGCATCAGCCGCACCGAAATCGGCCTGATGAGCTATGTCGGTCTTGCCTATACGATCAAGTTCATCTGGGCCCCGATCCTCGATCAGATCCGCCTTCCCTGGCTCGACGCGAAATTCGGTAAGCGCCGCGCCTGGATGATCCTCGCGCAAGCGAGCGTCGCCGCCGCCCTTGTCGGCATCTCGTTCTGCGATCCGTCGAAGGCCTTGATGCCGATCGTCATCCTCGCCATCTGCCTCGCCTTCGCATCCGCGACGCAGGACATCTCCATCGACGCCTGGCGCATCGAGGCGGCGTCCGACGAGCGCCAGGGCGCCATGGCCGCCGCCTATCAGCTCGGCTACCGCTTCGCCATCATCGCCTCGGGCGCGGGCGCGCTCTATGTCGCGCAATTCGTCTCATGGCATGCGGCCTATCTCGCCATGGCGCTTCTCATGGCGATCGGTTTCGCCGCCGCGCTTTTCGCCCCCCGCGTCGCCGAAAGCGAAGCCCCCGTCATCGGCGAAGCGCAGATGGACGCGCTCGCCGCGCGCTTCGATCTTCACGGCCGCGGCAAAAAAGCCCTCATCTGGTTCTACCGCGCCGTCGTCGCACCCTTTGTCGACTTCTTCAGCCAGCACGGCTGGATGGCGCTCGCCGTCCTCGCCCTGATCGGCTTTTATCGCGTGCCCGATTTCGTCATGGGCGTCATGGCGAACCCGCTCTACATCGACCTCGGTTTTTCGCTCGCCACCATCGCCACCGTCGTCAAGCTCTTCGGCGTCTGGATGACCATTCTCGGCGCCATCGTCGGCGGCCTCTTCGTCGCCCGCCTCGGCATCATGCGCTCGATGCTGCTCGGCGCCTCCGCCGTCATCTGCACCAACTTCATGTTCGCCTGGCTCGCCACCCATCCCGGCGACGTCGCGGCGCTTACCATCTCGATCAGTTCGGAGAATTTCGCCGGCGGCTTCGCCGGCACCTGCCTCATCGCCTATATGTCGAGCCTCACCAACCACAAGTTCACGGCGACGCAATATGCGCTCTTCAGCTCGGTCTATGCGCTGCCGGGCAAGCTCCTTGGCGGCCTCTCGGGCTTCATGGTCGACTGGTATGGGAGCCTCGGGCCCTTGCGCGACTTTCTGCTTCTCCAGGCCCCCGGCCTCACCGCCAAGACGGCCGGCTACGTCCCCTTCTTCCTGACCACAGGCTCGCTCGGGCTGCCCGCCATCCTGCTGATCCTCTACCTGCGCCGCCGCGACCCGCCGCCCGCCGCTCCCCTTGCCCGGGGCTGATTCACGGCCGGACTTGTGGTTTGTCCGCGACCATCCATATTAAATCCAGTCCTTTCAGTGGCTTGGGTACTGTCACACCCCTGCTGCAAATCCGCGCGACAAGGGGTGCGGACCGCCGGCCCTTTTCTCGGGCGCGAGGCGTGGTAAGAGAGGATGTGAACATGGCAGGCCTGACATTGATGGCCAAGGTCGCGGAGAACCGGCGGAAGTCCGGCCTCGGCGGCGCCATGGTCCCGGGCAGGAGCCCGGGCCGGGGGATGATTACGGGGTTTGAGTCCATGACGTTGCCGGGTACAGACTCGACCGTCACGCATCTGCGCGAAGCATCGACCGATGCCGCCCGCGCGCCATTGAGTTTCGGCCGCAAGGGCAAGCTCGAAGTCCGCCTCGCCCATACCGCGCGCGAGATCGACGCCGCGCAGGCGCTCCGCTACCGCGTCTTCTACGAGGAAATGTCGGCGACGCCCGACGAGCGCACCCGCGCGACCAGGCGCGACATCGACCGCTTCGACGCCATTTGCGACCATCTCCTCGTTTTCGACCACAGCCTGGCCAATGGCGCCGATGGCGACGAGCTGCCGCCGGAGGCCGTCGTCGGCTGCTATCGCCTGCTGCGTCAGGAAGTGGCCGACAGGAATTTCGGTTTCTATACGGCGAGCGAATTCGATATCGCGCCGCTGCTTGCAGGCGTCGGCCGCGATCTGCGTTTTCTGGAGCTCGGGCGCTCCTGCGTGCTGCCGCCCTATCGCAACAAGCCGACCGTGGAACTTCTCTGGCACGGCATCGCGCAATATGTGGCGCATCACAATCTCGATGTGATGTTCGGCTGCGCGAGCTTCGAGGGCACCGACCCCAAGGCGCTCGCCCTGCCGCTGTCCTATCTCCATCATGAACGTCAGGCGCCGCCCGAATGGCGCGTGAGCGCGCTTCCCGACCGCTATGTCGACATGAACCTCATGCCCAAGGAAGCGATTGATCCGCGCGAGGCATGGCGCGCCCTGCCGCCGATGATCAAGGGCTATCTCCGTGCGGGCTGCTATATCGGCGACGGCGCCGTCGTCGATCACCAGTTCGGGACGATAGACGTGCTGATCCTCTTTCCGGTCGCCCAGATCACGGATCGCTATCTGACGAAATTCGGCAAGCCGGCCTGACCGGCCGCGCCGCTATTCGATCGTAATGGTGATCTTCTTCGACGCCAGCGGCGGATTGTGCGGTATGTGGTTCGCATCGCCCATCAGCAATTGCAGCGTGTGCTTGCCCGGCGCGAGCTCGACCGTCGTTTCGGTCTGGCCGCCGCCGAAATGCTTGTGATGCTCGTCCGCCGGAAGGGGCTCGTTCAATTCATCGCCCTTGGGCAGATCGGTGTCGATCAGCAAATGATGATGCCCCGTCTTCGGCTTGTCGACGCCGGCGGGCGCAACGCCGAGGCCGCGCAGCCCGAACAGTACGCGCACCGGGCTTTTCACCGTCGCGCCGTCCTTCGGCGAAATGATGTAGACGACCGCGTCTTTCGGCCAGACGGCCGCCTTTTCGTCAGCCTGCGCGGCCGGGTTCAACGACAGACCGGCCAGCATCAATCCCGCGGCAACCGCCGCCATCCTCATCGCACGCATGGGCTCTCCCTTCGCTTCAGCGATCGAGATTATAGGCCGCCAGCGCCGCCATGTTAACCAGGTCGGACACATTCGATCCGATGGGAACGATCTGTACGGAGCGTTTCAGGCCGACGAGCAGCGGCCCGATCAGCGTCGAATTGCCGAGCACCTTCAGCAGTTTCGTCGAAATCGCCGCCGAATGGATCGCCGGCATGATGAGGACGTTGGCCGTGTCGGAAAGACGGCAGAACGGATAGAGCGCCATCGCTTCCCGGTTGAGCGCGACATCGGCGGCCATCTCGCCGTCGAATTCGAAGTTCACCTTGCGCGCTTCGAGAATGCCGACCGCCTCGCGCAGACGCTCCGAGCGCTCATGCATCGGATTGCCGAATGTCGAGGACGACAGCATGGCGACGCGCGGCTCATAGCCGAGACGCCTTGCCACTTCCGCCGCCGAGGTGGCGATATCGGCAAGCTCTTCCGCCGTCGGCATCTCATGCACATTGGTGTCGGCGACGAGCACGGTCTGGCCGCGCGCGACGACGAGCGTGACGCCGATGACGCGCCGCCCTTCGATCGGGTCGATGACCTTGAGCACGTCTTCAAGCGCCACCGCATAGTTGCGCGTGACGCCCGTCACCATCGCATCCGCTTCGCCGAGCTCCACCATGCAGGCGGAGAAGATGTTGCGGTCGTTATTGACGAGGCGGTGGCAGTCGCGGATCAGATAGCCCTGCCGCTGCAGCCGCTTGTAGAGGAACTCGGCATATTGCGCCGCATGCGGCGAGTTGCGCGCATTGCGGATGTCGAGATCGGTGTTCGGATCGAGGCCGATATTGCGCAAGGTCTCGCGCACGAGTTCTTCGCGGCCCACAAGGATCGGATGGCCGAGGCCCGTGTCGCGGAAGGTCAGGGCGGCGCGGATGACGCGCTCTTCCTCGCCCTCGGCGAAGACGACGCGCTTGGGATCGCGACGCACCTTGTCGACGATCACCTGCAACATGCCGGCCGTCGGCGAAAGCCGCGCCGACAGCGTGTTCTTATAGGCTTCGAGATCGACGATCGGATGGCGCGCAACGCCCGAATCCATCGCCGCCTTGGCGACGGCGGGGGGAATTTCGCGGATGAGGCGCGGATCGAAAGGCACCGGAATGATGTAGTTCGGGCCGAAGCGCGGACGCTCGCCCTGATAGGCGGCGGCGACTTCGTCCGGCACGTCTTCGCGCGCGAGCTTGGCCAGCGCTTCGGCGCAGGCGATTTTCATCTCTTCGTTGATCTGCGTCGCGCGCACGTCGCGCGCGCGGCGGAAGATATAGGGAAAGCCGAGCCCATTGTTGACCTGGTTCGCATAGTCCGAACGCCCGGTCGCGACGATGGCATCGTCGCGGATCGCGGCCACTTCTTCCGGCGTGATTTCGGGATCGGGATTGGCCATCGCGAAAATGATCGGCTTCGCCGCCATCGACTTGATCATCTTCGGCGTGAAGGCGCCCTTGGCCGAAAGACCGAGCACGACGTCGGCCCCGTCCATTGCCTCTTCCAGCGTCCGCTTCTTGGTGACGATGGCATGTGCCGACTTCCACTGGTTCATGCCTTCGAGGCGGCCCTGATAGACTACGCCCTTGGTGTCGCAGAGAATGGCGTTCTCATGCGGCAGGCCCATCGCCATCACGAGTTCGAGGCAGGCGATGCCCGCCGAGCCCGCGCCGTTGACGACGACCTTGGTGGTCTTGATGTCGCGGCCGGTCAGGTAGAGCGCGTTGATGAGCCCCGCCGCCGTGATGATCGCCGTGCCGTGCTGGTCGTCGTGGAAGACGGGAATGTTCATCAGCTCGCGCAAACGGCTTTCGATGATGAAGCAGTCGGGCGCCGAAATATCTTCGAGATTGATGCCGCCGAAAGAGGGTCCGAGATAGCGCACCGCGCCGATGAACTCGTCGACGTTCTTGGTGTCGATTTCAAGGTCGATGCAATCGACATCGGCGAAGCGCTTGAAAAGGACCGCCTTGCCTTCCATCACGGGCTTGGAGGCGAGCGCGCCGAGGTCGCCGAGGCCGAGAATGGCCGTGCCGTTCGAGATCACGGCGACCATGTTGCCCTTGGTCGTATATTCATAGGCCGCGTCGGGGTTCTCGGCGATGGCGCGCACCGGCACCGCGACGCCCGGGCTATAGGCGAGCGCCAGATCGTGCTGGGTCGCCATGGGCTTCGTCGCCGTGATTTCGAGCTTCCCGGGCTTGCCCTGGGAATGAAAGAGGAGCGCTTCCTCGTCGGTAAACTGACGGCGTTTCTTGCTCATGATGCTTCTAAGGTCCGCGAGGGCGACAAGGCCCGAAAGTTTTCCACAGCTGAATTGAGCCGCTTTTTAGGCTGCCCACCAGTCAATAACAAGCGAAGTTGACGGATTTTAGCCCGCCGCGGCTAAGGACCGCCCCCCTTTTCGGCGGGAGACGATCTGTCTAGGCTCGCCCCATGTCGGACCCCCTGCTCGAACCCCTGCCCGAAGATGAAGACGCGGCCGAAGACGCCGCCTCCGCGCCCGTCGCCGCGCGGGCGCCCTTTGCCGCCATTCCGGCCGACAGCACCCCCATGATGGCGCAATATCTGGAGATCAAGCGCGCCTATCCCGACGCCTTGCTCTTCTACCGCATGGGCGATTTCTACGAGATGTTCTTCGACGACGCCGTGAAGGCGGCGGAAGCCCTCGGCATCGCGCTCACCAAGCGCGGCAAGCATCTGGGCGAGGACATCCGCATGTGCGGCGTCCCCGTCCATTCCCACGAGAATTATCTCGAGCAATTGATCCGCAAGGGCTTCAAGGTCGCCGTCTGCGAGCAGACCGAAGACCCCGCCGAAGCGAAAAAGCGCGGCGCGAAGTCGGTCGTCCGCCGCGAGGTCGTCCGCCTCGTGACCCCCGGCACCTTGACCGAGGACACGCTCCTCGACGCGCGGGCGCATAATTACCTCGCGGCGCTCGCCCGCACCGGCACGGACGCCGACTGGGGCCTTGCCTGGACCGACGTCTCGACCGGCGCCTTTGAAGTGACCTCCGTCGCCCAGGCGAACCTCGCCGCCGAACTCGCCCGTCTTTCGCCCGGCGAGCTTCTGGTGGCCGACAGCCTGCTCCGCGAGCGCGCGCTTTTCGATCTCCTGAACGAACAAACCGGCGCGCTGACGGCGCTTCCCTCCATGCGCTTTGCCTCCGACGCCGCCGAACGCCGCTTGAAGGCGCATCTCGGCGTCGGCGCGCTCGATGGCTTCGGCAGCTTCAGCCGCGCCGAAATCGCCGCCATGGGCGCGCTTCTCGACTATGTGGAGCTGACGCAGGTCGGCCGCATGCCGGCTCTGAGCGCGCCGCGCCGCGTCGCCACCGAGGCGACCATGGGCCTCGATGCGGCGACGCGCGCCAATCTCGAACTGGTGCGGACGCTGAAGGGCGAAACGCGCGGCTCGCTTCTTTCCACCATCGACCGCACGGTGACGGGCGCGGGCGCGCGCGAGCTGGCAAGCCGTCTCGCTGCGCCGCTCACCGATCCGGACCCCATCAACGCCCGCCTCGACGCGGTCGAATGGCTGCTCGACGCCCGCGACCTCCGCGCCGATCTTCGCGCGGATTTGAAGGCCGCCCCCGACATGGCGCGCGCCATGTCCCGCCTCTCGCTCGACCGCGGCGGCCCGCGCGATCTTGCCGGCATCCGCGACGGCCTTGCCGCCGCGCATGACGCCGCGCGCCTGCTCGATGCCGCGCCCACCGCGCTTCTGCCATTGCCTTCGGAGCTTGTCGAAGACGCTGCGAGCCTTCGCTCGGCCACCGCGCAATTGCACGACCGGCTTGCCCATACGCTGGCGCAGGAACTGCCGCTCTTTGCGCGCGACGGCGGCTTCGTGGCCAAAGGCGTCTCCGCGCCTCTGGACGAATTGCGGATGCTGCGCGACGAAAGCCGCCGCCTCATCGCCGGCCTGCAAACGAAATATGCCGAAGAGACGGGCGTCTCGGCGCTGAAGGTGCGCCACAACAATGTGCTCGGCTTCTATATCGAAGTGCCGCCGAAACATGCCGAGCGCCTCCACGGCAGCAGCGACTACATTCACCGCCAGACGCTGGCGAATGCCGTCCGCTACACGACGAGCGAACTCGCAAACCTCGCCAGCCGCATCGCCGAAGCCGCGGGCCGTGTCCTCGAACTCGAACTCGCGATCTTCGACGAACTCGTTTCGGCGACGCTCGCTGAAGGCAATGCGATTGCGCGCGCGGCCTCCGCGCTCGCCCGGCTCGACGCCGCCACCGCGCTTGCCGAACTCGCCGCCGAACGTCGGCTGACGCGGCCACGCATCGACAAAAGCCTCGCCTTCCGCATCGAGGGCGGCCGCCACCCCGTCGTCGAAGCGGCGCTCGAGCGCGACAGCTCGGCCGCGCCCTTCGTTCCGAACGATTGCGATCTCTCGGGCGAGACCGCCAAGCGCCTCTGGCTCCTCACCGGCCCCAACATGGCCGGCAAATCCACATTCCTGCGCCAGAACGCGCTCATCGCCATCATGGCCCAGATGGGAAGTTTCGTGCCCGCCGCCAAGGCGCATATCGGCACCGTCGACCGGCTCTTTTCCCGCGTCGGCGCGGCGGACGATCTGGCGCGCGGCCGCTCGACCTTCATGGTCGAAATGGTCGAGACGGCGGCGATCCTCAATCAGGCGGGCCCGCGCTCGCTCGTAATCCTCGATGAAATCGGCCGCGGCACCGCCACCTTCGACGGCCTCTCCATTGCCTGGGCCGCCGTCGAGCATCTGCACGAGGCGAACAGATCCCGCGCGCTCTTCGCCACGCATTATCACGAGCTGACGGCGCTCGCCGAAAAGCTGCCGCATCTCGCCAATGCGACCATGCGCGTCAAGGAATGGGAGGGCGACGTCGTCTTCCTGCATGAAGTGGGGCCGGGCGCCGCCGACCGTTCCTACGGCATTCAGGTGGCGAAGCTCGCGGGCCTGCCGCCCGCCGTCATCGAGCGCGCCCGCGACGTGCTGGCGATCCTCGAAAGCGACGGCCGCCACGACCGCGCGCACAAGCTGATCGACGACCTGCCGCTTTTCTCCGCCGCGCCGAAACCCGCGCCCGCGCAGAAGGAGAGCGCCGTCGAGGCGGAACTGAAGAAGATCAACCCCGACGACCTCTCGCCCAAGGAAGCGCTGGAACTGCTTTACCGGCTGAGAGGGCTTGGCACGAAAGACTGAAGCAAGGCCCTCACCCAACCCTCTCCCAGAGGGAGAGGGCTAGAAAGTGCATCCTTCAAACCCCTCTCCCTTTGGGAGAGGGAGGGGCCCGCGCTGTAAGCGCGGGAGGGTGAGGGCCTTCCTACTTCCGCGCGACGTAAATGCACTCGTCGCGCAGCAGCCCCCACTTCGCTTCTTCCTCCGGCGCGCGCCGATATTCCTCGACCTTGAAGCCCGCCGCTTCGAGCTTCGTCTTGAAGTCGCGGCCATAGAACCGCTTGTGATCGGTGCCGCCGAAATGGATGAAGCGCTCGTCGGGATCCGTGATCGCCGGATTCTCGTAGGTCTTCTCGCGGCTGAGATTGATCGGCACGGAGAAAAATCCGATCCCGCCCGGCTTCAGCACACGGAACATTTCGCGCATGGCCAGCGCATCCTCGTCCACATGCTCGAAGACGTGATTGGCGATGACGACATCGAAGCTGTTGTCCGGCCGGTCGATCTTCGTGATGTCGAGGCGGAATTTGGCGATCGGCGAATAGAGATCGGCGGGCTCGTATTTCGGATTGTTCTTCATCGCCCGCATCAGCCATTTTTCAGGGCCGAATTGCAGGATGCTCTTCGTTGAAAGGTCGACGCCGTTATCGTTGAGCCAGAGCTGGATCAGGCGGTGCCGCTCGCGGCTGCCGCAATTGGGGCAGCGCGTATCCCAGCGCGACGGCCGGCCGACGGACAGGAACGTGCCGTGATAGCCGCAGATCGGGCAGTCGCGCGCGATCTTCTTGCGCGAGAATTGCCCGCGATCCTTCCACCAGCCCTGAAGCAATCGGCTGAATATCTTGCGTTTGTCGATCTCGGCATGCTCGGGCAAGGGGCGTTCCGTCTGCGTTCTGTGAAGACGGGAGACATAGTTGGCATTGGCTCCCGCTTGTCAAGAAACGGGCGGCAACGCCCCGTTCCCGGGCCTCAGAGCGTGTCCGGCGCCACATACATGTCCGAAATCGCGGTCTTCATCGCATCCGCCCCGGCCACGGGCTTGCCGTCATGGCAGTCTTCCTTGCCGGTCAGATAGGCGGCGTCCGCCTTCTGCCAATAGGGCAGGCCCTTCTTGAAGGGCGCGATGTCCTGGAACTGCGTATCGAGTTTTGAACAAAGCGCTTTGGCGTCGTCCGGCGACAGCGAGCCGGTCGTCGCGAAGGCAGGGGCAGCGGCCAGCGTGAAAGCGGCGGCCGCCAGCGAAAGAACGATCCTGCGCATGGGAATTCTCCTTTCCGTCTATTGAGGACTGGGGCGCGGGCGGTGTCGCCGCGCCGGGATAAATTCTCGACCGGGCGCTGGCCGGAAGGCGGCGGCTCTGTGGCGGAAATGAGGTTTCGTCTTAAATCGAGGTAATCCTCTCGCCATGCTGGCGACAGGTTGGGCGAGCCGCGGCGCATCCGCTGGAGGACGCGCCGCCGGCCTGCCTTCGCTTATTGCCCCGGCGTCGCGGGCGCGGACATGGGAGCAGACATGGGCGCAGACGACGGAGCGGCCATGGGAGCGGAGGAGGGCGCAGCCATGCTATCCTTGGCCTTCTTCTTGTGCTTCTTCATCTTGTTCTTGGTCGTGTCGGTCTTCTGCATGGCATCGCCCGGCGCGGCCATGTTGCCGGCCGCCGGCGCCGCCATCGAGCCGCCGGCGGGCGCCGCCATCTCGTCGGCAAGGGCAGGGCCCGCGATCAGCGTTGCGGCCATGGCGGCCAGCGCGATTTTCTTCAGCATTGGGTCTCTCCCGGATTGCGCGCGGCCTCTGCGCCACAATGGCGCGTGCGGACGGGGCGCGTTGACGAAGGCTGCTCGCCTTCGAGGGAAAAACCATGCCGGACGGCGCTGTCTCGAACCCGGCGGCTTTGTGGCCAAATCAAGGCCGCCGGTAAAGAGACCGTGAGCGGCGCGTGAGCCCCGCATGAGCGCCCGAAGCGCGTCAACGACCTGTTGGGGAGCGTAGTATATAGTGGTTCTGCCCGGCGCCGCTTCGACGCGTAAGCGAGGCCGGGTGAGCCGCCACCCCGTTGACCAGAGCCCGGGAACCGCCATATGGCCCGCATGCTGCCCAGCCTTCTCGAAATCGCCGATCCCGCCCGCATCCGCGCGGAACTGGACGAGGTCGCCCGGGCGCATGAAGGCAATGACGAGGCGCTCAAGCGCGGGCTGGTCGAGGTCTTGAAGCGCACGCTGGTCGCCGGCCGCGCCAAGGCGCGCGAAAGGCTGGAGCAGGGCGCCCATCGCGGCCGCGTCTGCGCCGAGAGCCTTTCCTATCTTCAGGACACGATCATTCACGTCCTTCACGACTTCGCCGTGACGAGGGTGTTCCGCGCCTCCAATCCGAGCAAGGCCGAGTTGCTGTCGATCGCCGCCGTCGGCGGCTATGGCCGCGGCACGCTCGCGCCGGGTTCCGACATCGATCTTCTCTTTCTGCTCCCCTACAAGCAGACCCCCTGGGGCGAGAGCGTCGTCGAATACATGCTCTACGTCCTCTGGGACCTCGGCCTCAAGGTCGGCCATTCGACGCGCACCGTCGCCGATTGCATCCGCCTGTCGCGCGAGGACTTCACGATCAGGACGGCGCTTCTCGAAGCGCGCTATCTCGACGGCGACGAAAAACTTTTCGCCCAGTTCGAAAAGCGTTTCGACGAGGAAGTGGTCAAGGGAACGGGCAACGAGTTCGTCGAGGCGAAGCTCGCCGAGCGCGCCCTGCGCCACGCCCGCGCCGGCGAAAGCCGCTATCTGGTCGAACCCAACGTCAAGGACGGCAAGGGCGGCTTGCGCGATCTCAACACGCTCTTCTGGATCGCGAAATATCTCTACCGCGCCAAGCACGCCTCCGATCTCATCAAGGAAGGCGTCTTCACGCGCGAGGAATATGAAGCCTTCCGCAAGGCGGAAGATTTTCTCTGGGCGGTGCGCTGCGAGCTGCACTTCCTCACCGGCCGCGCCGAAGACCGCATCACCTTCGACGTGCAGACCGAAATGGCCGCGCGCCTCGGCTATCACGAACATCGCGGCCTCAAGGCGGTCGAGCGTTTCATGAAGCACTACTTCCTCACCGCCAAGACGGTGGGCGACCTCACGCGCATTTTCTGCGCCGCGCTCGAAGATCAGGAACGCAAGAAGAAGCCCGGCTTCCGCGGCTTCATGCGCCGCCTGCGCCGCAACAAATTCGTCAAGGGCTACAAGCTCGAAGGCGGCCGCCTCGCTTTCACCAGCGACAAGGTCGTGGAAAAAGAGCCGGTGAACCTCATCCGCATCTTCCACGTCGCCGACGAGGACGGGCTTGAGATCCATCCCGACGCGCTGAAGCTCGTCACCCGCTCGCTGAAATATATCGACGCCGATCTGCGCAAGAACGAGGAAGCGAACCGTCTCTTCCTCGAAATCATAACCTCGCGCAAGGAGCCCGAACGCACGCTCCGCCTGATGAACGAGGCGGGCGTTCTCGGCCGCTTCGTGCCCGACTTCGGCCGCATCGTCGCGCTGATGCAGTTCAACATGTATCACCACTACACCGCCGACGAGCATCTGCTGCGCGCCATCGGCATTCTTTCGGAAGTCGAAAAAGGCGTCGACGTGAAGGAATATCCGCTGGCCCATGAGATCATGTCGAAGATCCAGAGCCGCGCGGTCATCTACATGGCGATCTTCCTCCACGATATCGCCAAGGGCCGCGAGGAGGATCACTCGGACGCCGGTGAGCGCATCGCGCGCCATCTCTGCCCGCGCCTCGGCATGAGCGCGGGCGAAACCGAAACCGTCGCCTGGCTGGTGAAAAACCATCTCGTGATGAGCGACGTCGCCCAGAAGCGCGACATTTCCGACCCGCGCACGGTTCGCGATTTCGCCCAGCTCGTGCAGAGCCCGGAGCGGCTGAAACTTCTCTATGTGCTCACCGTCGTCGACATCAAGGCCGTCGGCCCCGGCGTCTGGAACGGCTGGAAGGCGCAGCTTCTCCGCGAGCTTTATTTCGAAACCGCCGCCGTCATTCAGGGCGGAGACAGCCTGCTCAATCGCGCCGGCCGCGTCGCGGAAGCAAAGGAGGCGCTCGCCGCCCGCCTTGCCGACTGGCCGGAAGCCGAGCGCGCCGTCTATATCGCGCGCCACACCGACGGCTATTGGCTCGCCTTCGACGCCGCCATTCACGAGCGTCACGCCCGCCTTGTCGAAGGCGCGGGCGATGCCGGCCTCACCATCGCCGCCCTGCCCGAGCCGACGCGCGACGTCACCGAGCTCACGCTCTACACGCAGGACCATCCGGGCCTCTTTGCGCGCTTTGCCGGCGCCTGCGCCATTCTCGGCATGAACATCGTCGACGCGAAGATTTTCACCACCCGCGACGGCATGGCGCTCGACATGCTCTGGGTGCAGGACGAGGCGGGCGGCGCGGTCGCCGAGCCCCGCCGCATCAAGCGTCTGGAAGAAACGATCCACAAGGTTCTGTCGGGCGAAATGCTGCCGCCCGAATTGATCGAGCAGCGCTCGAAGCGCGAAAGCCGCGCCGCCGCCTTCGAAGTCGCGCCGCAGGTCTATATCGACAATGAAGCGTCGGACGCCTTCACCGTCATCGAAGTGAACGGCCTCGACCGTCCGGGCCTTCTCCACGCGCTCACCCGCGCGCTCTTCCACCTCGGCCTCACCATCGGCTCGGCCCATGTCGCCACCTATGGCGAGCGCGTGGTCGACGTCTTCTATGTGAAGGACGTGATCGGCCACAAGGTGACGAATGCGAACAAGCGCAAGGCCGTCGAACGTCATCTGATGGAAGCGCTCGCCGATCCGATGCAGAAGGCGCGCCCCGCAAAATCCCGCCGCCGCGAAGAGATCGTGGCCGCGGAATGAAGTCGAGACGGATTATCCGATGAGCCTGATGCGCTCCGCCGCCATCGTCGGCGGCACCACACTCCTCTCGCGCGTCCTCGGCTTCCTGCGCGACATGATGGTCGCCTCCGCGCTCGGCACGGGGCCCATCGCCGACGCCTTCTTCGTCGCCTTCCGCTTTCCCAACATGTTCCGCGCGATCTTCGCCGAGGGCGCCTTCAACACGGCCTTCGTGCCGCTTTTCGCCAAGCGGCTGGAAGGCGAGGGCGAGGTGTCGGCGCGGCGTTTCGCCGAGGAGTCGGTCTCCGTTCTCCTCGCCGCCCTTCTCATCCTCACCATCGTCTTTGAAATCGCCATGCCCTGGCTCATGTGGCTCTTCGCGCCGGGCTTCGGCGACGATCCGCAAAAGCACGAATGGGCGGTGCAGTTCACCCGCATCAACTTTCCCTATCTGCTTTTCATTTCGCTGACCGCCGTTCAGGCCGCGATCCTGAATTCGCTCGGCCGCTTCTTTGCGGGCGCCGCCGCGCCGGTCATGCTCAACATCACCATGATCGTCGCCCTCTGGTTCGTCGTGCCGCTGGCGACAAATCCGGGCCTCGCCCTTTCATGGGGCGTGACGGCCGCGGGCATCATCCAGTTCGTCTGGCTCGCCATTTCCTGCCACCGGGCGAACATGTCGCTCCGCCTGCGCATGCCGAAGCTCACCCCCGATGTGAAGCGGCTTCTGGTACTTGGCGTTCCGGGCATCATCTCGGGCGGCATCGGCCAGCTCAATCTCACCATCGGCACCATCATCGCCTCCATGCAGGCGGGCGCGGTTTCCTGGCTCTATTACGCCGACCGTATCTATCAGCTTCCCTTGGGCGTCATCGGCATCGCCATCGGCGTCGTGCTCCTGCCCGATCTTTCGCGCCGCCTGCGCGCGGGCGACGACGCCGGCGCGCATTGGAGCCAGAACCGCGCCATCGAGTTTTCGATGCTGCTCACAATTCCGGCCGCCGTCGCGCTCGCCGTCATTCCCTTCGAGATCATCAAGGTGCTGTTCGAGCGCGGCAAGTTCGGCGCGGCCGACACGCATGCAACCTCGATCGCGCTCCTCATCTATGCGGTCGGCCTGCCCGCCTTCGTCCTCAACAAGATTTTCTCGCCCGCCTTCTATGCGCGCGAAAACACCAGGACGCCGCTGCAATTCGCCGCCGTCTCGATTGCGGTCAACATCTCGACGAGCCTCATCCTCTTCCAGTTCTTCGGCTTTGCCGGCATCGCCTGCGGCACCACCTTCGCCGCCTGGACGAACACGATGCAGCTCGGTTTCCGCCTCTGGCGTCACGGCCATTTCGTCCCCGACGCGCAATTGCTGAAGCGCCTGCCGCTGACGCTGGCCGCCTCCGCCGGCATGGGCCTGGTGCTCTGGTTCGGCGCCGACATGCTGACGCCCTGGTTCGGGCTCCGCTTCCTGATGAGTGTCTCGGTGCTCACCGCCCTCATCACGGGCGGCGTCATCGTCTATGCGATTTTCTGCCAGCTCACCGGCGCCGCCACCCTCGGCGACTTCCGCCGCGCGATCCGGCGCTAATCAAAAAATTGCGGCCCCGGCAACTTTCCCTCGCCGGGGCCGCTCGATCGCGTCGCTGCGGAGAAAGGAGACCTACTCCGCCGCGCCGCGAAGGTCTTTCAGTCCGAGACGCTGTGCGACGCCCGCGCCATAGGCCGGGTCCGCTTTCGTGAAGTGCCCGATCTGGCGGCGCTGGATCTCTTCCGGCACCGTCGCCATCGCGCCCGCGATCGCATCCATCAGCGAAGCTTTCTGCGCCGCCGACATCAGGCGGAAGAGATTGCCCGCCTGCGTATAGTCGTCATTGCCCTCGCGGTGATTGTAGCGGTCGGCATCGCCCGAAATCTTCAGCGGCGGTTCCTTCACGCTCGGGTCTTCCTTCGGCCCGCCGAAAGAGTTCGGCTCGTAATTCACCGAGCCGCCGCCATTGCCGTCGAAGCGCATCGCGCCGTCGCGGTGATAGGTATTGACCGGCGCAAGCGGACGGTTCACCGGCAGCGCCTCGGCATTGATGCCGACGCGGTGGCGATGCGCATCCGCATAGGAGAAGATGCGGAATTGCAGCATCTTGTCCGGGCTGTGCGAAATGCCGGGCACGACATTCGCGGGCGAGAAGGTCGATTGCTCGACCTCAGCGTGATAGTTTTCCGGATTGCGGTTGAGCTCCAGCACGCCCACTTCGATCAGCGGATAGTCCTTGTGCGGCCAGACCTTGGTGAGGTCGAAGGGATTGTAGGCCGTCTTCTCGGCATCCGCCTCCGGCATCACCTGCACCATCACGCGCCACTTCGGGAAGTCGCCGCGCTCGATCGCCGAATAGAGATCGCGTTGATGGCTCTCGCGGTCCTCGCCGATGAGCTTGGTCGATTCCGCATCCGTCAGGTTCTCGATGCCCTGCATCGATTTGAAGTGGAACTTCACCCAATGGCGCTCGTTCTTCGCATTGATGAAGCTGTAGGTATGCGAGCCGAAGCCATGCATGTGGCGCAGCGTCTTCGGGATGCCGCGATCCGAAAAGAGGATCGTCACCTGATGCAGGCTTTCAGGGCTCAGCGACCAGAAATCCCACATCGCCGTCGGATTGCGCAGGTTGGTGCGCGGGTCGCGCTTCTGCGTGCGGATGAAGTCGGGGAATTTGTAGGGGTCGCGCACGAAGAAGACCGGCGTATTGTTGCCGACGAGATCCCAGTTGCCTTCCTCGGTGTAGAACTTCAGCGCAAAGCCGCGCACGTCGCGTTCGGCATCCGCCGCGCCGCGCTCGCCCGCAACGGTCGAGAAGCGCAGGAAGGCGGGCGTCTCCTTGCCGACGGCGCCGAAGATCTTCGCCTTGGTGTATTTCGTGATGTCCTTCGTCACGCGGAAGGTGCCGAAAGCGGCCGAGCCCTTGGCGTGCACGACGCGCTCGGGGATGCGCTCGCGGTTGAAATGGGCGTGCTTCTCGAAAAGCTGCCAGTCCTGCACGAGGAGAGGCCCGCGCGGCCCCGCCGTCAGCGCATTCTGGTTGTCGGGAACGGGAATGCCGGCGCTGGTCGTTAGCCGTTCCGGTTTCTTGCTCTGGTCGCTCATGGGACGCGCCCTCCTAGTTAAGAACAATTCTAATTTAGGAGGCGGGGCGCTTTGCGTCAAGATATTTTAGAATTATTCTAGATTATGACAGCAACGCTGACATTCCAAAGCCCTCCGAAACCATTGCCTTCGGCCGTCCGCCGCCGCATAAACCTCCGCGGCGCCTCAATATCGGGGCCGCCGCCACGGATAAGTCTTCGCATGGACAAGCCCACAAACCGCGTTTTCTCCGGCGTGCAGCCCACGGGCAATCTGCATCTCGGCAACTATCTCGGCGCGATCCGCAATTTCGTCGGATTGCAGGACACGCATGAATGCATCTATTGCGTGGTCGACCTTCATGCGATCACCGTCTGGCAGGACCCGAAGGAACTCGCCGCGAATACGCGCGAAGTCGCCGCCGCCTATATCGCGTCGGGTATCGACCCTGAGAAACACATCATCTTCAACCAGTCGAAAGTCGCCGCCCATGCCGAGCTGGCCTGGGTGCTGAACTGCGTCGCCCGCGTCGGCTGGATGAACCGCATGACCCAGTTCAAGGACAAGGCGGGCAAGGACCGCGAGGCGGCTTCCGTCGGCCTCTACACCTATCCGGTGCTGATGGCCGCCGACATTCTCGCCTATCGCGCAACCCATGTGCCGGTCGGCGAGGACCAGAAGCAGCATCTGGAACTGGCCCGCGACGTCGCCCAGAAGTTCAACAACGATTTCTCGGAATCGGGCGGCAAGGATTTCTTCCCGCTGCCCGAGCCCCTCATCATGGGCCCGGCGACGCGCGTCATGTCCTTGCGCGACGGTACCAAGAAAATGTCGAAGTCGGACCCGTCCGACTATTCGCGGATCACGCTGTCGGACACCGCCGACGCCATCGCGCTCAAGATCCGCAAGGCCCAGACCGATCCCGAGCCCTTGCCCGAAACCGTCGAAGGCCTTGAAGGCCGCGCCGGCGCCGACAATCTCGTCGGCATCTATGCGGCCCTGTCCGGCCTCTCCAAGGCCGAGGTGCTGGCCGAATTCGGCGGCAAGCAGTTCGGCGTTTTCAAGCCCGCACTCGCCGAGCTTGCCGTGGCGAAACTCTCGCCCATCACCGGCGAAATGAAACGCATGATGGAGAACGATCGGGGCTATATTGATGCGGTGCTCGAAAAGGGTGCCGCGCGGGCCCGCGCCATCGCCGATCCTGTCTACAGGCGCGTCCGCGAGATCGTCGGCTTCATCTGAGAGCTTTACTTGAACGAGGCCCGTACCCATCTAACGCTCCAGACGGACCGAGACCATTAAGGAGCCCGCCAGCCGATGGCCTTTCGTGACAATGCGGCCCGCTTCCGCGATTGGGGACGTGACAGCATCGGTTCCCTGCGCGACTGGGCGCGCCGCCGCTGGATGTACCGCAAGGGCTTTTCATTCGGCTCGGGCGGCGCTTCGGCGACGGAAGCAGGCTCGTCCGGCACGGGCTTTCTCGACCGGCTGAACCAGCCGGGCCTCTGGGGCATCGTCTGGCGCGCCCTCGTCGCCATCGTCGTCGTCCTGCTTCTCTACTATCCGATCGGCATGCTGATGGTGAACCGGATCGACGACGATCCGGACTTCGTGCCCTCCGCCGCCGACGCCGCGCCCCAGGGCGGCTCGAAGGCCGTCGCCGTCATGGCCGCCCTCATCGACCGCGAGGTCAACGTCAATTCCTGGACCGCGAACGACCCCTTCTTCCAGCCGGGTTCGCTTCTCGACAACATGCCGAATTTCCAGACCGGCATCGTCTCTGCGCTCGCCCGCTTTTCCTTCGAGATGACCGATCAGGTCGGCCGCACGCGCGGCTCGAGCGAGGCCGATCCCGACCTGCAAAAAGCCGCCGGACTTCTTCAGTACCCGGCCGATGTCTGGATCTGGAACCCGACCGTGTCGCTCGCGCCGCGCGCCAGCACGGAATCGCAATACCGCCAGGCCCGCAAGGCGCTCCTGAAATACAATGCCCGCCTCGCCGCCGGCAACGCCACCTTCGAGCGCCGCGCCGACAATCTGATGGCGACCATCGACCGCATGTCGTCCGACCTCGGCTCGCAATCGGCGATCCTCGACGACGAAGTGCGCGAGCATTCCGGCGACTTCATCGACATGAACGCCGACGACGTCTTCTACGCCACCAAGGGTAAGCTCTACGGCTATTACATGCTGCTGAAGGCGCTGGGCGAAGATTTCGCCCCCGTCATCAAGGAAAAGGGGCTCGACAAGAACTGGGCCCAGATGCTCGACACTTTCCGCGAAGGCGCGACGCTCGCTCCGCTCATCGTCATCAACGGCCGCCCGGACTCGCTCTTCCAGCCGAGCCACCTCGCCGCCCAGGGCTTCTACCTGCTCCGCGCCCGCACGCAATTGCGGGAAATCTCGAACGTATTGCTCAAATAGCAGCTGGGCGCCCCCTCCTTGCCGCGCCCGCGCGCTAGTGGCAGCATCGACCTCATGACAGAAAGCGCCGCCCCTCGCGCCATATCGCCCCGCAAGGCCCGCAAGTTTCTTGTGGTCGCCGACGGCACGCCCGAATCCGAAGTCGCCATTCACTTTGCAAGCCTGCGCGCCCAGCACACGAACGGCGTCGTCACGCTGCTTGCCGTCGTGCCGCCCGCCGATAGCGCCAGCCAATGGCTCGGCGTGCAGAACCTGATGCGCGAGGAAGCGCGCTCGGAAGCCGAAGCCGTGCTCCACAAGCTCGCCGCCCATGTGAACGACTATGCGGGCATCATGCCCGAACTCGTGATCCGCGAAGGCCGCCTCGCCGACGAGCTGCACAGGTTCATCGAGGAAGACAAGGACATCGCGATCCTCGTGCTGGCGTCGGGCGCGGGCAAGGACGGCCCCGGCCCCCTCGTCTCGACCATCGGCAACAAGGGCTTCCCCATTCCCGTCACCGTCGTGCCCGGCACGCTAACGGAAGAAGCCGTCCGCGCGCTGGCATAACGCCGCCCTCATCGTCATGCCGGCGAAAGCCGGTATCCATCTTCCTTTGATCGCTCTCTCGAAGGGCACGCTTCTTGCTCCCTTTTCTCGACATGCGAAAAGCCGAGCAAGGATGCCGACGATGCCTCTTCCCGTTGCAGATTGCTGGTACGCCCGCACGAATTTCGCGCAAGGCGTCACGCGCATTCTCGAGCCTCATGTCGACCGGCTGGAACAGGCGAATATCTGGCATGTGAAAGGCCGCGACCGCGATCTCCTCATCGACAGCGGCATGGGCATCGTGCCCTTGCGCGCCTCCTTCCCCGATCTCTTCGGCGAGGCGCGCGAAATCGTCGCCGTCGCCACGCATACGCATATGGATCACATCGGCGCGACGCATGAATTCGCCCATCGCTGGGTCCATGCGGCGGAAGCCGACGACATGGCAAACCCTTCGGGCAGCTTCACATCGCTTGTCTGCGCCGATTTCGATCCGGCCATGAAGGAGGCTTTCGTGCGCGCGGGCTATGCGCCATTGGGCGAATACCTGATCGACGCGCTTCCGCATGAATGCTACGACCCGCGAAGCTACCGCCTGAAGGGCGCCGCGCCGACGCGCCTTATCGGCGATGGCGACGTAGTCGATCTCGGCGACCGGCAATTCGAGGTGATCCACGTGCCCGGCCATTCGCCGGGTTCGATCGCGCTCTGGGAAGCGGCGACCGGCCTCCTCTTCACCGGCGACCTCGTCTATGACGGGCCCCTGATCTATGAAGGCCCGGACATGGACCTCGAAACCTATGCGAGCTCAATCCGTAAACTGATGAAATTGCCGGTGACCACGGTCCATGCCGGTCACGATCCGAGCTTCGGCAAGGCTCGCCTCGAAGCCATCGCCGCCGATTATTTCGCGCGCTGGGGCATCGCCGCCTGACCTTCAGCGATAGCCGGTCACATCGGCCGGCTTGCCTGCATCCTGCACCTCGACGACATAGGGCCAGGCATCGGGCTGGCTGCCGTCGAGATCGGTGAAGCCGTAAATCTTCGCAAGCTGGCCCGACGAGAGCGACTGCCCGTTCCAGCGCGCGACGTCTGCGTCCTGCGCCAGCGCCGCCACCGCGCGGCCGACAAAATGCGGACTTTCCGAAATCGCGAAATGCGGCGAGATCTTCGTTGCCTCGCGCCAGTTCGCTTCGGTGACGCGATAGGCCTCCAGCATCGCCTCGGAACGCAGCCATCCCGGCGTCAGCAGCACCGCCGTCGCGCCATAAGATTTCACCTCATGCGCCAGTGCAAAGGCCATGCGCCCGACCGCGGCCTTCGCCAGATCGTAAAAGAAGGAAACGCGATAATTGGCGGCATTATAGGCATCCGTCCCGTCGGTCACTTCGACGACAAGTCCGCCCGGCTTTTTGATGAGAAGCGGCAAGGCGAAATGGCTGGTGATCGCATGCGTGTCGACGGCGAGCCGCAGCAGGTGCAGGCCATTGTCGAGATCGGATTCCCAGACCGTCTTGTTCCACTCCATCCGGGTCGCGCCCCAGATGTCGTTGACGAGAATATGCAGCGCGCCCTGTTCGGTCTCGATGCGTGCGACGAGCGAGCGGACTTCCTCCGGGATCAGATGATCGACCTTGATCGCTATGCCGCGCCCGCCCGCTTGCGTCACCAGCGCGGCCGTTTCCTCGATCGTCTCGGGCCGGTTCATCTCCGACCGTTCCGCGCCGCTGGTCCGCCCGGTCACATAAACCGTCGCCCCCGCCGCCCCAAGCTCCACCGCGATCCCGCGCCCGGCCCCGCGCGTGCCCCCGGCCACCAGCGCCACCTTGCCTTCAAGCGATCCGTTCATGCTGTCCTCATCCATGGAAGCAATCGAAACCCCATAAACTATGGAACATAATTGGAGCAGTCGCTACAGCCCGACGATTTCATCTCCCGCTTCGCCCCGGCGCCGCGCTGGCGAAACGCGCCGCCCCCCACTCCCAATGCGTCATGGCCCGGCTTGTCGGGGCCATCCCCGTCTTTCCCCGCTCGTTGCGAGTGGGCGAAGCAATTGAGAAGCGACGGGGTGTCCGAGGCCCATGTCCGCAGTTGCAGGCGCTCACGCTCGCAACAAGGCCCCGCAACCTGTCTCCTCCAGCAGCGCCGTCACCGCGGCGCGGTCGCCTTCCGCGAGATCGCCGAAGGAGCGCCGGAGCGTCAGCAGACATTTCGCCTGATAGGGATTCGTATCCTGCACCCAACGCGCGCCGTCGATTTCCGTTTCGAGCTGCTTTTGCCCCCGATCGATGGCGGCGGCATTGGCGATGAGCAACGGCAGATAGACGCGGCCGAAAAGGGCGAGCAGCGCCTTCAGCGTGTCGGGCAGCGTCTCGCGCGTCAGCCAGTCTTCCTCGCGCGCGTCATGCCCCGACAGGTCTTCCATCACATCGACCCAGGCATAGACGCGGGGGCTGCGCGCCAGCGTCAGCGCGCTCGGCGTGGGGTCGACATGGGTGAGCTGCGTCAACTGTCCGAAGAATCCGAAATCCGATGCGCCGGGGCGTCCGCCCATCAGAAAGGGATGGCGGCTCAGATGCACGCTGAACGTGTCGAGAAACGCTTCATAGTTGGCTTCGATGATCTTGCCCGTCGTCGCATTCGAGCCGACCACATAAAGCCGGTCGATCTGCCGTCTGGAGAACATCGCGCCCTGGCGCTCGATGAAATCATCCGCCCACGTTACATTTATCCAGCGCGGCAGAACCTGCGCCGCCTGCGCCACATCGGCGTCAAAGGCCCAGCGATAGTGGAACATCGCCTTGGCGAGCCACTCGTCGCCGAAGTCCTCCAGCATCTCGTCGATGAAACCGAGCACGGGATCGGGCGGCAATATGCTGCGTCCGGCCACGTCGCGTTCCAGCCGCCGAATGATCGGCGTCGAATCCACCACCGCCTCAAGCTGCCCGTCCGCGCCCGGCAGATAGAAGGTGGGCAGAAGTTCGACCTTGGGCGAGGGGTAGCCCTCCACCGGCCCATGCGGGCGGATCAGGTAGCGGTATGCGATATGCCGGTAGCGCAGCACCGACAGCATCTTGCGCGTATAAGGCGACCCCGGCGAGCCCCTGAGCGCGATCGGAAAATTGTAAGCCATTGCCCTCGAGCCTCCCGCCTCGATAAAATTGACACTCATAGTGTCATTATATTCGCTTCCCGGAAAGGGCGCGTATCCGCCGCATTCCCTCCCGACTTGATTCCCTCCGCTCCCCGGTCCATCTATAGGCGGCAAATTCCGCCGCTAACCCATGCGGCCACAAGGGTTTCTGCCCCTGGAGCCGACGAGGACCACGCCCGATGTTCATCCAGACCGAAGCGACGCCGAACCCGGCAACCTTGAAGTTCCTGCCCGGCCGCGAGGTCATGGGCGAGGGCCATGTCGCCGATCTGCCGGATGCGGAAGCGGGCAAGCGCTCGCCGCTCGCCATGCGGCTTTTCGCGGTCGATGGCGTCGCGGGCGTCTTTCTCGGGTCCGACTTCATCACGGTCACGAAGTCGGGCGGCGAGTGGCAGCATCTGAAGCCCGCGCTTCTGGGCGCGATCATGGAGCACTTCACCTCCGGCGCGCCGATCCTTTTCGGCGATGCGGGCGGCGAGGCTTCCGCCCATGCCGAGCATGAGGGCGAGAACGCCGAGATCGTCGCCCAGATCAAGGAAGTGCTCGACACCCGCGTCCGTCCCGCCGTCGCGCAGGATGGCGGCGACATCACCTTTCAGGGCTATGAGGCGGGCGTCGTCTTCCTCAACATGCAGGGCTCCTGCGCGGGCTGCCCGTCATCGACCGTCACGCTGAAGCGCGGCGTCGAAAACATGCTGAAGCATTACGTGCCCGAAGTGACGGAAGTGCGCGCGGTCTGAGCGCGCTCGATTGTTGCGCCGGCGCCGCCTCACTGTTCGCAGCGAAAGACTGGCGTTCCCGCACCATGGCGCTATGTTGCCGCCATCGAAATCAACTCCCGATGGAGACCGAGCCCCATGAGCGGCAAACTGACCGACGATGCTCTCGACATCATTTTCCGCACCGCCCGCACGCATAACGCCTGGACCTCCGAGCCCGTCTCCGACGAGACGCTGCACCGGCTTTTCGACCTGATGAAAATGGGCCCGACCAGCGCCAACTGTTCGCCCGCCCGCATCGTCTTCGTGAAGTCGAAAGAGGCGAAGGAAAAACTTTCGCCCGCCTTGTCCGACGGCAACCGCGCCAAGACGCTCGCCGCGCCCGTCACCGCCATCATCGGCTACGACGTCGAATTCTACGAAGAATTGCCGCGCCTCTTCCCGCACGACCTGTCCGCCAAGACCTGGTTCAACTGGTCGAAGGAATGGGCCGAGCAGACTGCCTTTCGCAACGGGTCCTTGCAGGGCGCCTATTTCATCATCGCCGCCCGCTCGCTCGGTCTCGACTGCGGACCCATGTCGGGCTTCGACATGAAGAAGGTCGACGAGGCCTTTTTCGCCGGCACCACGGTGAAGTCGAACTTCCTCTGCAACCTCGGCCATGGCGATCCGAAGGGCCTTTTCGACCGCAGCCCGCGCTTCGCCTTCGACGATGTCTGCAAGATCATCTGACGACGGAGCAATTTCCTGAAACTCCTCGCCCTCGACACCGCGCAAGGCGCTCTCTCCGCCGCTTTGGTCGAGGGAGCACACGTCCTTGCGCATCGCTTCGAGGTGCGGACGCGCGGCCATGCCGAAGCGCTGATGCCGATGCTTGAGGCCGTCATGGCCGAAGCGGGCGTCGCGCCCGCTGCGCTCGATGCGCTCGCCGTGACCGTCGGGCCGGGCACCTTCACGGGCCTTCGCGTCGGTCTTGCCGCCGCCCGCGGCCTCGCGCTTGCCCGCGCGCTGCCGCTTGTCGGCGTGACCACGCTCGAAGCCGTCGCCTTTCCCGTCGAGGCGCGGGACGGCGAGGCGATCGCCGCCGCCTTCGACGCGCGGCGCGGCGAAATCTATCTTCAGGTTTTCGACGCCGCCCATGAAGCCCTTGGCGAGCCGATGATCGTCGCTCTTGCCGATGCGCCCGCTCACATGCCGGGCGGACGCTTCGTCGCCGTCGGCACGGGCGCCGGTCTTCTCGCCGGTGAGCTTGCGGCCAAGGGCGTCGCCTGCCGTCTCGCCGACGCCGCGGCTCAGCCCGACGCGCTCTCCGTTGCGCGCATCGCCCAGGCGCGCATCGCCGCCCATGGCCCCGACCGCTTCCGCCTCGCGCCCGCGCCGCTTTACCTCCGCGCGCCGGACGCAAAGCTGCCGGGCGGCCTCGACCCGGTTCCCGGCGCATGAGCGGAAAGCCGGGCACAAATATTCTTCCCGCCGGCCGGGAGGCTATCCCCGCTTTCGCCCGTCTTCACGCCGCGGCCTTCGACGAGCCTTGGGACGAGCGCGCGCTTTCCGGGCTTCTCGCCATGCCCGGCGCCTTCGCCCTCGGCGCCTTTGCCGGGGGTCGCGATCTCTCTCTCGAAACCTCTCATCTCGCGCTCGAAACGCACGGCTTCGTGCTCGCCCGCCTCGCCGCCGACGAGGCCGAAATCCTCACCATCGCCGTCGCCCCGGCCCATCGCGGCCAGGGCCTCGGCAGCCGCCTCATGGAAGCCGCCGCCGCCGCCGTCCTCGCTTCCGGCGGCCGCGCCCTCTTCCTCGAAGTTGCCGCCGACAACGCCCCCGCGCTCGCCCTTTACGGAAAACTGGGATTCCGGACGGTCGGTCTTCGCCCGGGCTACTACGCCCGGCCGGATGCCCGGGTCGATGCCCGCATTCTGCGCCTCGACCTCGCGCCGGACGCTAAAAACCCGGGCGCCTGAGCGAGCGGCCACCGTCTCAATAGTTTTATAATTCAGGTGCTTAGTGTGTTAAAAAGGGGGTCTGGGCGCGCTTCGTCCCGCCCGTGACACAACACCCCCTCAAGAGCTATTATGACAGTGATGACGAAAACACATCCCGCGACAGAGCCTGCGCATATCGCCTCCGGCGATGCCGACCGCATCGAGAATCTTTGCGTCGAGAAGGGCATGCGCATGACCGAACAGCGGCGCGTGATCGCCCGCGTTCTCTCGCTCGCGCATGATCATCCCGATGTCGAGGAGGTTTATCATCGCGCCTCCGAGGTCGACAGCAAGATTTCGATCGCCACCGTCTACCGCACCGTGCGGCTCTTCGAGGAAGCGGGCATCCTCGAGCGCCACGATTTCCGTGACGGTCGCTCGCGCTACGAGCAGGTGCCCGAAGAACATCACGATCACCTGATCGATCTGTCGACGGGCAAGGTGATCGAGTTTCACAACGACGAGATCGAGCGGCTTCAGGCCATCATCGCGCGCGAACTCGGCTTCGAACTCGTGGACCACCGTCTCGAGCTTTATGGCGTGCCTCTCGACAGGGACAGGAAACCGGGCGATCCGCGCAAGAAGGGATGAACCTTCCGCGGCGGCGCGCCTTCTTTAGAAGCGTAGACAGATGAGTTTCATGGAACGCTTGCGCGCCGGCTGGCTTCTCGCCGGTTTCATACTTTCCGCATTGCTGCTCATTCCCGTGCAGGGCGTGGCGCTAAAGTTCGGCTGGCCCCTGGCCAGGACGCTTCCAAACCGCTACCACCGTTTTCTCTGCAAGCTGATCGGCATCCGCATCACGCGGCGCGGCGAGCCCTATGCGGGCGGCGCCTGCCTGATCGCGGCCAACCACACCTCGTGGCTCGATATCCCGGTTCTCGCCTCGCTCGAACCCTGCTCCTTCGTCGCCAAGAGCGAGGTCAATGGCTGGCCCTTCTTCGGCACGCTGGCGCGTCTCCAGCAGACGGTCTTCGTCGAGCGCGAGCGGCGCACCAAGACGGCGGCCTCGCGCAACGAGATCCACGCCCGTATCGCCGGCGGCGACCGCCTCGTGCTCTTTCCCGAAGGCACATCGAGCGACGGCAACCATGTGCTCCCCTTCAAGAGCGCATTGATGAGCGTCGCCCAGCTCGCCATCGTCAGCGGCGAGGAGGATCGCGAGGACGACCTCGTCGTCCAGCCCCTCTCCGTCGCCTATGTCGGACTTCACGGCATGCCGATGGGCCGCTTGTTCCGCCCCTTCTTCGCCTGGTATGGCGACATGGAGCTTTTCCCGCATCTCTGGGAGGCGTTCAGCCTCGGCCCCATCGACGTCGTCGTCGAATACCACAAGCCCGTGACCATCCGCGAAATCGGCAACCGCAAGGCGCTGGCCGCCTATTGCGAAAACCGTTGCCGCGAAGGCGTCATCCGCGCGCTGGCGGGCTATGGCCCCACCCCGGCCACGATCGAGCCGTCCCGCCCGCTGGCGGACGTGCCCGCGCGTCGCGCCGCCGCACATTAGATCATTCGGGCGAGGGTGCCCGAATGAGAGGATGCACCCCTGTCCCGACCTGCTATTATGAAAGGCGAGAGAAGCCTTCAAGGGCTTTCCAGTTCGCTGCCAAAGGAGACGAGCGCAAACCTTGTATGAGAAGTCCGCGCCATCCCGAGCCATGCCGGGGCAGAAAAATCCGATGAGCGAAGCGGATGCCGCCCGCCCGGACAAGGCCCCTTCTGCCGGCGCCGCGCCGCAGAAAAAAATCTTCATCAAGACCTATGGCTGTCAGATGAACGTCTATGACTCGAGCCGTATGGCCGACGTCATGGCGCCCGAAGGCTATGTCGATGTTTCTTCGCCCGAAGAGGCCGATGTCGTCATCCTGAACACCTGCCACATCCGCGAACGCGCCGCCGAAAAGGTCTATTCCGAACTCGGCCGCCTGCGCGATCTGAAGGCGGACAAGGTGTCGCGAGGCGAAGGTCTGATTGTCGGCGTCGCCGGTTGCGTCGCCCAGGCCGAAGGCGCCGAGATGCAGCGCCGCGCGCCCGTCGTCGATATCGTCGTCGGCCCGCAAAGCTACCATCGCCTGCCGGGTCTCGTCGCCCGCGCCGGCAATGGCGGCCGCGGCATCGTCGAAACGGAATTTCCGGTCGAAGACAAATTTGCAAGCCTGCCCGCGCCCGAGCGCCGCAAGACATTGGCGCGCGGGCCCACCGCCTTCCTCACCATTCAGGAAGGCTGCGACAAGTTCTGCACCTTCTGCGTCGTGCCCTATACGCGCGGCTCCGAATTCTCGCGGCCCATCGCCCGCATCGCCGACGAGGCGCGCTCGCTTGCCGAAGCGGGCGTGCGCGAGATCACGCTTCTCGGCCAGAACGTCAACGCCTATCACGGCGAAGATGAGAACGGCCGCGCGGCATCGCTCGGCACACTCATCCGCACGCTTGCCGACATCGACGGCATTGAGCGTCTTCGCTATACGACGAGCCATCCCCGCGACATGGATGCGGAACTTATCGCGGCCCATGCCGAAGTCGGCAAGCTGATGCCTTATCTGCATTTGCCCGTGCAGTCGGGTTCGGATGAAATCCTCGACAGAATGAACCGTCAGCATACGGCTGAATTCTATCTCGACATCATCGCGCGCGTCCGCGCCGCCCGTCCCGATATCGCCCTCTCTTCCGATTTCATCGTCGGTTTCCCCGGCGAGACGGAAGCCGATTTCGAGGCGACGCTCACGCTCATCCGCGAGGTCGGTTTCGCGCAAGCCTATTCCTTCAAGTACAGCCCGCGCCCCGGCACGCCGGCGGCGACGCGCGAGGAGCAGGTGCCCGAGGAATTGAAGGCCGAGCGTCTCCAGCGCCTCCAGTCGCTCCTCAACGAGCAGCAGGAAGCCTTCAACAAATCCTGCGCCGGCCGCACCTTGACCGTGCTCTTCGATCGTCGCGGCCGCGAGCCCGGCCAGCTTGTCGGCCGTAGCCCCTATCTCCAGTCGGTCCATCTCGACCACGCGCCCGCGCATCTCCTCGGCGAGATCGCGGACGTCCGGATCGAGGCGGGCTTTGCCAATAGTCTCCGCGGCCGTCTCGTCGCAAGCGAGGCAGCCTTTGTCTGAACCGGTCAACATCCGCATGGAAAGGGAAGGGTGCATTTGGGCGCGTCGGGAGGGATGAAGACGTTCGGGGCCGCCAAGGGAGGCGGCGCGGGTGGTGGATCCTCGGGTGAAGGCGACAATCTCGTCATCGCCTTCGACGACAACAGGCTTCTGACGGAGCTTTTCGGCGAGCATGATCGAAATCTCGCCCGCATCGAGGAAGGCCTCGGCGTGCTCGCAAGTTCGCGCGGCAACAAGCTCGTCATTACCGGAAAGCCGCAGGCGCGCGCCCGCGCCGATCGCGTCTTCCGCGATCTCTACCAGCGTTTGAAATCCGGCCTCGACGTGACCGCCGGCGAAGTCGATGGAGCGATCCGCATGTCGAAGGCGCCGGAAGGCGAAAAGGATGCAGGCGCCCGCGGTGCGGTCATTCAGACAAAGCGACGCGTCATTGGCGCGCGCTCTCCCGCTCAGGCGGCTTATATCGACGCCCTGATGAACCACGAGCTGGTCTTCGGCATAGGCCCGGCCGGTACCGGCAAAACCTATCTCGCGGTCGCCGTCGCCGTGCAGATGCTTCTTCAGAAGCGCGTCGACCGCATCATCCTGTCGCGCCCCGCCGTCGAGGCGGGCGAGCGGCTGGGCTTCTTGCCGGGCGACCTGAAGGAAAAGATCGATCCCTATCTCCGGCCGCTCTACGACGCCCTTTACGACACGCTGCCCGGCGAACAGGTGGTGCGCGAAATCGAGTCCGGCGAAATCGAAGTCGCGCCGCTTGCCTTCATGCGCGGCCGGACGCTTGCCAATTCCTTCGTCATTCTCGACGAGGCGCAGAACACGACGCCCGTCCAGATGAAGATGTTCCTGACCCGCCTCGGCGAGAACAGCCGCATGGCGATCACGGGCGATCCGAGCCAGGTCGATCTGCCGCTCGGCGCCAAATCGGGCCTGCGGGACGCGCTCGAAATCCTCGACGGCGTTGAAGGCATCGCAACCGTCCGTTTCTCCGACGCCGACGTGGTGCGACATCCCCTCGTGACGCGCGTCGTGAAGGCCTATAATGCTCATGATCGCGGGCTGCTGGACGCCCGGGGAGAGGCTTGGGAGAAAAAATGAGCGGAAGCGTGCGAGCGGCGGGGAAGCAGTCCGCGCCTGCGCTCGACATCGACATTCTGCATGAGGCAGGAAGCTGGTCGCCGGCCGGCGAGGAGATCGTGCGCCGGGCAGCCATTCGCGCATATGAAACCGCCGGTGAAAATACGCCGGCCGAACTCTGTGTGGTGCTCGCCGACGACGCCTTTGTGCAGAAACTCAACAAGACCTATCGCGGCAAGGACAAGCCGACCAATGTTCTGTCCTTTCCGACAGGCGCCATGCCGGTCGCCGTCGGACCGGAACCCATGTGGGGCGGCGATACGGGCCGCGCCCGGCCGCTCGGCGACATCGTGCTGGCCGAAGAGACGCTGAAGCGCGAGGCGGAAGAACAGGGCAAGAGCTTCGCCGATCATCTCGCCCATCTGGTCGTTCACGGCGTGCTGCATCTTCTCGGCGAAGACCACGAGGAAGATGACGCGGCCGAGATGATGGAAGCGCTCGAACGCGAGATACTGGCGAGCATCGGCATCGCCGATCCCTATGCTTCGGAGCAGGCACGGCCAAAATGACCGACGAAGCCGCTTCAATTCCTCCCGGCGACAACCAGCCGCAGACCGGCATCGCGCACCGCCTTCAGTCGCTGTGGCGCGGCCTGGTCGGCGCGAGCTCTGCGAGCGACCCCACTTTGCGCGAAAGTCTCGAAGAAGCGCTTGAGGGCCGCGACGAGGAAGGCCGCGGGCTCACGCCGGAAGAGCGCCATATGCTCGTCAACATTCTGAGCTTCGGCGAGTTGAGGGTGGACGACGTGATGGTGCCGCGCGCCGACGTCATCGCCGTCGATGAAAGCGACGCGCTGGAGGAAGTCTTGCGCCTCTATCGCCTGTCGAACCATTCGCGCATGCCGATCTATCGCGAGACGCTGGACGATCCGACCGGCATGGTCCACATCAAGGATGTGATCCAGTTTCTGATTCCTTCGGAGGAACCGGGCGCCGAACCGAAGGTCTTCGACCTGAAAGCGATCCGCCGCGATCTTCTCTTTGTCCCGCCTTCCATGCCCGCGCTCGATCTTCTCGTGAAGATGCAGGCGACGCGCATCCATCTCGCCCTCGTCATAGACGAATATGGCGGCACCGATGGGTTGGTTTCGATCGAGGATCTGGTCGAAGAGATCGTCGGCGAGATCGAGGACGAACACGATACCGACGAAGCACCGGCGCTGACGCGGCGCGAAGACGGCACGATAGATGCCGACGCGCGCGCCCCGATCGAGGAGCTCGAGGCCATGCTGGACATGAAGCTCGTCGACGAGGAGAGCGAGGACGACGTCGATACGCTGGGCGGTCTCGTCTTTTCGCTGGTCGGCCGCGTGCCGTTGCGCGGCGAGCTCATCAAGCATCCTTCGGGACTCGAATTCGAGGTGAGGGATGCCGATCCGCGCCGCCTGAAAAAGCTGCGCATCCGCAACGTGCCGCCATCCGCGGCCGGAACGGCGGAAAAATCCGCGACGGCAGACAGGGCGGCGAGCTGAGGCATGGCATTTGAGTGCGGCCTTGCCGCCATTTTCGCAGGCATATCGAAGCTCGCGCGCGATCTGGGCGAGCTCACGCCGCGCAGGCGTTGGGCCGTGGCCTTCCTCGCCGGTGCGCTGAGCGTTCTCGCGCTGCCGCCGGTACATTTTTTCCCGATCCTCTTTTTCACCTTTCCCATACTCGTCTGGCTGATCGACGGGCTCGACCGCGAGGGCGCGGGCGCGACGCCGCCCGCCCGCGCAACGCTCATCCAGGGTGCGGCCGCAATCGGCTGGTGGTTCGGCTTCGGCTATTTTCTCTTTGGACTTTACTGGATCGGCTTCGCCTTCATGGTCGATGCCCAGAAATTCGCCGTCTTCATGCCGCTCGCCGTGGTGGTTCTGCCGGCGGGCCTTGCGCTTTTCACCGCCGCGGCCACGGTCCTTGCCCGCATTTTCTGGTTCTCCGGCTATCGCCGCATCGTCATGCTGGCCGTCTCATGGACGGTCCTCGAATGGCTGCGCGGCCATATACTGACGGGCTTTCCCTGGAACCTGATCGGCGAGAGCTTCACCGGCTCGACGCCGCTGATGCAATGGGCGGCCCTCACCGGGGCTTACGGCCTTTCCTTCATCGCGGTGCTGATCGTCGCCGCGCCCGCTTCCTTCGATCCGCGCGCGGACGAGGATGCCGCCATGTCGCGCGCTTCCTTCTGGCTGGTGCCCGTCGGCGCATTGGCGGCGCTCGGATTTCTCTGGGCGGGCGGCGCTGTCCGTCTCGCCGCAGCCGAAACGCAAGAGCCTTCGCCCGACTCGATTCATCTCCGCCTCGTCCAGCCGAATATTCCGCAGACAGAGAAATGGAAACCCGAAGCCCGCATCGCCATTCTGGGTGAATTCCTGCGCATGAGCGGCGCGCCGACGGCCGCTGCGCCCAAAGGCCTCGGCCCGCACTCGATCGTCGTCTGGCCGGAATCGGCGCTGGCGATTTTTCTCGCCCGCGAGCCCTATGTGCTGTCCGCCATTTCGCGCATCCTGCCGCCCGGCGCGCTTCTCATCACCGGCAGCGTGCGCGGCGAACCGGGTCCGGACGGGCCGCCCGACCGGCTTCAACTTTTCTACAACAGTCTCTACGTCGTCAATTCGGACGGCCGCATCGTCGGCACCTATGACAAATTCCATCTGGTGCCCTTCGGCGAATATCTGCCTTTCCACAGCTGGCTCGAACGCATCGGGCTTCACAAGCTCGCCAAATTGCAGGGAAGCTTCGACATAGGTCCGGGGCCCGTGACGCTGACCTTGCCCGGCGCGCCGTCGGTCAGCCCGCTCATCTGCTACGAGATCATTTTTCCCGGTGCCGTCGTCTCGAAGAGCGAACGCCCGGCCTGGATCGTCAATGTGACGAACGACGCCTGGTTCGGTACGTCGAGCGGTCCCTATCAGCATCTTTCGCAGGCGCGGCTCCGCGCCGTCGAGCAGGGCCTGCCCATCGCCCGCGCGGCCAATACCGGCATATCGGCCGTCATCGACCCCTATGGCCGGATTCTCGCCCGCAAAGCCCTCAATACCGACGGCGTCGTGGACGCGATACTGCCGCCTCCGCTCGCCCCGACGCCCTATGCCCGCTTCGGCGACCTCATTCTGGCCCTCATGCTGCTGGCTGCTTCTGCGGCGGTTTACGGCCTTCGCCGCCCGGTCCGTCCCTCCTGAACGAAACTTCACTTGCGGTCAAAGTCGACTGGAGGTTGTATTTCGCTTGTCCCGGGCCGGTCCCGGTTGCATAAATCTCGGCCGGACAATCGGTCGCATGCGCCCGCTACGGTGCTGAAGAGGTTTGAGTTTGCCCAGAAAATCGCCCAATCCGATCGACATATTCGTCGGCAGCCGCGTGCGGATGCGGCGGATGCTGGTCGGCATGAGCCAGGAAAAACTGGGCGACAGCCTCGGCCTGACCTTTCAGCAGGTCCAGAAATACGAAAAAGGCGCCAATCGCATCGGCGCGAGCAGGCTTTACCAGATCGCCCGCGTTCTGAGCGTGCCAGTCGACTTCTTTTATGACGGCATCCAGCTCGACGAAGCCTCTGCGGTCGACGGCCTGGCCGATGCCGAACCTGCCGGTTTCGAACTCGACATGCTTTCGACATCGGAAGGCATCCAGCTCAACAGCGCCTTTTTCTCGATCCGCGACCCCAAAGTCCGCAAAAGGGTGCTCGAACTCGTCAAAGCCTTGGGCGAGGCCGGAAATTTCGACAGCACCCCGGCAGAAGCGCCGCTCGAGGAAGACGACATCCTCTGAAGGCTGCGGTTGACCGGCTGCCCGATCCTTGCAAAAACACCTGCGCCCGGCGGAAGCTGCGGCAAGTCTTGAGCGTCAGCGCGGCGTTGCGCGGTTTACCGACATTTCCTCACGAGAGGGGCACGACAATTGGCACGGTCTAATTATCTCTTCACGAGCGAATCCGTTTCCGAGGGCCATCCGGACAAGGTGTGCGACCGTATCTCGGACGCCGTGCTCGACCTCTATCTCGCCGCCGATCCCTTTGCGCGCGTCGCCTGCGAAACGCTGACGACGACGAACAAGATCGTGCTTGCCGGCGAAGTGCGCGGCCCCGCTTCGATCACCAAGGAATTGATCGAGCAGACGGCGCGCCAGGCCGTGAGGGAAATCGGCTACGAACAGGCCGGCTTCCATTGGAAGCACGCCGATGTCGAGGTCTTGCTGCACGCGCAGTCTGCCGACATCGCGCAGGGCGTCGACGCGGCCGGCAACAAGGATGAAGGCGCGGGCGACCAGGGCATCATGTTCGGCTATGCCTGCACCGAAACCGACGAGCTGATGCCGGCGCCGCTCTATTACGCGCACCGCATCCTGAAGCGCATGGCGGAAGATCGCCATTCCGGCAAGCGCCCCGAATTCGAGCCCGACGCCAAGAGCCAGGTCACGCTGAAAAATGAAGGCGGCAAACCCGTCGGCGTCACCTCGGTCGTCGTCTCGACGCAGCACAAGGAAAACGTCACGCAGAAAGATCTGCGCGAACTCGTGCGCGCCTATGTGAAGGAAATTCTGCCGGCAGGCTGGTTCCCCTCCGAAGAAGAATTTTATGTGAACCCCACCGGCAACTTCGTCATTGGCGGGCCGGACGGCGATGCGGGCCTCACCGGCCGCAAGATCATCGTCGACACTTACGGCGGCGCGGCGCCCCATGGCGGCGGCGCCTTCTCGGGCAAAGACCCGACCAAGGTCGACCGCTCGGCCGCCTATGCCGCGCGCTATGTGGCCAAGAACATCGTCGCCGCAGGCCTTGCCGACCGCTGCACCCTTCAGCTTGCCTATGCCATCGGCGTTTCGAAGCCGCTGTCGATCTATGTCGACCTGCACGGCACGGGCAAGGTCGACGAGGCGGCGATCGAAGCGGCGATCCCGCGCGTCATCGATCTGTCGCCGCGCGGCATTCGCGAACATCTGAAGCTTAACCGCCCGATCTATACGCGCACTTCGTCCTATGGCCATTTCGGCCGTGCGCCGGAAGCCGATGGCGGCTTCTCCTGGGAGAAGAGGGATCTTGCCGAGAAAATCAGGGCCGAGATCCGTTAATCGGGCGGGAGAGGATCCGAAGGCCCGTCGTCACGTCTATGGGCGGACCAAGGGCAAGACGCTGAAGCCTCGTCAGGCGCAATTGATGGAGACCTTGTTCCCCAAGGTCTCCATTTCGCTTGAAGAAAGCTCCATCGATCCCCGCGCGCTTTTCGAGAACGCAAAAGACATCTGGCTCGAAGTCGGCTTCGGCGGCGGCGAACATCTCGCCTGGCACGCAGAGCAGAACCGCGACGTCGGTTTTCTCGGCTGCGAGCCCTTCATCAACGGCGTCGCCAAGCTCGTCTCGGAAATCGACGAGAAGAAACTCGCCAATGTCCGCATTCACGCCGACGATGCGCGCTTCCTGCTGACGCGCCTCGAGCCCGGCTCGCTCGCGCGTGTCTTCATTCTCTATCCCGACCCCTGGCCGAAATCGCGCCACAACAAGCGCCGCTTTGTGAACGACGAAACGCTGGCGCTGATCGAGGCCGCGCTGCGCGAAGGCGGCGAATTGCGCTTCGCAAGCGACATCCCGGACTATGTCGCCTGGACGCTCGCCCATATCCGCCGCTTCAACGAAACCGCGCAAAGCCGTCTCGAATGGCTGGCCGAAAGCCCCGCCGACTGGCGCGAACGGCCGGCCGACTGGCCGCAGACGCGCTACGAGGAGAAAGCCAGGCGGGAAGGGCGGCAACCCGGCTATTTAACCTTTCGGAAGAAGGGGTTGCAGGCCACTTGCGAAAAGCCCGGCAAAAGCGCTATATAAGCGCCAACTAAAGACGGCTCTCACATAGCGAAGAGCGATCTTCGAACTAAGCGAGTGGGTTGTCTCCGGAAACGGGGGCCCGCTTTTTTTGTTTCTGGAGGGTCGTTTTCGCAGTCACGAGGAAAGAACACGTATTTGGCGGGTCTCGGAGCGGATCGGCAGGAAGAGGGCGGCGCGCGGGCTGACAGGCTCGAGACGCTGGACACCCATCTCATTGCCGCCCACGGCCAGTCGCGGAAGGTTTTCGACCTGATCCGCGCGCCCGCCGAAGCGGCAGGCTTTGAAATCGTGCGCGTGCGCTACGGCCTTCACGACGGCCATACCTTGCAGATCATGGCCGAGCGCGCCGACGGTTCGATGAAGGTTGCCGATTGCGAAACGCTGTCGAACCTCCTGTCGGCGATCCTCGACGTCGAGGACCCGATTGCGGGCGAATACAATCTCGAGGTTTCCTCGGCAGGCATCGACCGCCCGCTGACGCGGCCCAAGGATTTCGAACGCTGGCAGGGCTTCGAGACCAAGATCGAACTCAGCGAGGCCATCGACGGCCGCAAGCGTTTTCGCGGCATTCTGCACGGCTTCGAAAACGGCGAAGTGCTGATCGAGCACGATGTCGAGGGATTTTCGGAACCGCAGGTGATCGGCCTGCCGTTCCGGCAGGTGGGTGAGGCGAAGCTCACGATGAGCGACGATCTCATCAGGGAAAGTTTGAAGCGAAGGGACCGCGAAGGTCCGTCGGACGGAGAATAGACATGGCTGTTAGCGCCAACCGGCTTGAGCTGTTGCAGATCGCAGATGCGGTCGCGCGCGAGAAATCGATCGATCGCGAGGTCGTCATCGAAGCGATGGCCGAAGCGATCCAGAAGGCGGCGCGCTCGCGCTACGGTGCGGAAAACGAAATCCGCGCCCGTATCAATCCACAGACCGGCGAAATCAGGCTGGTGCGCCTGCTCGAAGTCGTCGATCAGGTCGAGAACGATGCCGTGCAGATCGATCAGAAGGAAGCCCAGCGCCGCAATCCGGCCGCGCAGATGGGCGACCTGATCGAGGACGAGCTGCCGCCCGTCGATTTCGGCCGCATCGCCGCCCAGACCGCCAAGCAGGTCATCGTGCAGAAGGTGCGCGACGCCGAGCGCGAGCGCCAGTACGACGAATACAAGGACCGCATCGGCGAGATCGTTCACGGCATCGTCAAGCGCGTCGAATACGGCAACGTGGTGACGGATCTCGGTCGCGGCGAAGCGATCGTGCGGCGCGACGAGCTTCTGCCGCGCGAGACGTTTCGCAACGGCGACCGCATCCGCGCCTATATCTACGACGTGCGCCGCGAACAGCGCGGCCCGCAGATTTTCCTCTCCCGCACCCATCCCCAGTTCATGGCGAAGCTCTTTGCCCAGGAAGTGCCGGAAATCTATGACGGCATCATCGAGATCAAGGCGGTTGCCCGCGATCCGGGTTCGCGCGCCAAGATCGCTGTTTTGTCGAACGACAGCTCCATCGACCCCGTCGGCGCCTGCGTCGGCATGAGGGGCACCCGCGTTCAGGCGGTGGTGAGCGAGTTGCAGGGCGAAAAGATCGACATCATCCAGTGGTCGCCCGACGCCGCGACCTTCATCGTCACCGCGCTCGCGCCCGCCGAAGTCGTCAAGGTCGTGCTTGACGAGGACACCAAGCGTATTGAAGTCGTCGTACCCGATGACCAGCTATCGCTGGCGATCGGCCGCCGCGGCCAGAACGTGCGGCTCGCCTCGCAGCTCACCGGCTGGGATATCGACATCCTGACGGAAGCCGAAGAGAGCGAGCGCCGCCAGGCCGAGTTCGCAAGCCGCAGCGCAACCTTCGCCGAGGCGCTCGACGTCGATGAGGTGATCGCGCAGTTGCTGGCGTCGGAAGGCTTCTCCTCGATCGAGGAAGTCGCCTACGTGCCGCTCGACGAAATCGCCGAGATCGAAGGTTTCGACGAGGACACGGCGCAGGAAATCCAGAGCCGCGCGCTCGACTATATCGACCGGCAGAACGCCGAATTCGACGACAAGCGCAAGGCGCTGGGCGTCGCCGACGAACTGGCCGACATCGAAGGCGTGACGCCCAAGATGCTGGTCGCCTTCGGCGAAAACGAGATCAAGACCGTCGAGGATCTCGCCGGTTGCGCGACCGACGACCTCACCGGCTGGAACGAGACGGTGAACGGCGAGCGCAAGCACCAGAAGGGCATCATCGAGGGCTTCGACCTGACCGAGGACGATGCGAATGCGCTGATCATGAAGGCGCGCGTCAAGGCCGGCTGGATCACCGAGGCCGATCTCGCCAAGGCGGCCGAGGAAGCGGAAGAAGCCGAGGAAGTCGGGCAGGATTGATGGCGGAAGCCTCCCGCGGCGCGAAATCGAAAGAGGAGCGCCGCTGCATAGTCGATGGCGAGGTCGGGCCCCGCGAAGGGCTCATCCGCTTCGTTATCGGCCCCGAAGAGACGGTCGTGCCCGATCTCGGCGAAAGGCTGCCGGGGCGGGGTTTCTGGGTTTCGGCGCGCCGCGAGGCGGTCGAAACCGCCATCCGCAAGGGCCTTTTCGCCAAGGCCGCGCGGGCGAAAGTCGAAGTGCCGGAAGAGCTTGCCGACGAGGTCGAGCGGCTTCTGGCGAAGCGGGCGGCAGCCGCCCTCGGCCTTGCGCGCAAGGCGGGCGAGCTGGTTGCCGGCTTCGAGAAAGTGATGGCCGAGATTTCGGCCGGCCGGGTCGCGCTTCTGATCGAGGCGCGCGACGGTTCGGAAGATAGCGTGGCGAAGCTCGCCGGAGCCCTGAGGGCCCGGTATGCGGCGCTGCAAAAGGCGCCGGTGCCGGTCCTGAGGCCCCTTTGGGCGGTCGAAATGGGTTTGGCACTGGGCCGCGCAAATGTGGTACATGCTGCCCTGACCCAAGGCAGTATGGAACGAAAAGTCTCGGGCGATCTCGCCAGACTGGAAAGCTATGGGCGCAAATTGCGCCCTCTGGAGCACGGCCCCGAACAGTGAAGACCCGATTTTCGGGTCAGGTCGGGCTCAAACGTAAGACGGATGTAGGACAGGCATGAACGACTCGGCGGATTCGAGCGAACGCAAATTGAAAGCATCGGGCGGCAAGACGCTAAGCCTGAAGCGGACGGTCGAGTCTGGCCATGTGCGCCAGAACTTCTCCCATGGCCGCTCGAAATCGGTTGTGGTCGAGAAGAAGAAAAAGCGCACGATCAATCCCGGCGGCGCCGCAGGCCACGCAGAGCACGTCGAAGAGGCGGCTCCCGAAGTTGTCGCGACGCCGGCAGCGCCCGTCGCGCAGCCTGCCGCGCCTGCGCCTCAGGCTGAAGCGCAGGCGGCGCCCGTTGCGCCGGCCGCCCCTGCAGAGCCCGTCGCGGCCACCGCAGCGGCTTCGCCCGCACCCGTTGAAC
The DNA here is from genome assembly GCA_031291615.1 of Parvibaculum sp. Classification (GTDB taxonomy): domain Bacteria; phylum Pseudomonadota; class Alphaproteobacteria; order Parvibaculales; family Parvibaculaceae; genus Parvibaculum. Next base: position 88,926 of record JARLIS010000061.1, read on the forward strand.
CGGTAGCCGCCGCGCCCGCCGCTCCGGCGCGCACGTCGCGCCCCGCGCCTCAGGCGCCGGCCTCCACAGCATCGCGCGGCGCCAATACGCGGCCCGCGCAGCGTCCGGGCGCCGATCGCGCCCGTTCAGGCGTTGTCCTCCGTACACTGACGGAAGAAGAAAAGAATGCGCGCGCCCAGCCGCTCGATCTCGCCCGCTCGCGCGAAGGCGAAGAGCGCCGCATCGCCGAGGAAACGGCGAAGCGCTATGCCGAGGAAGATGCCCGCCGTGCGCGCGAACGCGCCGAAGCGGCAGCCCGCGAAGTCGAGGAAGCTGCGCGCCGCGAAACCGAAGAAACATCTCGCCGCCGCGCCGCCGACGAAGCCAAGCGCCGTCTCGACGAAGAGCCCCGTGCTGCGCCGCGCGGCGCCGCTCTCCTCGAAGAGGAAGTCGCCGACGACGAAGGCAAGCCGAAGCGCGCCCACGGCGCCCATGGCGCGCCCGGTGCGCCTGCGAAGACCCCGCCCGTGCGCCGCAATGAGCCCAAGCGCCGCACCGGCAAGCTCACCATCACCAAGGCCTTCGACGACGACGAGCGCCAGCGTTCGCTCGCCTCGATGCGCCGCCGCGTCGAACGCGAAAAGAAGAAGCTCGCCGGCATTCACGAAGCGCCGCAGAAAGTCGTGCGCGAAGTCGTGATCCCGGAAGTCATCACCATCCAGGAACTCGCCAACCGCATGGCCGAGCGCGCCGTCGACGTGATGAAGATCCTGATGAAGCAGGGCATCATGCTGAAGATCACCGACGTGATCGACAGCGATACGGCCCAGCTCGTCGCCGAAGAACTCGGCCATACCGTTCGCCGCGTCGCTGAATCCGACGTCGAAGAAGGTCTCGTCGGCGCCGCAGATACCGACGAGGCGCAGGTTCCGCGCGCGCCGGTCGTCACCGTCATGGGCCATGTCGACCACGGCAAGACCTCGCTTCTCGACGCGCTCCGCAAGACCGACGTCGCGGCCGGCGAAGCCGGCGGCATCACGCAGCATATCGGCGCCTATCAGGTCGATATGGGCACCGGCGCCAAGATCACCTTCCTCGACACGCCGGGCCACGCCGCCTTCACCGCGATGCGCGCACGCGGCGCGAAAGTGACCGACATCGTCATTCTCGTCGTCGCCGCCGATGACGGCGTCATGCCGCAGACCATCGAAGCGATCAATCACGCCAAGGCCGCGGGCGTGCCGATGATCGTCGCCATCAACAAGATGGACAAGCCCGAGGCCGATCCGACCCGCGTCAAGAACGAGCTGTTGCAGCACGAAGTCGTTGTCGAAGATTTCGGCGGCGACGTGCTTGCCGTGCCGATCTCGGCAAAGACGGGTATGGGTCTCGACAAGCTCGAGGAAACCATTCTTCTTCAGGCCGAACTTCTCGACCTCAAGGCCAATCCCGACCGTGCCGCCGAAGGCATCATCGTCGAAGCGAAACTCGATCGCGGCCGTGGCCCCGTGGGCACCGTGCTCGTCGAACGCGGCACGCTTCGCGTAGGCGACATCATCGTGGCCGGCGCCGAATGGGGCCGTGTGCGTGCCCTCATCAACGACCGCGGCGAGAACGTGCAGTCGGCCGGACCCTCCGTGCCGGTTGAAGTGCTCGGCCTCGGCGGCGCGCCGGAAGCCGGCGACACGCTCTCCGTCGTCGAGAACGAAGCGCGTGCGCGCGAAGTCACGGCCTATCGTCAGCGCATCCAGCGCGACAAGCGCGTCGGCACAGGCGGGCGCACCTCGCTCGACCAGATGCTTTCGCAGCTCAAGGCGCAGAACGCCAAGGAACTGCCGATCATCGTCAAGGCGGACGTGCAGGGTTCGGCCGAAGCCATCGTTCAGGCGCTCGAAAAGCTCGGCACGGAAGAAGTCACCGCGCGCGTGCTTCATGCGGGCGTCGGCGGCATCACCGAAAGCGACATCACGCTGGCGACCGCCTCTGGCGCCCCCGTCATCGGCTTCAATGTCCGCGCCAATACGCAGGCGCGCGAAGCCGCCCGTCATGCCGGCGTCGAGATCCGCTACTACTCGGTCATCTACGACCTCGTCGACGACATCAAGGCCGCGCTCTCCGGCATGCTCTCGCCGGAACTGCGCGAAACCTTCCTCGGCAATGCGCAGATCCTGGAGATCTTCAACATCTCCAAGGTCGGCAAGATCGCCGGTTGCCGCGTCACCGAAGGCGTCGTGCGCCGTGGCGCAAGCGTGCGCCTCATCCGCGACGACGTCGTGGTGCACGAAGGCAAGCTCTCGACCTTGAAACGCTTCAAGGACGAAGTGCGTGAAGTGCAGTCCGGTCAGGAATGCGGCATGGCCTTCGAGAACTATCAGGACATGCGCGCCGGTGACGTCATCGAATGCTTCGAAGTCGAGGTGGTGCAGCGCAGCCTCGATTGAGGTTGACGCTTCGCCAGCCCCGCCCAATTCCGGAGCGAGCGAACAACGCATATGCGCAAGAAATCGCATTCCAAGCCAAGTCACCGCGAAACGCGGGGCCCGAGCCAGCGTCAGCTGCGCGCGGGCGAACTTGTGCGCCGTGCGCTTGCCGAAATCATTGCGCGCGGCACCATCCAGGACCCCGAGCTTGCCGAGCGCGCCGTCACCATTTCCGAAGTGCGCATGAGCCCCGACCTGAAACAGGCGACCTGTTTCGTCGCGCCCCTGGGCGGCGGCGACAGCAAGGCCATTGTCGCCGGCCTCACCCGCGTCAAATCCTATCTGCGTGGCCAGCTCGCCCATGAAGTGACGTTCAAGTTCATGCCCGATCTCGTCTTCATGGCCGATACCTCTTTCGACCGCGCCGAAGCGGTCGACCGTCTGCTGCATTCGCCCTCCGTCGCCCGCGACCTCCAGCACGACGACACCGACGAGGACTGATCCCATGGCCCGCCGCAAGAAGGGCGAGGCGGTCTCCGGCTGGGTCGTGGTCGACAAGCCGGTCGGCCCGACCTCGACCCAGGTCGTCGCCATGGTCCGCCGTCTCTACAACGCGCAGAAGGCCGGCCATGCCGGCACGCTCGATCCGCTGGCAAGCGGCATCCTGCCCGTAGCATTGGGCGAGGCGACGAAAACCGTCCCCTTCATCCTCGATGCGACCAAGGGCTATCGCTTCACCATCCGCTTCGGCGTCGCGACCACGACTGACGATGCGGAGGGGACGGCGACCTCCACAAGCCCGGTTCGCCCTTCGGCGGCCGACATAGAGGCCATGCTCCCCCGCTTCACCGGCCCGATCGAACAGGTTCCGCCCGCCTTTTCCGCCATCAAGGTCGATGGCGAGCGGGCCTACGACCTCGCTCGGGCAGGCGAGGCGGTCGAGCTCAAACCCCGGCCCGTCACCATCCATTGGGCCCGCCTGACCGGCTGCCCTGACGGAGACCATGCCGAGCTCGAAATCTCTTGCAGCAAAGGGACTTACGTCCGTTCCCTTGCCAGGGATCTGGCTCTGGCGCTCGGCACCGTCGGCCATGTTTCGGCGCTCAGGCGGGTCGCCCACGGGCCTTTCCGGGAGGCCTCCGCAATTCCGCTGGATAAACTGACCGCCTTGGGCCATATTCCGCCCGCTTCCGACACTCTCAGGACGCATCTGCTGCCGCTTCAGACCGCGCTGGACGACATCCCGGCCCTGGCCATGAGCGCAGACGATGCATCCCGTTTAAGGCAGGGCCAGGGAGTTTTATTGCGCGGGCGAGACGCTCCGATTTTGTCGGGGCCGGTTCTGGCGACCCACAGGGGAGACCCTGTGGCCCTGACGGAGTACAGCCAGGGAGAATTGAAACCCGTGCGCGTGTTCAATCTCGGTTCATAGGAGACCCCCGATGTCGATTACGCCGGAGCGCAAGCAAGCGCTCATCAAGGAATTCGCCGGCAAGGCTGGCGATACGGGTTCGCCCGAAGTGCAGGTTGCGATCCTCACGGAACGCATCACCAACCTCACCGAACATTTCAAGGGCCACGCGAAGGACAACCATTCGCGCCGCGGTCTGCTGAAGATGGTGAGCCAGCGTCGTTCGCTTCTCGACTACGTCAAGAAGGTCGACCAGGCGCGTTATGAATCCCTGATTTCCCGCCTGGGAATCCGGAGGTAACACCGGGGTGCATTTTTCCCCCAACGATTTGAAGGCGCGCGGCACGCAGGAGGCGACAAGGTTCGCGTCCTCTGATCCGCGCGCCCTCAACGAGACATTTATCCGTCGGATCGAAGTTTTGCAGGTGGGCTCCGTCGCTGCCGTCTCACGGCGCGTGGCTCCTCTTCTTGTTCGCGTGGCGCATTGAAAACGCGCCCCTGCGAACTTCGACCATTTGTCCGGCCGCAATGAAAGCGGCAGAAAGTGCGCCCCGCCTGATGGTGGAATGTACGCAGAGAGTGCGGCGGCGCGGAAAAGGAAAACAAGATGTTTGACATCACACGCGAAGAAATTGAATGGGCGGGCCGCAAGCTCGTGCTTGAAACGGGCAAGGTCGCCCGTCAGGCCGACGGCGCCGTGATCGCGACCTATGGCGAGACGACTGTCATCGCCACCGTGGTCGGCGAGAGGAAGCCCAAACCCGGTCTCGACTTCTTTCCGCTGACCGTGAACTACCAGGAAAAGACCTACGCCGCCGGCAAGATCCCCGGCGGCTTCTTCAAGCGCGAAGGCCGTCCGAGCGAAAAGGAAACGCTGGTCTCGCGCCTGATCGACCGTCCGATCCGTCCTCTCTTCGCCAAGGGCTTCAAGAACGAGACGCAGGTCATCGTCACCGTTCTCTCCCATGACATGGAGAACGATCCCGACATCGTCGCGATGATCGCCGTCTCCGCCGCGCTCACGATTTCGGGCCTCCCCTTCATGGGGCCGATCGGCGCGGCGCGCGTCGGCTACATCAACGGCGAATACAAGCTCAACCCCATGATCGACGAGATGCCCGAGTCCGAGCTCGATCTCGTCGTCGCCGGCACGACCGACGCCGTGATGATGGTGGAATCGGAAGCCAAGGAACTCAGCGAAGACGTCATGCTCGGCGCCGTCATGTTCGGTCATCGCGGCTTCCAGCCGGTGATCGATGCGATCATCCGCATGGCCGAGAAATGCGCCAAGGAACCCCGCCCGTTCATCGCGCCGGACGAAAGCGAGCTTGAAGGCAAGGTCCGCAAGCTGGTCGAAGGCGACCTGCGCGCCGCTTACGGCATCAAGGACAAGGGCGAGCGTCACGAGGCGATCTCGAAGGCGAAGGACAAGGCGAAAGCCGCGCTCTGCAATCCCGACGACGCGAATGCCGAATCCGAGCTCGCGGTCGGCGGCGTGTTCAAGGCCATCGAAAGCGACATCGTCCGCAACTCCGTCCTCGACACGAAGCGCCGCATCGACGGCCGCGATCTCGAAACGGTCCGCCCGATCGTTGCGGAAGTCGGCATCCTGCCGCGCACCCACGGCTCGGCGCTCTTCACGCGCGGCGAGACGCAGGCTCTCGTCGTCGCCACGCTCGGCACCGGCGAAGACGAGCAGTTCGTCGACGCGCTGGAAGGCACCTACAAGGAAAACTTCCTGCTGCATTACAACTTCCCGCCCTTCTCGGTCGGCGAGACCGGACGCGTCGGCTTCACCAGCCGCCGCGACATCGGCCACGGCAAGCTCGCTTGGCGTGCGATGCGCGCCGTGCTGCCGCCCAAGACCGAGTTCCCCTACACGATCCGTCTCGTCTCCGAGATCACGGAATCGAACGGCTCCTCCTCGATGGCGACCGTTTGCGGTTCGTCGCTCTCGATGATGGATGCGGGCGTTCCGCTGAAGCGGCCGGTCGCGGGCATCGCGATGGGCCTCATTCTGGAAGGTGAGCGCTTCGCCGTTCTCTCCGACATTCTCGGCGACGAAGATCACCTCGGCGACATGGACTTCAAGGTTGCCGGCACCGAAATGGGCGTCACCTCGCTCCAGATGGACATCAAGATCGCCGGCATCACCGAAGGCATCATGAAGCAGGCGCTCGCCCAGGCGAAGGGCGGCCGCATTCATATCCTCGGCGAGATGGCCAAGGCGCTCAACACGGCCCGCTCGGAACTCGGCGAACATGCGCCGCGCATCGAGGTGATCACCGTTCCGACCGACAAGATTCGTGAAGTCATCGGCACCGGCGGCAAGGTCGTTCGCGAGATCGTCGAAAAGACGGGCGCGAAGATTGACATCTCCGACGACGGCACGATCAAGGTTGCTTCTTCCGACGGCGCCTCGATCAAGAAGGCGATCGACTGGATTCGCGGCATCGTCGCCGAGCCCGAAGTCGGCGCGATCTATGAAGGCACGGTCGTCAAGGTCGTCGACTTCGGCGCCTTCGTGAACTTCTTCGGCCCCCGCGACGGCCTCGTCCACATCTCGCAGATGGCGCCGAACCGCGTCGAGAAGGTGGCCGACGTCGTCAAGGAAGGCGACAAGGTCAAGGTGAAGCTCCTGGGCTTCGACGATCGCGGCAAGGTCCGCCTGTCGATGAAGCATGTGAACCAGGAGACGGGCGAAGAGATCGTTTACGAGAACGAGCCCGCTGAGCAGCCCCGCGAAAAGCGCGAAGGTGGCGACCGCGGCCGCCGTCGCCCGCGCGACTGAAGCATCTGGCTTCCAATGAACAAGGGCGTCGGAGCGATCCGGCGCCCTTTTTATTTGTACCGGGACGATGAAGGAACGCTGCTGTTTCCGTTCAGAACGGGTTCATATCGGAAAGCCTATGAATGGATCGTCGAAACGGAACTCCCCGATCCCCGGGGTCTGAGAGGAGAGAGAAAATGAAGCACATATTCGCAGCTGCCGTCGCCCTGTCCATGCTCGCAGCCCCCGCCGCCATGGCCGACCAGCGCCCCAGAAACCAGCCGCCCATGGGTCAGGGTTCTCCCTACCAGGGCAACCAGAATCAGGGCTATCAGAACCACGGGCCCCAGGGCCAGAATCAGAACCGGCCGGCGCCGAAGCCGCAATACAGCTACAACGGCCGCAACTACGACGCCGTGCACGGGCCGAAGTGGAACGCACCCAAGGGCTATGATGCGCATCGCAACTGGAAGCGCGGACAGAAGCTGCCCTACGCCTATCGCGATCGCGGCTATGTCGTCGACTATCGCGCCTATCGCCTCAGCCAGCCGCCGCGTGGTTATCAGTGGATCCGCGTCAACAACAACGTCTATCTCGTTCAGCAGTCGAACGGACTGATCGCGCAGATCGTGCTGAACATGTTCTACTGAGCGGAACCGCATAACGACGAAGGGCGCCGGCTCGATCCGGCGCCCTTTTCATTTCGGCTGCATCAGCTCTATGCGATTGCCGAAGGGGTCGAAGACGAAAAGCCGGTCATAGCCGTCGACCGGCACATCCTCGGCAATCCGGTAGCCGCCTGCGCGCGCGCGCGCCGAAAGGCCCGCAAGATCGCCGGTCAGGAAGGCGACATGCGCCTTGGTTGCGGGATGGAAATCCTTGTCGACGCCCAGATGAAGCTTCAACGCGCCGAGTTCGAACCAGCCGCCGCCGCGCGCCGCCTGTGCGGGCGGCTTCGGCACTTCCGTGAAGCCGAGCACGTCCACATAAAAGCGCCGCGCCTCTGGCTCGCCATCCTTGGGGATTGCGATCTGGACATGGTCGATACCGGTCAGCATGGAACCTCCGGCAGTTTGATCGTCAGCCGCCATTGTCCATGTCGCTCGCCTTCAGCTCTTCGGCGCGCGGCAATCCGACAATATTGTAGCCGCTGTCGACATGGTGAATTTCGCCGGTCACGCGGGCGGAAAGATCGGAGAGCAGATAGAGGCCGGCGCCGCCGACATGCTCGAGCTCGATCGTTTCCTTCAGCGCCGAATGCGTCTTGTTCCACTTGTGCACGAAGCGCGCATCGCCGATGGCCGATCCCGCCAGCGTCCGCATGGGCCCCGCCGAAATGGCGTTGATGCGGATGCCGTTGCGGCCGAGGTCGACGGCAAGATAGCGCACGCTCGCTTCAAGCGCGGCCTTCGCCACGCCCATGACGTTATAGTTCGGCATGACGCGCTGCGCGCCTTCATAGGTGAGCGTCACCATCGAACCGCCATCTGGCATCATCTCGGCCGCGCGGCGCGCGACATCGGTGAAGGAGAAGCAGGAAATATCCATCGAGCGCAGGAAATTTTCCCGCGTCGTATCGACATAGCGGCCCTTGAGTTCGTTCTTGTCGGAATAGGCGACCGCATGGACGACGAAATCGATCGTGCCCCATTCCTTTTTCAGCGTTCTGAAAACCGTGTCGAGGCTTTGTGAATCCGTCACGTCGCAAGGCACGAGGATTTTCGATCCGACCGAATCGGCGAGCGGCTTCACCCGCTTGCCGAAAGCATCGCCCTGATAGGTGAAGGCGAGTTCCGCGCCATGCGCCGAGAGCATCTTGGCGATGCCCCAGGCGATCGAATGATCGTTGGCGACGCCCATGATGAGGCCGCGACGGCCTTTCATCAAAGGCCCGCTGAGCGTCAGCGGGCGGTCACCCGGTTTGTGTTCAGACCCGTGCATTTTCGCGCCTGCCCTTCAACCGTTATAGCGTTGCAACGCCAGCGTGGCATTGGTGCCGCCGAAGCCGAAGCTGTTCGAGATTGCAAGATTGATGTCCGCGCCGTCGATGCGCTTGCGCACGATATTGGCGTCGGCGACCTCCGGATCGATTTCGTCGATATTGGCGCTCGCCGCGATGAAGCCGTTCTGCATCATGAGGAGCGTATAGATCGCCTCATGCACGCCGGCCGCGCGCTGCGCATGGCCGGTCAGCGATTTCGATGCGCTGATCGGCGGCGTCTTCGCGCCGAAGACTTCGTGGATCGCCTTGATTTCGGGAATGTCGCCGACCGGCGTCGAGGTCGCATGCGGATTGATGTAGTCGACTGGCGCGCTTACCCGCTCCAGCGCCATCTTCATGCAGCGCACCGCGCCTTCGCCCGAAGGCGCCACCATGTCGGCGCCGTCCGCGGTCGCGCCATAGCCGACGATTTCGGCATAGATTTTCGCGCCGCGGGCTTTCGCATGTTCGAGTTCTTCGAGAACCAGAATGCCGCCGCCGCCGGAGATCACGAAGCCGTCGCGGTCCTTGTCATAGGCGCGGCTTGCCGTCTCGGGGCTGTCATTGCGCTTCGACGACATGGCGCCCATCGCGTCGAAAAGGACGGAGAGCGTCCAGTCGAGCTCCTCGCCGCCGCCGGCGAACATGACGTCCTGCTTGCCCCACTGGATCATTTCGGCCGCATTGCCGATGCAATTGGCCGATGTCGAACAGGCCGAGCTGATCGAATAGTTGACGCCCTTGGTCTTGTACCAGGTCGAAAGATTGGCCGAGCATGTGGACGACATCGCCTTCGGCACGGCGAAGGGGCCGACTTTCTTCGGGCCCTTCACGGGCTCGGTGCGCGCCATGTCGGCGGCGGCGACGATCGCCTTGGTCGAGGGGCCGCCGGAGCCGACGATAAGGCCGGTGCGGGGATTGCTCACTTCATGTGTTTCGAGGCCGGCATCGCGGATCGCCTGCTCCATCGCGACGCAGGCATAGGCCGCGCCGTCGCCCATGAAACGGCGCGCACGCCTGTCCACCGCCGCGTCGAGATCGATCTTGAGGCTGCCGTGAATCTGGCTGCGAAAGCCCATCTCGGCATAAGTGTCGGCCTTGACGATGCCGGACTTGCCTTCGCGCAGGGATGCGAGAACTTCCTGCGTGTTGTTTCCGATTGAGGACACGATCCCCATGCCGGTCACGACAACTCGCCTCATGGCTGCCTCTTTGTTGGTATGAATCGAAACGCCGCGCCCGGTCAGGCCGGCTGTTCTTCCGTCTGCAATCCGACCTTCATGTCGGTGATCGTATAGGCAATTTCGCCGTCCGCCAGAATGGTGCAATCGGCGACGCCGAGCACCAGGCGTCGATTGATGACGCGCTTCAGCTGGATGTTGTATTCGATCTTCTTCACCGCCGGCGTGACCATGGCGGAGAATTTCACTTCGCCAACGCCGAGCGCGCGGCCCTTGCCCTTGCCGCCGATCCAGCCGAGGAAGAAGCCGAGCAGCTGCCACGCGCCGTCAAGGCCGAGGCAGCCCGGCATGATCGGGTCGCCTTCGAAATGGCAGGGGAAGAACCAGAGATCGGGCGTGATATCGAATTCGGCCTTGATCAGGCCCTTGTCGTGATCGCCGCCCTTGTCCGAAATATGCGTGATCCGCGAGATCATCAGCATAGGAGGCAAGGGAAGCTGGGCATTGCCGGGACCGAACATGCGGCCGTGGCTGCACTCCAGCAATTCCTCAAGCGAGTAGTTCGATTTTTGCTCCGCCATTCCCGTTCGCTCGACGGGCCCTTTTGCGCGTTCCCACCGGGAACCGGGCAATGAGCCGGTCTTATCTGGGGGCGAGCTGTCGCCCGCCCCGGTTTCCCCAATTTCTTGAGCCGCTTCCTAACATATAGGGGGCCTGCCGGGAACGGCTTATCAAAGCCGTCATGCCCTTGACAAATATGGGCCGCAGACCCCATGTTGAACATTGTAACGATTAAAAACTACCGGCTTGGCGTCTCAATCCAGAGGCCCGGCGAAAGGATAAGTACCGGTGTCTCAGGATCGGCCCTATAGCCAGACATTGACGCGCTTGCGCGATGCGGGCCTGCGCCCGACGCGCCAGCGCCTCGCGCTGGGCCGTCTCCTGTTCGATGGCGGCGACCGCCATGTGACGGCCGAGGCGCTTCACGAGGAAGCCCAGAAGGCCGGCGTCAGCGTTTCGCTGGCCACCGTCTACAACACGCTGCACCAGTTCACCGAGGCGCATCTGCTGCGCGAGGTTGTGGTCGACAGCGCCCGCACCTATTTCGACACCAATATCAGCGACCATCATCATTTCTTCGTCGAGAATTCCGGCTCGCTGATGGACATCGACGGCGAAAAGATCGCGGTGACGGGGCTTCCCGACGCGCCGGACGGCACGAAGCTCGCCCGCGTCGACGTCATCGTGCGGCTTCACGGCACGCCCTCGCAACGGAGCTGAGCGGCTTCCAGTTGCGCCTCATTCTTATCTAGAACGATTCTAAGTTGTTGACCAAATGCGGGCGGCGGCTCTATGATCGCCGTTAACCGTTCCGTCCGGAGCGGGGCTCGGGATTTCCGGCTTGCCGGCCCGGCCACAAGGTCAACAAAGAGCCGCGGCAACCCCTCCGGGAACCGCAGCGGCTATGGAAAAGGTGAGGAGCTCGTCATGTCATCGCTCGCAAAATCCAAAACCCTCGACAATTTGAAAGCGGCCTTTGCCGGCGAAAGCCAGGCCAATCGCCGCTATCTCTATTTCGCCCAGAAGGCCGACGTCGAAGGCTACAACGATGTCGCCGCCGTCTTCCGCTCGACGGCCGAAGGCGAAACCGGCCATGCCCACGGCCATCTTGAATTCATGGAAGAGGTCGGCGACCCGGCGACGGGCGAACCCATCGGACCGACCGACAAGAACCTGAAGGCCGCCATCGCCGGCGAAACGCACGAATACACCGACATGTATCCGGGCATGGCGCGCACCGCGCGTGAAGAAGGCTTCGACGAAATCGCCGAATGGTTCGAAACGCTCGCCAAGGCTGAAAAGAGCCATGCCGGCCGTTTCCAGAAGGCGCTCGACAGCCTCGCCTGATTTCCAAAGCGTCCGAAACTGTTGGAAGGGAGACGGCCTGTCCGTCTCCCTTTCACGCCCGCCCGCCGAGCATCAGGAATGATCCATGTCTGAAGGCAGTCTCCACGCGCCCACGCGGCACCCGATCGACTGGCACAACCCGGACTTCTACGATCTGGAGAAGCTCGACGAGGAATTGCGCCGCGTCTTCGACATCTGTCATGGCTGCCGTCGCTGCTTCAATCTCTGCGACAGTTTCCCCCGTCTCTTCGATCTCGTCGATGCATCGCCCACGGAAGAACTCGACGGCGTGAAGTCGGAGGATTTCGCCCCCGTGGTCGAGGCCTGCACGCTCTGCGACATGTGCTTCATGACGAAGTGCCCCTATGTGCCGCCGCATGAATTCAATCTCGATTTCCCGCATCTGATGCTGCGCTACCGCGCCGCGGAAGCAAAACACGCCGGCCACTTCCCCTTCGTGCCGAGCCAGCTCGGCCAGACCGACCGCAACGGCACGCTTGCCGCTCCCGTTGCGCCGCTGGCGAACTGGGGTTCGTCGCGCGCGAACAAGCTGACACGCCCCGCGCTCGAAAAAATCGCTGGCATCGACGCCCGCGCCGAGCTGCCGAAGTTTTATGGCAAGACCTTCACCATGCGCGCCAGGGCGCAGGACAAGACGGGCGAAGCCGCTCCCAAGGATGCGCCCGCCAAGGGCCGCAAGGCGGCGCTCTTCGCCACCTGCTTCGTCAACTACAACAATCCGCAGGTCGGCGAGGCGGCGCGAAAGGTGCTCGCCCATAACGGCGTCGAAACCACCGTCGCCTATCCCGGTTGCTGCGGCATGCCCTTCCTCGAACAGGGCAACCTTGAAAAGGTCGCCGAGCAGGCCGAGAAAGTTTCGCGCGAAATGTGCGAGCTGATCGACAAGGGCTACGACATCATCACGCTGACGGCTTCCTGTGGCCTGATGTTCAAGTTCGAATGGCCGCTCATCCTGCCGGACAACGAACATGTGAAGCGGCTTTCTCTGGCAACCTATGACATCGACGAATATGTCGTCGACATCGCCAAGAAGGAAGGCCTTGCGCCGGGCCTCAAGCCGGTCGAGGGCGGCGTCACCGCGCACATGGCCTGTCATGCCCGGGCCCAGAACATGGGTCCGAAATCGGCCGAGATGATGCGCCTCATACCGGACACGAAGATCGACGTGGTCGAGCGTTGCTCCGGTCACGGAGGAACATTCGGCGTCATGAAGGAAACCTTCGATACGGCGATGAAGATCGGCAAGCCCGCCGCGCGCAGCGTGGCGAAGACGGGCAACAAATTCGTGACCTCCGATTGCCCGCTCGCCGCCAAGCATCTGGTGCAGGAAATCGAGACGCTGGGCGACGCCGAGACACCGCAAATGCAGCACCCGATCGAGATCATGGCCCGCGCCTGGGGCCTCCTCGACTGAGACCGACCGACGAGTGGAGTGAAAGATGATGTCCGCAGCAAAGCGCGAGATCGAACGCAGCGACATTCTGCCCTACGAAACCTATGCGCGCGAACGCAAGGAGCGCCGCGCCCGCATCACCGAGATGAAGAAGAACCGCCGGGTCGCGGTCGGGCCCTATGCGACCTTCTATTTCGAGAATTACGAGACCATGTTCCAGCAGGTGCATGAGATGCTGCATATCGAGCGCGGCGGCGACGAGCAGATCGCCGACGAGCTGCGCGCCTATAACCCGCTGATCCCACAGGGCGACGAACTGATTGCAACATTGATGTTCGAAATCGACGACGAGCGCCGCCGCGACATCGAACTGCGCCGCATCACCGGCTTCGAGGCGCATGTCTATTTCGATCTCGGCGGCACGCGCGTCATGGCGACGCCCGACAACGACGATGTCGAGCGGACCAAGGCCGACGGCAAGACCTCGTCGGTCCACTTCCTGCACTTCCGTTTCGGCAAGGACGAGATTGCGAAATTCCGCGATCCGAACGTCCAGGTGACGCTCGCCATCGCGCATCCGAATTACGGCCATATCGCGCTCGTATCCGACGCAGTGCGCAAGGCGCTGTCGGCCGACTTCGCCTAGTCGAAGTTCTCGCCGGGATAGGTGCCCCAAAGCTCGTCGCGCAAGGTCCAGCCTTCATAGCCGCTGGCCTTCACTTCGCACCAGGCGCCCTTGCAGCCAACGAGCTGGGCAATGACGCCAGCTTCGGCATAGGCGACCACGGCCGTCGCCGCGTCGGGCTCTGCATGAATGGCGATGGGCGACGCCTCGCCGGCCCGACCCTCGATGATTGCGGTGCGCCGTCCGTCGAGCATGGAATGCCAGACCCAGCCGACATCGCCTTCACGGTCGCGGATGCGCCGCCAGCGGTCGGATTCCGCCGTCACCTCGACCGGCAGGCCGCGCTTCTCGAAAACCCATTCGATCGGATAGTCGTTGCCCGGTCCCCGGCGCACATTGATGCGGCCCGATTTGAGGCTGACATAGCGCGGCACCGGCAGGCCGGAAGCAGGCCCCGGAACCGTCTTCGGCGTGGTAAGCGTGCCGAGCGAGGAGGGGCCGGGCGCCAGCAACTGGGTGGGCGCCGGCTTGGCGCTCTCCCGGGCGGCAAGCGGCGTCAGCGGCAAGGCAAAGGCGACGCCGACCGCAAGCCCTCGCCCAAGGCTGCCCGAAACGCTGCGCCGCACGCGAAGATGCCCGAAAAACGCGATGATGACGTTCTCTCAACCAATGCCCGGGTTTCCGTTCCCTGCCTGTCTTTATGGCAAGCTGGCGGCGCACGGGTCAAGCGGCGACGGGATTTGAGCGCCCGCCGCCTATGACAGAGATGACACTTGGTCGCCAAGTGCGCCCTCTGCTAGACAAGAAAGGCCGAACCGCCGTCCGCTTCTGCCTGGCGGCCCCGGCCGGCACATTTTGAACCGGAGGCCCATCGCCGCATGACCGCCCGCAAACCGCTCGTCATTGTCACCCGCAAACTGCCCGAGACCATCGAGGCCCGCATGAGCGAGCTTTTCGATGCGCGTCTCAATGCGGACGACCATCCGATGACGGCGGCGGAGCTTGTCGCGGCGATCAAGGAAGCCGACGTGCTGGTGCCGACGGTGACCGATCGCATCGACGCGAAGCTCCTCGCGCAAGTCGGGCCCAACCTTCGCCTCATCGCGCAGTTCGGCACCGGCGTCGACAATATCGACGTCGAGACCGCGCGCCGCCGCGGCATCACGGTCACGAACACGCCGGGCGTGCTCACCGAAGATACAGCCGACATGACCATGGCGCTGATCCTCGCCGTGCCGCGCCGCGTTGCCGAGGGCGCGCGCTATCTGCGCGATCACGACGGCAACTGGCCGGGCTGGTCGCCGACCTGGATGCTCGGCCGGCGTATTACGGGCAAGCGCCTCGGCATCATCGGCATGGGGCGCATCGGCCAGGCGGTTGCAAAACGCGCCCGCGCCTTCGGTCTTGAAATCCACTATCACAATCGCAAGCCGGCAAACGCCGTGATCGAAAAGGAACTCGATGCGACTTATTGGGAGAGCCTCGACGAGATGCTGCCCAAGGTCGACATCGTATCGGTGAACTGTCCGCACACGCCCGCGACCTTCCATCTTCTGAACACCGCCCGCCTGAAGCTGCTGCGCCCGGACGCCTATATCGTCAACACGGCGCGCGGCGAGGTGATCGACGAGAACGCACTCATCCGCGCGCTGGAAGCGGGAGAACTCGCCGGCGCCGGTCTCGACGTTTACGAGAACGAGCCCATCGTCAATCCGCGCCTGCTGAAACTCGCCAATGTCGTCTCGCTGCCGCATATGAGTTCGGCGACCATCGAAGGCCGCATCGAGATGGGCGGCAAGGTCATCGTCAACATCAAGACCTTCATGGATGGCCACCGGCCGCCGGATCGCGTCATTCCCGCGATTATGTAGTCGCTGCCCATAATCCGGCCTAAAGCGCTGATTTCTCTGGCATTTTCAATGCATCTCTGTTTCCGGCGGCCCGTGAAGGACCGGTTGGAGACGAAATGCGCCAGAAAATGAAACACCTTTCGGATTTCGTCTCCGGTCGAGACAACAATCTTAATCTGATCCGCTTCCTCGCCGCCTTCACGGTCGTCTTCGCGCACAGCTTCATCGTCATGACCGGGCAGCGCGACGCGGGCCCGCTGATCGAAAGCACCGGCCACGATCTCGGCTATCACGCCGTTAACGTATTTTTTGTGGCGAGCGGCTTCCTGATCGCCCAGAGCTGGAACCTTCGTCCCTCGCTTTCCCACTTCGCCGCCGGGCGTTTTCTGCGGCTTTGGCCGGCGCTCGTCATCTGCGGCCTGTTCGTCGCTTTCATCATAGGTCCGATGGTGACGACGCTGCCGCTTGCGCATTACTTCGCCGCGCCCGCCACCTACGAATATCTGCCGCGGGTTCTCAGCCTCATCAAGGTGGATAGCCCGCTGCCGGGCGTCATGACGACATTGCCGAGCGACACCGGCATCGACGCGCCGCTCTGGACGCTGAAATACGAGGCGCTCTGCTATCTCAGCCTCGCCCTCTTCGGCCTCGTCGGCGGCTTCGCCTCGCCCTCGCGGTTCTGGGCCTGGATAGCGCCGATCATGATCCTCCTCGCGGCGACGAGTTTCTTTCCCATCGCCCGCGACCTCACGCATCCCTATGCGCATTTCGTGCGCTTCGGCCTTTGCTTCGGCCTCGGCACAATCGCCTATGTCTCGGCGGCGCGACTGCCGATGACCGTGCTCGCCATACCCGTTTCCTTCGGCGCGGCTGTGCTGCTGCGCGAGACGCCGCTTTATGAACTGGCGCTTGTTCTGTTCACCGCCTATGCGACGCTCTGGCTGGCCTTCGTGCCCGCATCCTTCATCCGACGGTTCAACCGGCTCGGCGACTATTCATACGGCATCTACATCTATGCCTATCCGATCCAGCAATTGCTGGCCCTGCGCTTTCCCCGCCTCACCGCGCTCGATCTTTTCGCGCTTGTTTCGCCGATCGTCGTCGCGATGGCCGTCGCCTCCTGGCACTATGTCGAGCGCCCGAGCCTTTCCCGCAAACGCATTCTCGCCGACCTGCTCCCCCGGTCTATCGATGGCCTGACAGGTCGTGAATCGAAGGCGTCTCCCCCGTCAAAGGATTTGCCGGATCGCGCTTCAGCCTGATCGTCCGTACACGCGTCTCGAGCGCGTCATAGATGAGAAGCCGCCCGGCCAGGCTCTCGCCCGCGCCGGTAATTTCCTTGATGACTTCAAGCGCCATCATCGAGCCGATGACGCCCGTGAGCGCACCGAGTACGCCCGCTTCCTCGCAAGCGGGAATACTGCCCGGCGGCGGCGCCTCGCCGACGAGGTCGCGGTAATTCGCCAGCGGTATCCCGTCCGCGCCGCGCTCATGCGATTTGAATGTCGCGATCTGTCCCTCGAAGGGCCCGACCGCGCCCGAGACGAGCGGCACGCGCGCGAAATAACAGGCATCGTTGACCAGAAACCGCGTCGGAAAATTGTCGCAGCCGTCGGCGACAATGTCGTAGCCGGAAATGATGTCGAGCGCATTGGCGGCGGTCAGCCGTTCGGCATGCGCGACGACGCGCACATCGGGATTGATGCGCGCAAGCCGTTCCGCCGCGCTTTCGACCTTCAGGCGGCCGAGGCTTTCCGTGTCGTGGATGATCTGGCGTTGCAGGTTCGAGAGCGAAACCCTGTCATGGTCGATGACGCCGAGCGTGCCGACGCCCGCGGCGGCAAGATACATGAGACACGGTGCGCCGAGCCCGCCCGCGCCGATGACGAGCACGCGCGCGCCCAGAAGTTTCTGCTGGCCGGGGCCGCCGATCTCCTTGAGGACGATATGGCGCGCATAGCGCTCAAGCTGGGCATCGCTGAGTGGCATCTCCGGTCTCCATCCCGCCTGCACCAATCTAGGGCTTCGGCGCGGTCTTTGCCCGCATCATCTGCCGCAATTGTCAGCTAATGGGCGTGATGACGACCGTCTGGTTCGCATGGCCGAGCGGACCCTGCGCATCGAAGAGGCGCGAATCCGTGAGCCCCATGCCGTCTGCGCGCCAGTCCGATTGCGGCGTGACGCCGACCCACGGTCCCTCGGGCGCGCGCGAGACATGAACCGTGATGTCGATATTGGGAAAGCCCCATGACGGCGGCCAGAACTCCGTGCCCGACAGCCAGTAGGGCGTGCCATTGTCGGCAAATGCGAAGAGATTGGCGAGCGGCGCGGCGAAGGGCAGCATGGGCCGCTTCATCCGGCCCCATTTCGTGCCCTTGCCGTCGTCGCGAATGTCGAGCGCATCGAAGAAAGTCGTGCGCTGCGGACTGCCCTTTGTGCGCTGCCATGCGGGCAGCGCCGAGGGGTCGACGGGCGCGGGCGCGGCGGCGACGCGGGCAAGCTCCGGCACCTCGATCGGCTTCACGAAAGCCGCCGTCGCCTTGGCGATGAGCTTGTCGCCGGCGAGGATGTGGCTCTCGACAATGGCGATCCGCCCGCCGACGCGCAGCGGCTCCACTCTGGCGTGAAGCGGCTCAAGCGGCGCGGGCCGCAGAATGAAAACCGAAGCGGTGAGCGGCACGCCCCAGCCTTCCGCGCGCGCCTTTTCTTCCATGACGCCGACCGAAAGGCCGGACACGGCGCCGCCATGCAACCCCCGGAAAGGGCCGGAGGCTTCGATATGCGGCTGCCACAAATCGCCCTCGCGCGAAAAAATCGGCTCTGTCGCTACGATATTCACTTGTGACGCCTCGCTACCAGGTTTCGCCGAAGGGCCTGATCTCGACATTGAACGACCAGGCCGAGCGGTCCTGATGCGTCACATGCCAGATTTCATCGGCGATTGCAGCGGGTTTGATGAAAAATTCATCGGGTGCGTCGGGACGCATCTTCCTTGTCCAGGCAAGATCGATGACCGCATCGATGACGACATAGGCGACGTGAACGCCTTTCGGCCCGACCTCGCGCGCTATCGCCTCGGCGAGAATGCGCTGCGCCGCCTTGCTGGGCGCGAAGCCCGCGAAATTCGCCTTGCCGCGCTGGGCGGATGTGTTGCCCGTGACGACGATCGCGCCCTTGCCCGCACTCACCATGTCGGGCGCAAGCCGCCGCGCGAGATAAAGCAGGCCCATCGTGTTCACCTGAAAATTCCGGTTGAGCACGGCGGGGTCGATGTCGAGGAAATTGCCGAAGGCGCCGCCCACCGCATTGTGGATGAGCACCGTAGGCACGCCGAGCTTCGCCCGCACCGCCTCGATGGCTGCCTCCACCTCAACCTCGTTCGATACGTCGCAGACAAAGGCCTGCGTGCCCTCGATTTCCGCTTCGAGTGCGGCGAGCCGCTCGGCCGAACGCGCCAGCATGGCGACACGATATCCGCCTGCCGAAAACCGCCGGGCAATGGCCGCGCCCGTTCCTGGGCCGACGCCGGTTACCAACGCGATGGGCTTGGTCATGCAGGGCACTTTCCGGGGCGTTCGGGCGCGCTTCTGGCCCTTGCGTCTCAATAGGTTCTGATTGGAGACCGAGAGAAAAGATGGGTTCCAAAAGGGAACCTGTCAAGCTAAACTGGGCCGGATCGAAAGGATGCCCCTCATGAGATGGGAAGACCTCGACAGCGAAGCCTGTTCCGTCGCCCGCACGCTCTCCGTCGTCGGCGACCGCTGGACCTTGCTCGTGCTGCGTGAATGTTTCCTCGGCCGTCGGCGCTTCGAGGAATTCGAGGCAAGCCTCGGCATCGCGCGCCACGTGCTTGCCGACCGGCTGAAGAAATTGACCGAGGCCGGCGTCCTCTCCCGCATCGCCTATCAGGAACGTCCCCGGCGCGAGGAATATCGCCTGACCGACAAGGGCCGCGCCCTCAACCCGGTGCTCATGACGCTTGCCCAATGGGGCGACACTTATATGGCGGGGCCCGAAGGCCCGCCGCTCCTGCGCGTCCACAATGCCTGCGGCCATGTGATGCAGGGCGTTCTCGTCTGCTCCGAATGCGGAGAAGCGGTCGGCGCGCGCGACATCACGCCGAAGCCGGGGCCGGGGGCCGCGCGCCCATCGTCCTGATTGCAAGGGCGCGGCCTGAACGTCAGGCGGCCTTTGCGGCCGTCGCGTCGTCGCGGGCGAAGCGGTTGGCGATGACGCTCACGATGACGAGCTGGAAGAAATGGAAGATCATCAGCGGCGCGATGATGAGGCCGAGCATCGGCGTCGCGCCGAACATCACCTTGGAAAGCGGCACGCCGGTCGCCAGCGATTTCTTCGACGCGCAGAAGAGGCAGGCGATGGTGTCCTCGCGGTCGAGTCCCATGAGGCGGCAGGGAATTTTCATCAGCTCATAGATCGTGAAGAACAGCGCGATCGAGGCAACCACCATCATGAAGACGAGCGAAATGTCGTGGTCGCTCCATATGCCTTCCTTGATGGAATCGCAAAACGAATTATAGACGATGGCGAGAATGACGGCGCGGTCGCACAGCTTGAGCCATGAGCCGTTGCGCGCCGCCCATGCCGCAAGCCAGCGATGCGCGATCTGGCCGAGCGCCGTCGGCAGCAGCACCAGCAGCACGATCTTCACGATCACCGATGAAAGCGGCAGCGACTGGCCGGTCGATTTCATGTACCAGGCCATCAGCACCGGCGTCAGGAAAACGCCGAGAAAGGCCGACAGCGTGGCGTTGAATATGGCGACAGGTACGTTGCCGCGCGCGAGCGACGTCATGGCGACGGACGACGATACGGTGCTCGGCAATGCGGCAAGGTAGAAGAAACCGAGCTGCACTTCTTCCGGCACCCAGGCCCGCGTCAGAAACAGCGCCGCGAGAACGACGATCGGAAACAGCGCGAAGGTCGCAAGCTGGACGGCAATGTGGACGCGCCATTTGGCAAGGCCCGCCCGCATTTTTTCCGGCGCGAGCGTCAGCCCGTAAAGAAAGAAGACGACGCAGATTCCGTAATTCGCCACCCATTCGACATGGAGCGGCCCACCCGTGACGCCGGGCGCCGACCAGACGATGGCGAGCAGAACGACGCCCATCAGGGACAGCAGAAAGCCGTCGATATTGAACTTGCTCAACATGACATCGAACTCGTGAGGGCTTCAGAGCCCGTCGAAAAGCGCGGTCGAAAGATAGCGTTCCGCGAAGGAGGGGATGATGGCGACGATGGTTTTGCCCTTCATCTCCGGGCGGCATCCGACTTCAAGCGCCGCCGCAATCGCCGCGCCCGAAGAAATGCCGCAGGGTATGCCCTCCATGCGCGCGGCCTTGCGCGCCGTCTCGAAGGCGGTCTCGTTGCCGATGGTCACGACCTCGTCAATGAGCGACTTGTCGAGATTGCCCGGCACGAAGCCTGCGCCGATGCCCTGGATCTTGTGGGGCCCGGGCTGGCCGCCCGACAGCACGGGGCTGTCCTCGGGTTCGACGGCGATCATGCGGAGTGAAGGCTTGCGCGGTTTCAGCGCCGAGCCGATGCCGGTGAAGGTGCCGCCGGTGCCGACGCCCGAAATCACGGCATCGACGCCGCCATTGGTGTCGTTCCAGATTTCTTCCGCCGTCGTCTGCTTGTGGATTTCAGGGTTCGCCGGATTGTCGAACTGCTGCGGCATGACCGAATTGGGATGCTGCGCCATGATCTCTTCGGCCCGGGCCATTGCGCCGCGCATGCCCTTGTCGGCCGGCGTGAGCTCGATCTGCGCGCCCAGAAGCGCCAGCATCTTGCGCCGCTCGATCGACATGCTCTCCGGCATGCAGAGAATAAGCTTGTAGCCCTTGGCCGCACAGACAAAGGCGAGCGCGATGCCCGTATTGCCCGATGTCGGCTCGACGATCACCGTGTCGGGAAGAATTTTGCCCTGCCGTTCCAGCGCCTCGATCATGGCGACGCCGATGCGGTCCTTGACGCTTGCGAGCGGATTGAAGAATTCGAGCTTGAGGTAGATGTCGGCGACGGCGCCGGCTTCCTTCGCCATCCGGTTCAGCCTGACAAGCGGCGTATCGCCGATGGTCTCGGTGATGCTGTTGTAGACGCGGCCGCGGCCGGGCTTCTTTCTGGTGTCGCTCATGCTCGTCTCCAGAGTTAAATCGTGAAATCGGCCGTGGGTGAGTCGCTGCCGACGCCGGCCGTCTCGGCGCGGCGGCACAGATCGTCGACGGTGATCTTTTCAAGTCGCTCCATCAGGTCTTTCTGCACTTCCTCCCATAGCGGTGCGATGACGCGCTCGCCGAGATCGGAAGGCCCGCTTGTCACCGGGTCGTCGGAGGATTCCATGGCGCCGACCACGCGCACGACCTCGCCCACCGTGATGCGGCGACGCTCGCGCGCGAGCCTGTAGCCGCCGCGCGGCCCCCGCACGCCCTTCAGGATACCCGCATGCACAAGCTGCTGCATGACCTGTTCGAGATAGCGTTGCGGAATGCCCTGCCGCTTAGTGATCTCTTTCGACTGCACGGGGTCCGGCCGCGCATTGATCGCGACATCGACGACCGCTTCAAGCGCGAGCCAGGTTTTTTTGGACAATCGAAGCATGGTGCCCTCAGTTTCTTCCCGCAGCAGTGCCGGTCGAGCCGAAGCCGCCCGCGCCGCGCTCCGTTTCATCGAGACTTGCGACTTCGGAAAGCACCGCCCGCGTCACCGGCGCGATCACCATCTGCGCGATGCGCGTGCCGCGCGTGACGGTGAAGGCTTCCGGTCCGTGATTGATGAGAATGACCTTCACCTCGGCGCGATAATCGCAATCGATGGTGCCGGGCGAATTGAGGCAGGTGATGCCGTTCTTCGCAGCAAGGCCCGAACGCGGACGTATCTGCGCCTCGAAGCCCGAGGGCAGGGCGATGGCAAGTCCGGTCGGCACCAGCGCGCGTGCGCCCGGCGCGAGCACCAGGGGCTCCGCCTCGGGCACGGCGGCGATGAGGTCCATGCCGGCGGCGCCTTCTGTCTCATAGCGCGGCAGCGCAAGTCCTTCGCCATGCGGCAGGCGCTGAACGGAAACGGATACGGAATTCATGCTTTGGCCTTCTTCGAGTCAAAATAGGCGAGGATGCGTCGCGCGAGCCTTTCGGCCACGGCCTGCTTGGGCAACAGCGGCCAGTCTTCCTGGCCTTCGGCAGTGATGAGATGCACCGTATTGAGTTCGCCGCCCATGACGCCCGTTTCCGGCGATACGTCGTTCGCGACGATCCAGTCGCAGCCCTTGCGAAGCCGCTTGGCGACCGCGTGCTCGATCACCTTTTCGGTTTCCGCGGCAAACCCGATGACAAGCGTCGGCCGCTTCGTCTTGAGTTTTGAAAGCGTCGCAAGGATGTCGGGGTTCTCGACAAGCGTCAGCGAAGGCGCGCTCGCGCCCGGTTCCTTCTTGATCTTCTGCGTCGCATCGACATCGACGCGCCAGTCGGCGACGGCGGCCGCGCAAATGGCGACATCGGCGGGAAGCGCCGCCTCGCAGGCAACGAGCATTTCGCGCGCGGTCTCGACGCGCTTCAGGGTCACGCCGGCGGGGTCCGGCAGATTGGTCGGCCCCGAAACAAGCGTGACGTCGGCACCCATGCGGGCAAGTGCCGTCGCAATAGCGTGGCCCTGCTTGCCGGACGAGCGGTTGGCGAGATAGCGCACCGGGTCGATTGGCTCATGCGTCGGGCCCGAAGTAATGAGCGCATGGACGCCTTTCAGCGGTTGCTCGCCCTCGAATTCCAGCTCCGAGAAATGCGCTTCGATGGCCGCGAGAATTTCAGCCGGTTCCGCCATGCGGCCATAGCCGAATTCATTGCAGGCCATCTCGCCTTCATTGGGCCCGACGATGTGGATGCCGTCGGCCATCAACTGCTCGAGATTGCGCTGCGTCGCGCGATGGGTCCACATGCGCACATTCATGGCGGGCGCGATCAGCACCTTCTTGTCGGTGGCGAGCAGCAGCGTCGTGACGAGATCGCCAGCCAGCCCCGCCGCCATCTTGGCCATGAGATCGGCGGTGGCGGGCGCGACGACGAGGAGGTCCGCGTCGCGCGACAATTCGATATGGCCGATGGCGGCCGTGTCTGTGAGGTCGAAAAGGTCGGTATAGACCTTATCGCCGCTCAGCGTGCCGAGCGACAGCTTCGTCACGAACTCCGCGCCGGCCGCCGTCAGCACGACGCGCACCGACGCACCCCGCTCGCGCAGGCGACGGATCAGCTCAAGGCATTTATAGGCAGCGATGCCGCCGCCGACGATGAGCAGAATGCGACGGTTCTGGAGGTGGTCGCTCAATTGGAAGGCCTCCGACTTGGGCAAGAGACGCCGCCCGGCGGTTGAGCGGGGAATATAGGGTTTTACGGCAGGGATGTGGAGATCAAATCTTTCACCCGTACAATTTAGTAAAAACGGGGCGAGGTCTCAGAAAAACCTGAAAAGCGCGATGGCGAGCAGCGCACCGGCAATGGCCCAGAGCGCGGGCAGATAGGCCCGTCTGTTCTGGGCGCGGGCAAGCCGCTCGGTCGAGGACGGATGGAGCTTCAGCCCCTCCTCGTCGACGCTTTCCGACAGCAGCCGCGCCGTGCGCTCCGCCCGGACGAGGAAATCCGGCAAATTGCCCGCAAGCCGTCCGAGCTGCATCGCGCCCGCCGCCGCTTCCTCGATCCGGGTTTCGGGCGCGAACTGCTCCATCATCCAGGCCTTGAGCACGGGCTCTGCGCTCTCCCAGATATTGTGGTCGGGATCGAAATGCCGCGACACGCCCTCGATCACCACCATGGTCTTTTGCAGCAGGATAAGCTCCGGCCGCGTCCGCATGTCGAATTGCTCGGTCACCTGGAAGAGCTGCGCGAGCAGCCGCCCCATCGACACGTCCCGTGCGCTCCGGCCGAATATCGGCTCGCCGATGGCCCGCAGGGCCTGTGCGAAGGCGTCGATGCTTTTCGTATGCGGTACGAAGCCGACCTGAAAATGAATTTCGGCGACGCGGCGATAGTCGCGGCGGATAAAGCCGTAGAGAATTTCCGCCATCGTCCGGCGCTGCATCTCGTCGAGCCGTCCCATGATGCCGAAATCGACCGCGACGAGCGTTCCATCCGCATCGACGAAGTGATTTCCCTGATGCATATCGGCATGGAAGAAGCCGTCGCGCAGCGCGTGCATCAGGAAGGACTGTATGACCTGCGTGCCGAGCTTCTTCATGTCGTGGCCGGCCGCAACGAGCGCCGCCCGGTCGGACGCCGGAATGCCATCGATCCATTCGAGCGTCAGCACATGGCGCGCGGTCAGTTCCCATTCGACTTTCGGCACGCGAAAGCCCTGGTCGTTCGCGACATTCTCGGCCATCTCCGACATGGCCGCCGCTTCGAGGCGGAAATCCATTTCGGTTTTCACGCTGTCGGCAAGCGTCTGCACGCTCTCGACGGGGCGAAGCCGTCGCGCCGGCGCATGCACGCGCTCGACGAGCTCGGCGATCCAGAAGAAACTGTCGAGGTCGCGCCCGAAACTCGCCTCGATGCCCGGACGCAGCACCTTCACCGCGACGTCGCGGCCTTCAGGGTTCGCCTCATCGGGCATGGTGCGGGCGCGATGCACCTGCGCGATCGAGGCGGCGGCGATGGCGTCGCTGAAGGACGAAAAGACCTTGGACAGAGGTTGCCCGAGCTCGGCCTCGACAATGGCGCGCGCTTCCTCGGTCGGGAAAGGCGGCAGCTTGTCCTGAAGCTGCGTCAGATCGGTCGCGAGCTCCGCACCGATAATGTCGGGCCGCGTCGCCAGAAACTGGCCGAGCTTGATATAGGAAGGGCCGAGCTGCATCAGCGCGGCGGCAAGCCTGACGGCCGGTTCCGCGCCGTCGATGGCGGCTTCCCGCCGCTCCCACGGCATGCGGATTTTCGCCAGCGCCATCAGCAGGATGAGCGGTCCCGGCATCTCGCCGCGCAATTCGAGCGGAAAGAGCGCGTCATGCCGGGCAAGCACGCGGCCGGCGCGCGCAAGGCGCATGAGGTTGAGTGCGGAACGGAACATCTCAGAGACGCCAGCCCGAATGGATCGCCGCGATGCCGCCGGTGAGATTGCGGTATTGCACGCGCGCGAAACCCGCCGCCTCGATCATCGCCTTGAAACGCTCCTGATTGGGGAAACGCCGGATGCTCTCGACGAGATATTGATAGGGCTGGGCGTCGCCCGTCACCCATTTTCCCATCTTCGGAATGGCGCCGAAGGAATAGGCGTCGTAGATCGCATCGAGACCCGGCACCGCGACTTCGGAGAATTCGAGGCAGAGAAAGCGCCCGCCCGGCTTCAGCACACGGAAAGCATCTTCGAGCGCCTTCTCTATATGTGTGACGTTGCGGATGCCGAAGGCGATCGTATAGGCGTCGAAGGACCGGTCGGGAAAGGGCAGCTTTTCCGCATCGCCGCAGACGAATTCGACGCGCCCGGCAAAGGCTTGCGCCTCGGCGCGTTTCTGTCCGACGCCGAGCATATGCGAGTTGATGTCGCAGACCGTGACATGGGCGTTGGGCCCCGCGCGTTCGAGCAGGCGAAAGGCGATGTCGCCCGTGCCGCCCGCAACGTCGATATGCGCAAAGGCCCGTTCGCCGCGCGGCGGGTTCAGCCAGTCGATCAGGGTCTGCTTCCAGGCGCGATGCAGCCCGCCCGACATCAGATCGTTCATCAGGTCGTAGCGCGACGCCACTTGCTCGAACACCTCGTGAACGAGTTTGACCTTCTCGCCCTCCGGCACGGTCTGGAAGCCGAAATGCGTGGTGGACCCGCCGGTCGGGGCGGGATCGGTGTCGGTTTTTCGGGGCGCGCTGCTCATCGCGGGGACCATAGCGCAGGCCCCGGAAGGGCGCTACTTTCGCGCGCGAGCCAGATAAGGTCAGTTAATGCCTGAATTACCCGAAGTCGAAACTGTCCGCCGCGGCCTTGCGCCTGCGCTAGAGGGCCGACGTATCGCGCATGCCGAGGCGCGCAGGCCGAACCTGCGCTACATGCTGCCCGAACGCTTCGCCGAACGCCTGACCGGCCGCCGCGTCGAACGGCTCGACCGGCGGGCGAAATATATCCTCGCTTATCTCGAAGGCGAGGAAGTGCTCCTCATCCATCTGGGCATGTCGGGCCGGTTCACCATCCATGCAAAGGCGGCGGGCAAGGCAGGGAAGCCGGGCAATTTTCATCACGGGGCCCCTGAAGACGGCGCGGGAACGGGCGCGCATGACCATATCGTCTTCGACATGGAGGACGGCACCCGTATCGTTTATTCCGATCATCGCCGTTTCGGCTTCATGGATCTGATCCCTGCCGCTTCGCTCGACGCGAACCCGCATCTCGCAAGCCTCGGTCCCGAACCGCTCGGAAACGGGTTTTCCGCAGCGATACTCGGCGAAAGGCTGAAGGATCGTCGCACACCGATCAAGGCGGCGCTTCTCGATCAGCGAACGGTGGCGGGTCTCGGCAATATATATGTCTGCGAGGCGCTCTTCCGGTCCGGCATTTCTCCCAACCGCGAAGCGCGGAGCATCGGGCCTGAACGCCGCGACCGCCTCGCCCGCGCCATCCGCGACGTGCTGACCGAAGCCATCGCCGCCGGCGGCTCGACCTTGCGCGACTACGCCCATACCGACGGCGAGCTCGGCTATTTCCAGCACTCTTTCTCCGTCTACGACCGCCTCGGCGCGCCCTGTTCAAAACCCGGATGCGGCGGTACGGTGAAGCGGATGGTGCAGTCAGGCCGCTCGACATTTTATTGCTCGAGCTGCCAGCGCTAGAAGAAGAGACCGATGAGCCGGGCGGACAAGGGTGGCAATGCAATGATCGCGCGAATTCTGGCTGTGATCCTGCTGTTCGGCGGCGCGAGCGTCGTGAATGCCGCAAGCCTTCACGCGGAAGAGAAGGCGGGCGGCTATCTCGACGCGGTGGAGGACATGCCCCTGATGGAGGGCCTGCACGAGACGGGCGAAGGCGGCATCGTCTTCGACAAACCGAACGGCCGCATCGTCCGCGCCATTGCCGCAGGCAATGTGACGCCGGCCGCCGTGCGCGCCTTTTATATCGAAACCTTGCCGCAGCTCGGCTGGAAGCGTCTCCAGAAGCTCGAACTGATCGCCGATCTGCTCGTCTTCCGCCGCGACACCGAGCGCCTCGAAATACAGACCGCGCCTGGAACGGATGGCAGGACCGAAGTGCGCTTTTCGATCGAGCCCGACTGAGCCTGCGGTCCTCGACGCAAGAATTAGAGAAAACCAAGACATCAGGGAGAACAATGCATGGCCTACCAGAACATTCTGGTCGAGACGAAAGGCACCGTCGGCCTCGTCACGCTGAACCGGCCCGAGGCGCTCAATGCGCTCAACAAGGCGCTGATGGATGAGCTGACGCTCGCGCTCGACGCCTTCGAGGCCGATGACGCGATCCATGCCGTCGTGCTGACCGGCTCGCAAAAAGCATTCGCCGCAGGCGCCGACATCAAGGAGATGCAGCCCAAATCCTACATGGACGTCTATCGCGAGGATTTCATCACCGCGAACTGGGAGCGTGTGACGCGCTGCCGCAAGCCCGTCATCGCGGCGGTTGCGGGCTATGCCCTTGGCGGCGGCTGCGAACTCGCCATGATGTGCGACTTCATCATCTGTGGCGACAATGCGAAATTCGGCCAGCCCGAGATCAAGCTTGGCGTCATGCCGGGCGCTGGCGGCACGCAGCGGCTCACGCGCTTCGTCGGCAAGTCGAAGGCGATGGAAATGTGCCTGACCGGCCGCATGATGGACGCGGCCGAAGCCGAGCGCTCCGGCCTTGTCAGCCGCGTCGTGCCCGTAGCGGACCTTCTCGACGAGGCATTGAAGGTCGCCGGCCAGGTTGCGGCCATGTCGCTCCCCATCGCCATGATGACCAAGGAATCCGTCAATCGCGCCTACGAGACGACCCTGAACGAGGGCGTTCGCTTCGAACGCAGGCTCTTCCATTCGATGTTTGCGACCGACGACAAGAAGGAAGGCATGACCGCCTTTGTCGAGAAGCGCGAGCCGAAGTTCAAAAACCGCTGAAAACCGCCGTTAATATCGGCGTTTTCCGCGGTTTTCCGGCCAGTTGACGCGGACCCCCCTCGCGTGTACAAACCCCGCTCTTAAAGGGACTTTCACGCCTTTTGCCCGAAAGTCCGCGCGAAACAAGGTCTTGAATCGATGGCGAATACACCGTCCGCAAAAAAGGCGATCCGCAAGATCGCGGCCCGTACCGAAGTGAACAAGGATCGGCGCTCGCGTATGCGCAGCTTTCTTCGCAAGGTCGAGGAAGCGATCGCCAGCGGCGACAAGGGAGCGGCCACCGCTGCCCTGAAGGCGGCCGAGCCCGAGATGATGCGTTCCGCGCAGAAGGGCGTCGTTCACAAGAACACCGCCTCGCGCAAGATCTCGCGTCTCTCGCAGCGCGTGAAGGCGATCGGCGCCTGATCTTCTTCGCACGCGTTCGCGCCTTCGTGCGCGGCGCGGCGAACTCTCCACGAAATGTTTGAAGCCCGTCGCGATTTTGCGTACGGGCTTTTTTCATGCGCAAGATGATGCGTGCCATCTTTGCACAGACGCAAGCAGACGATGCGATGCATCAATTGCAGGCGCGAAAGCAATTTGCGTCGCGACAGCGTGTGTGAAAATTTCCCCGCGCAACTCCGCGCGCTCTTTGCCGCATGCGCTTGTGTGCGCTGCGGCGCTTCGTATATTCCACTCGCACGTCGCGGAGTTTTTGGTGTCGCAACGTGTCGTCGAAGCGAAGAATTTTTGACAGCGGCGATTCTTATGCTTGCCTCTCCGAGGGTCGGCGGGTATGTTAATAAATCTCGGAGGGGCCAACGAATACTGCAATTTTTCAATCAATACTGAGACGAATACAGTATTCGAGTGTGCCGTTCTGAGCGGCCAAAAGTATCCAGACAGTGACGCGTGACGGAGCGAGAAAATTCTTTTTGGGATTTTCTCGACGAGAAAACTGCGCCTCGCTGTGTTGAGTGTCGATATGCGGATTGAGACTTGGAGATGTCGGGCGAGGATATGTCGGACAAGGCGGGTGAAAACGTGAAGCCTCAGATTCTTGGCGGACGGCCGGGCGATTACGCCGGCGACGTATCTTCCGAAGAGGCCTGGCGGGTGCTGTCGGCAAATCCGGACGCCGTGCTCGTCGACGTGCGCACACGCGCCGAATGGTCCTATGTCGGCCTCGCCGATCTGGGCGCCCTGGGTAAGGAAGCGCTGTTGGCCGAATGGCAGAGCTTCCCGACGATGAGCGTCAATGCCGCTTTCGTCGACGAAGTGGGTGCCGCGCTGGGGAGCGCGCGCAAGGATGCGCCTGTCTTCCTTCTGTGCCGGTCCGGCGTGCGCAGCCGTGCGGCAGCCATCGCCTTGACCAAGGCGGGTTTCTCGCAAGCCTATAACGTGGCGGGCGGTTTCGAGGGCGACCTCGACGAGACGCGGCACAGGGGACGCCGCAACGGTTGGAAGGCGTCCGGCCTTCCCTGGTTTCAGGGTTGATGGAATAGACGGCGGGGCCGTCACGGGTGAAATCCGTGCCGGTTACGGGAAGGGTATGAGTGGGGCAGGCGCTTCAGGGCGCCGCTTCGGGGATCCCGGAAGATGGGGACCGGGATTTTTGGACCAAGGGGTAGAAGTCGTGAACGAAAACAAGATGGGTTCGGCTGCGAAACCCGCTTTTCGCGCTGCGAGCGCCGCTCCGTCGGCGCCCGCCGACATGACGCTGCGCGAGCCCGCGCGTGAATTCTCTCTGGAAAGGGCGCCCGTGAACAACGATCCGGTTCTGGCCGAACAGTGGCGCCGTGTAAGGGCGAGGCTTCATGCCGAGCTCGGCGAGGCGACGTTCGACAGCTGGTTCAAGCAGATCGAGCTGATCGGCAGCGGCGAGGGCAAGGTTCAGCTGGCCGCCCCCACGCGCTTTATCCGCAACTGGCTCGTCTCCCATTACGCCGACCGCCTCGCCACGCTCTGGCGCGAGGAGGATCAGGCTCTCCTCCGCGTCGAGGTTCAGGTGCAGACCCGCCCGGGCGCCGCGCCTGCGCCCGAGCGGGAAGTCCCGCGTTCCGCCGAACCCGTCCGCCCCGTGGCGAAGACGCCCGCGCCGTCGAACCTTGCCGCCCGCGAACCCCTTTCCGGCAGCCTCGAGGATGCCGGCGTCGGCGCGCCGCTCGATCCGCGCTTCACTTTCGATGCTTTTGTCGTCGGCAAGTCGAACGAGCTGGCCCATGCCGCCGCCCGCCGCGTCGCCGAGGCGACCGACGTGACCTTCAATCCGCTCTTCCTTTATGGCGGCGTCGGCCTCGGCAAGACGCATCTCATGCATGCCATCGCCTGGGAGATCCGCCGCCGTCAGCCCGAGCGCAAGGTGCTCTATCTCTCGGCCGAAAAATTCATGTACCAGTTCGTCCGTGCCCTTCGCTTCAAGGACACGATGGCCTTCAAGCAGCAGTTCCGCACCGTCGACGTGCTGATGATCGACGACGTGCAGTTCATCTCGGGCAAGGAGTCGACGCAGGAAGAATTCTTCCACACTTTCAACGCGCTGATCGACCACAACCGCCAGGTCATCATCTCCGCCGACCGTTCGCCTTCCGATCTGGAAGGCATCGAGGAGCGCATCCGCTCGCGCCTCGGCTGGGGGCTCGCCGCAGACATCCATCCGACCGACTATGAATTGCGCCTCGGCATTCTTCAGGCCAAGGCCGAAGAGATGCTGGGCCGCAACGGTCCGATCGTCATGCCGGCAGGCGTGCTCGAATTTCTCGCCCATCGCATCGTCTCGAATGTGCGTGAGCTCGAAGGCGCGCTGAAGCGCGTCGTCGCCTATGCCTCGCTTGTCGGTCGCCCGATCACGCTCGAAATGAGCCAGGACGTGCTGCGCGACCTGCTGCGCTGCAACGACCGCAAGGTGACGATCGAGGAAATTCAGCGCCGGGTCGCCGAATACTACAACGTCCGCCTCGCCGACATGCTGTCGGCGCGCCGCGCCCGCGCGGTCGCGCGCCCGCGTCAGGTGGCGATGTATCTGTCGAAGCAGCTCACCACGCGTTCGCTGCCCGAGATCGGCCGCAAGTTCGGCGGCCGCGACCACACCACCGTGATCCATGCGGTGCGCAAGATCGACGAACTTTGCCAGGCCGATCAGGGCATGGAGGAAGACGTCGACCTCCTGCGGCGGATGCTTGAGGGCGGCGGCGGCGCGAACTGACGGGCCGCCTTTTTCGCCGCCCGGCACGGCTTCCTAAACCCCTTCCGAATCAGGCCTTTATCCCCGACGGGGAACGGCCTCGGAAACGCTGAAAAACGTGCAACGCGCGGCCGATCTGCTATACTCCCACGACGATTTTCTGCGGAAATCCGGCGCGTGCCGGGACGCTTCCGGATGAGGCCTTGATCGCCCCTGCCGGACCGTCTTCCGATCCCCAGTTTTGCGGGTTCGACGAGGAGCGGGCGCGGGCCAGTGCATTGGCGCGAAGCATCTGC
The DNA here is from genome assembly GCA_031291615.1 of Parvibaculum sp. Lineage (GTDB taxonomy): Bacteria > Pseudomonadota > Alphaproteobacteria > Parvibaculales > Parvibaculaceae > Parvibaculum. The sequence goes on from JARLIS010000061.1 coordinate 121,012, forward strand.
CGCCCTCGCAGGGCAGGCCGGAACTGGCGGAATAGAGGGTTCATAGGGGTGGCCTGACGGAACGCAGCGCCCAAACGGGGGACTGAAGAGAGACCATGAAGATCACGATCGAACGGGGCGCGCTGCTCAAGTCTCTCAACCACGTGCAGTCGGTCGTCGAACGCCGCAACACGATCCCGATCCTCTCCAACGTGCTGATCCGCGCGAAGGACGGCCAGTTGAGCCTGACCGCGACCGATCTGGACATCGAGGTCGTGGAAGCGATCGACGCCGACGTGGCGCAACCCGGCGGCACCACGGCGCCCGCCCACACGCTCTACGACATCGTCCGCAAGCTGCCCGAAGGGGCCCAGGTCGAGCTTTCGACCGGCGCCGACGAGGGCCGGCTTCAGCTCACCGCCGGCCGTTCGCGCTTCGCCCTTCAGGCGCTCCCGCAGGAAGACTTCCCGGCCATGGCGGCGGGCCAGCTTCCGCATCATTTCGAACTCCCGGCCGAGGCCATGCGCCGTCTTATCGACAAGACGCGCTTTGCCATCTCGACCGAAGAGACACGCTATTACCTGAACGGCATCTACCTCCACGCCGCCGAGAGCGGCAAGGTGAAGGCGCTGCGCGCGGTCGCGACCGACGGCCACCGTCTGGCCCAGGTCGATCACGACCTGCCGAAAGGCGCCGCTGGCATGCCGGGCGTCATCGTCCCGCGCAAGACCGTGCTCGAATTGCAGAAGCTGCTGGAAGGCGAGGCGGGTCCGATCTCGGTCGGCGTCTCCGAAACCAAGATCCGCTTCGAGTTCGGCGGCCTGGTGCTGACTTCGAAACTGATCGACGGCACCTTCCCCGATTACGGCCGCGTCATTCCGGCCGACAACGACAAGATCATGCAGGTCGACGGCAAGCGCTTCGCCGAGGCCGTCGATCGCGTCTCGACTATCTCGACCGAAAAATCCCGCGCCGTGAAGCTCAATCTCGACGAAGGTAAGCTCACCCTTTCGGTGACGAACCCCGACAGCGGCAGCGCCACGGAAGAACTTTCGGTCTCCTACGCATTCTCGCCGATCGAAATCGGCTTCAATGCGCGTTATCTGCTCGACATCACCGGCCAGCTCGACGGCGCGGAAGCAACCTTCGCGTTCGCCGATTCAGGTTCGCCGACACTCGTGCGCGACAGCGACGACGACAAGGCGATCTACGTGCTGATGCCGATGCGCGTGTAAGGAACGGCAAGTCAATTGGCTCGAACGATGCTTGCGATCGGCGCGGAAACGGGCGCTTCGGCGGCAGCTGGGCGTGAGCACCCGCGTGCGAGCCTGTCGCGCCTGGTCGTCACCGATTTCCGCTCCTATACCCGCGCCGAATTGCTGCTCGACGGCCGCCCCGTCGTGCTGACGGGCGAAAACGGCGCCGGCAAGACCAACCTTCTGGAAGCCGTATCGCTGCTCTCGCCGGGCCGGGGCCTGCGCGGCGCTGCCTATGTCGAGATCGCGCGCGAAGGCGGCGCGGGCGGCTGGGCGGTGGCGGCGACGCTTGAAACGGGCGAGGGGCCCGTGCGCCTCGGCACCGGGCTCGAACCGGAAACGGAAGACCGCGCAAGCACGACCTCCCGCAGCCGCGCGGTGCGCATAGACGGCGCCCCGGCATCGGGCGCGGGCGCGCTTGCGCAGCATCTGCGCATCGTCTGGCTGACGCCCGCCATGGACCGGCTCTTTCTCGAAGGCGCTTCCGAGCGCCGCCGCTTTCTCGATCGCCTCGTCATGGGTTTCGATCCGGCGCATGGCACGCGCGTCAACGCCTATGAGCGCAGCCTGCGCGAGCGCAATCGCCTGCTCGCCGAAGAAAAGATGGACCCAAGCTGGCTCGGCGGCCTCGAAGAACAGATGGCCGCTCATGGCGTTGCTGTTGCGGCCGCCCGCGTCGATACGCTGGCAAGGCTTCGCGGCGCTATCGAGGCGGCAAGCGAAGCCCATTTTCCGCGCGCCGATCTCGCGCTCGAAGGCACGCTCGAAACGGCGCTCGCAACGGCGCCCGCCGTCGATGTCGAGGACGCCTTCCGCAAGCGGCTTGCCGCGGCGCGTGCGCGCGACGCCGCCGCCGGCCGCTCGCTCGAGGGCCCGCACCGCTCGGACCTTCTGGTGCGCCATGTGGCGAAGGACCGCGAGGCGCGTCTCTGCTCGACGGGCGAACAGAAGGCGCTGCTCATCGGCATCGTGCTTGCGAATGCCCGGCTTCTCTCGGCGCGCGGCCATCCGCCGCTTCTGCTCCTGGACGAGATCGCCGCCCACCTCGATGAACAGCGCCGCGGCGCGCTCTTCGACGAAATCATCGGCCTGAACCTTCAGGCCTTCATGACAGGCACGGACCCTGCGCTTTTCGAAGCTATGGGCACCCGCGCCCAGACATTCCGCATCGCGCGCGGCGCGCTGCTGCAAATTGCATGAGGTATCAAATGACCTTCGACACCGACGCTCCCGCCATTCCGAAGCTCGACTTCAACCCCGTCGTCGAGGCGAGCCTCTTCAAGTCGCGCACCATTCTGATCACGGGCGAAATCAACGACCGTCAGGCGCGCAGCGTTTCGGAACGCCTGCTCGCCATGGCGTCGGAATCCGACGATCCGATCACGCTCGTCATTTCCTCGCCCGGCGGCCATGTCGAATCCGGTGACATGATCCATGACGTCGCGAAGTTCATCAAACCGCGCGTTCGTACGCTCGGCACCGGCTGGGTCGCCAGCGCCGGCGCGCTCATCTATGTGACGGCCGAGAAGGAAGATCGCTACTGCCTGCCCAATACGCGCTTCCTGCTGCACGAACCGCGCGGCGGCATCGGCGGCTCGGCCACCGAGATCGATATCCAGGCGCGCGAAGTGCTGAAGATGCGCGAGCGCCTCAATCGCATTTTCGCGAGTGCGACCGGCCAGACCTACGAGAAGATCGTCGCCGATACTCATCGCGACCATTGGATGAATGCCGAAGAAGCGCTCGCCTATGGCGTTGCGGGAAAGATCATCCGCTCCGCCGCCGAGATCGTCTGAAACACCCGCTCGGGCACGTGAAAGACGAAGTCAGAGACAACGGAAGAATTGCATGTCCAGTCCAGTCGAAAAGCCGGAAGAAGAATATGGCGCGGAATCGATCAAGGTCCTGAAGGGCCTCGACGCGGTCCGAAAGCGCCCCGGCATGTATATCGGCGACACCGATGACGGCTCGGGCCTGCATCACATGGTCTACGAAGTCGTCGACAACGCCATCGACGAGGCGCTGGCCGGTCACGCCGATATCGTCAATGTGCGGCTAAATCCCGACGGCTCCGTGACCGTGAACGACAATGGACGCGGCATCCCGACCGACATTCACAAGGGCGAAGGCGTGTCGGCCGCTGAAGTCATCATGACCCAGCTTCATGCCGGCGGTAAGTTCGACCAAAATTCCTACAAGGTCTCGGGCGGTCTTCACGGCGTCGGCGTCTCGGTCGTCAATGCGCTTTCCGATTGGCTGGAGCTGCGCATCTGGCGCGGCGGCCAGGAACATGCGATGCGCTTCGAGAGCGGCGTGCCGGCTGCGCCGCTCGCCACCGTCGGCGAAGTGACGAAGGACGAAAGGGGCAAGGCCCGCACGGGAACGGAAATCACTTTCCATCCCTCGCGCGAGACTTTCACCAAGACCGAATTCGACTTCGCGACGCTGGAGCACCGCCTGCGCGAACTCGCCTTTCTGAACTCGGGCGTCAAGATCGCGCTCACCGATGCGCGCGGCGTCGAGCCCAAGACCGTCAACATGATGTATGAGGGCGGCCTGTCGGAATTCGTGCGCCATCTCGACCGCACCAAGGCGGCGCTGATCTCGGCGCCGATCTACCTCAAGTCGGAGCGCGACGGCATCACCGTCGAACTCGCCATGTGGTGGAACGACAGCTACCACGAGAACATGCTCTGCTTCACGAACAACATTCCCCAGCGCGACGGCGGCACGCATCTCGCGGGTTTCCGCGGCGCGCTCACCCGCGTCGTCAACAATTACGCAAGCGAGAGCGGCATCGCCAAGCGCGAGAAGGTGACGCTGACGGGCGACGACGCGCGCGAGGGCCTCACCTGCGTTTTGTCGGTGAAGGTGCCGGACCCGAAATTCTCCTCGCAGACGAAAGACAAGCTCGTCTCTTCCGAAGTCCGCCCCGTCGTCGAAAGCCTCGTCAACGAGGCGCTCACCGCCTGGTTCGAGGAGCATCCGTCCGAAGCGCGCACCGTGGTCGGCAAGGTCGTCGAGGCCGCCGCCGCCCGTGAAGCCGCCCGCAAGGCGCGCGAGCTGACGCGTCGCAAGGGCGCTCTCGACATTTCAAGCCTGCCCGGCAAGCTCGCCGACTGTCAGGAGCGCGATCCGTCGAAGTCTGAAATCTTCATCGTCGAAGGCGACAGCGCCGGCGGCTCGGCCAAGCAGGCGCGCGACCGCGCCAACCAGGCCGTGCTCCCCTTGCGCGGCAAGATCCTGAACGTCGAGCGCGCCCGCTTCGACAAGATGCTGGGCTCTAACGAAATTGGTACGCTCATCACCGCGCTCGGCACCGGCATTGGCCGCGACGATTTCGACATCGAGAAGCTGCGCTATCACAAGATCATCATCATGACCGACGCCGACGTCGACGGCGCCCATATCCGCACCCTGCTGCTCACCTTCTTCTATCGCCAGATGCCTGAAGTCATCGAGCGCGGCCACCTCTATATCGCCCAGCCGCCGCTCTACAAGGTGCGCCGCGGCTCGTCGGAAACCTATCTGAAGAACGAGAAGGCGCTTCAGGACTATCTCGTCTCGACCGGCCTTGAGGACATGGTGCTGACGCTGCACGACGGCACGCAGCGCTCCGGCCAGGACCTGCGCGAGATCGTCGACAAGGCGCGCAGCATCGACACGGTGCTGAAAGGCCTGCCGCCGAAATATCCGCACTTCATCATCGAGCAGGCCGCGATTGCCGGTGCGCTCAATCCGAAGGCGCTTGCCGAGCCTGAACACGCGACCGAAGCCGCCGCCTATATCGCCCGCCGTCTCGATCTCCTCTCGGACGAGACGGAGCGCGGCTGGGTGGGCGAAGTCACGCCCGATGGCGGCCTTGCCTTCGGCCGCGACGTGCGCGGCGTTCACGAGGCCGTGACGGTCGATGCGCCGCTCATCGAAAGCGCCGATGCGCGCCGCCTCGACGCTTATGCGCAGCATCTCCAGGAAATCTACGTCAAGGCGGGCACGCTGCGGCGCAAGGAAGACGAGCATATCATCCGCTCGCCCTCCCAGCTTCTCGACGCCGTTTTCGCGGCGGGCTCCAAGGGCATCGCCATGCAGCGCTACAAGGGTCTTGGCGAAATGAACCCGGAGCAGCTCTGGGAAACGACGCTCGACAAGGAAGTGCGCTCGCTCCTGCAGGTGAAGATCCGCGAACTCGACGAGGCCGACGATCTCTTCGTCAAGCTGATGGGCGATGTGGTCGAACCGCGGCGCGACTTCATCCGCGAAAACGCATTGAACGTCGCCAATCTCGATATCTGACGTTCAGGCGCCGAGACCCCTTAACGCCAGCGTCAGGATCGTATCGACGATCTGATCGGCGCTCTCCCCGCCAAGGGCGGCGGGGAAAAAGCCCGAACGCGCCGGGCCGACAAAATTCTGGAAGATGACGCATTGGCCGACGAGCCAGAGCGCCGTCACCGTGACATCGGTCGCGGGCGTTTCGCGCGGCATGAAAGGCCGGACGGCAGCTTCCGCGAGGTCGAGATGCGACCTCACTTCCGCCTCATCCGCCCGCTCGATAATGCCTGTCGGCGACAGCACTTCCCAGGCGACCAGCCGCTTGCGCTCTTCCTCGCTGGTATCGGCGCTGGAAGAGGGAATCATCGACCGGATGAAACCGCGCAGCCGCTCGATCGGGCCGTCCTTCGTCTCGGTCGCCTCGGCCGCCACCTCCCCGCTGCGCTGGCGGAACGAGGTCCGCATCACTTCGCGATAGAGGTCGTCCTTGCTGCGGAAGTGGTAATTGATCGAGGCGAGATTGGTATGGGCGCGCATGGCGATGTCGCGCACGGTCGCATTATGGAACCCGCGCTCGGCAAACAGCCCGCGCGCCGCCTCGATCAGACGCTCTCTCGTATTCTGCGCCGTCATCTGCCTTGACCCCTACCGGCTCTGAAACGCCCGTTTGAAACGTCTCAGTGCGCGCTTTGCATGGCTCCTCCTCGGTTAACGGCATCAGGCCGTAACTCCGTCGTTCGGGCGTTCCGGGCGGCGGCTCTCAATAGCAAAGAGGCATTCCATGCAAGTCACTGGAGCATCTGGCTATTCCTATCTGCAGCAGATGCAGCAGATGCAGCAATTGCAGCAAATGCAGCAATCTCTGTTCAGCAATGCGGGTACGAATGGCAACGGTTCGGTTTCCCTCGACCAGTTCGAGGCTGCCGGATCGGCAACTTCTACCGGCTCGGCAAGTTCTGCCGGGCAATCTCAGATGGCGTCGTTGTTCAACAGCATCGACACCAACGGCGACGGGCAGGTGTCGCAGGGCGAACTCGGCTCCTACATCACCAACCTGTCCTCCGACACCCAGGCCCAGATGCTGCAATTCCAGCAGCAGCTCTTCGCCAAGGCGGACACGAACGGCGACGGCAGCATCTCGCTTGCCGAATTCGAAGGCCAGCCGTCGACCGGCTCGACTTCGACCGGCAGTTCCGCGACGTCGGCCTCCGATGCCGCTGCGGCCGCCCTCTTCAACAAGATCGACACCAATGGCGACGGTAAGATCACTCAGAGCGAGTTGAGCGCATATATGTCGTCGACCGAGGCCCAGAATGCCGGCAGCACCTCCAGTGCTTCGGGCAGTGCTGAAACCCCGGGCGCCGGCGCCGTTCACGGCCACCATCACCACCACCATGGTGGCGGCGGCGGAAAATCGCTGGCCGACTTGCTCCTGTCGGATACCTCGTCGACGAGTTCCGGCTCCGGCACGACCACGGCAACCGGAACGGGCTCGACGACGGCCACAGCCGCCAGCCTGCTCGATCCGACTTCAACCGGCACCGCTGCGGCCGGCGCCACCTCGACCGGGACGGCCTCGACGGCCGCCACGTCCGCGACGAGCACCCAGGCCAATTTCAGCCAGCAGATTGCAAACTACATGCAGCAGATGCTGTCGGGTCTGGTCGATCAGACGCAGAACAGCACGAGCGGCGTCAATCTCCTCGCCTGAGGTCTTTCGCCCGCGCCTGAAGGCAGGGAAGAACAGGAAGTTCTTCCCCCCTTTCAAACAGTCCCAGCCGCAAGGGCGAAACGTCGCGCCGTTCGATCCGGCGGCATTTGTTCACCACTCGTTAACCCTGTAAACCTAGCTTCGGACGCATCGGCCGGGCGCCTCTTTTCGCACCCCGAATGTTGCGTTGAAACCGCGCTTGGCAGGCTCGCATTCAGGCTCCCGCACCGTCATGGCATCTCGAAGAGACAGTTTTGGCGGCGGACCCGACGAGGGGCATGGCGAATGGACGACGCGCCGCATAGGCGGAAGGTCCGTGCGCCTCGGCGTCGACGTCAATGCGTCGGCGGAGTCCGGCCCCCGCAAGGCGGGGAAAAAGCCGCTCTCCCGGCTCTTTGCGCAAGGCGGACCCAAGAAATCCAAACCGAAGCCTAAACCCGCCAAAAAGAAATCCGCCCCCGGGCGCATCGTGCTGCGCGCCGATGCGGCGAGCCGCTCGGTGCCGATGCTGTCCTCTCTCGCTGCCGGCAATGGCCGCGACGATCGCGACGACGACGAGCCGAAACCCGCCAGAGCGCCGAAGCCCAAGCAGGCGCGCGGTGCGCGGGCCTCCCGCCGCAAACCGTCTAAGCCCCTTCTGCCAATCGGCAACATCCTGCGCGGCGCCGTCTACTGGACGACCATCCTCGGCCTCTGGCTCGCCATCGCCATCGGCGGACTTCTCTTCTATTACGCCATGTCGCTGCCGGACACGTCAGGCCTCTGGGACGTCGCGCACACGCCCTCGCTTTCCATCGTCGCCGCCGATGGCGAGACGCTGAGCCATCGCGGCGATCTTCTGGGTGGCCGCGTCGCGCTCGCCGACATTCCGGCCTTTGTGCCCGAAGCCGTCATCGCGACGGAAGACCAACGCTTTTATTACCACTTCGGCGTCGACCCCATCGGGCTGGCGCGCGCGGCCTATGAGAATTTCCGGGCAGGGTCCGTGGTGCAGGGCGGATCGACCATCACCCAGCAATTGGCCAAGAACGTGTTCCTGACGCCGGACCGCACCGTCAGCCGCAAGATTCAGGAAATGCTGCTCGCCATCTGGCTTGAAGCGCGCTACTCGAAGGAACAGATCCTCACGCTCTATCTCAACCGCGTCTATTTCGGCGGCGGCGCCTATGGCGTCGAAGGCGCGTCGGAACGCTTCTTCAAGAAAAGCGCGCATGACTTGACGCTGCCCGAAGCCGCCATGCTTGCCGGCCTGCTGAAGGCGCCCTCGCATTATTCGCCGACCAACGACATCGACATTGCGCGCAGCCGCGCCGGCGTCGTCCTCGACAACATGGTGCGCGAGGGCTACATCACGCCGGCCGAAGCGCGGGACGCATCGCTCCGCCCCGCCTCCCTCGAAGGCTATTCGGCCTCGGGCTCCATCAATTATTTCGTCGACTGGATCGCGAATTCGGTGCCTGACTTCGCAGGCCAGCCCTCGACCGACGTCGTCGTCCGCACCACCATCGACCCGGCCATGCAGCGCATCGCCGAAGACGTCGTGGCGCAGGCCCTCGCCGTCGAAGGTCCGAAGGTCGGCGCCACGCAGGCCGCTCTCGTCGCCATGACGCCGGACGGCGCCGTGCGCGCCATGGTCGGCGGCCGCTCCTATGCGCAAAGCCAGTTCAATCGCGCGGTTCAGGCGCTCCGGCAGCCGGGCTCCGCCTTCAAGCCCATCGTCTATCTGACCGCGATGGAACATGGCCTGACGCCCGACACCATCCGCACCGACCGCCCCATTTCTTATGGCGGCTGGGCGCCCGCGAATTATTCGGGACGCTTCGAGGGGCAGATGAACCTCTCGCGCGCGCTCGCGGAATCCGTCAACACGGTCGCGGTGCAGGTGGCGCAGGAAGTCGGCATCCGCAATGTGATCCGCACCGCGCACCGCCTCGGCATTCAGGAAACGCTGCCGGCGAACCTCTCGCTCGCGCTCGGCACCTGCGACATCAATCTTCTGGAATTGACCGCAGCCTATGCGGCCTTCGCCAATGGCGGCTACGGCGTCATTCCGCACGGCATCGACGAAGTGAAGTCGCGCGACGGCAATGAGCTTTATCGCCGCGAGGGCTCGGGCCTCGGGCCGGTGATGAGCGCAACCGCGCTTGCCGAAATGAATTACATGCTGAAGGGCGTGATGGCGAACGGCACCGGCCGCAAGGCGGCGCTCGCCGACCGGCCGTCCGCCGGCAAAACCGGCACCAGCCAGGATTTCCGCGATGCCTGGTTCGTCGGCTACACGTCCGGCCTCGTCGTCGGCATCTGGGTCGGCAACGACAATCGCGCGCCGATGAAAAAGGTGACGGGCGGCGGTCTGCCGGCAACCATCTGGCACGACTTCATGGTCCGCGCCACGGCCAACATGCCGGTCGCCGATCTGCCCGGCGCCTGGCCGGCGCAGGGCAGCATCGCAGCCTCGGCGCCCGCATCGGAAGATCAGCCGACGGATAATCCGGACCGCAAGCGAGACTGGGAAGAGCCGGGCTTCTTCGACCGTCTCTTCGGAACCTCCTCACCCAGCCAGCCTTCGGCGCTCGCCCCCGGCCATCAAGGCACGACCCGCTAGGCGTCGGGCCCGTCGAAGGGTGCGATACCGTAGCGATGGAGGCCCGGTCCATGGATTTCGAGCCAGGTCTTGGCCGGCTCGAAATTGGGAATCGCCTCGCGCACGAGGTTCCAGAAACGCGGCCCGTGATTCATGTGCCTGAGATGCGCGACTTCATGCGCGGCGACATATTCGAGCACATGCGGCGGCGCCATGATGAGCCGCCATGAAAAGGAAAGCGCCCGCGTCGGCGAGCAGGATCCCCAGCGGCTGGTCTGGTCGCGCATGGTGATGCGCGAGGGCCGGACGCCGAATGCTTCGGCATAGGCAAGCGCGCGTTCGTTGAGTTCGGCCCGCGCCTGGGCGCGCAGCCAGTCGGCGACGCGCCGTTGCAGGAAGGAGGCATGGCCCGTCACACGGATTTCGGGCAGGCCGCCCGTCTCCGCCGACCGGACGCGCCAGACGGGACCCCGCTCCGCTTCCGCGCCCAGCGCTTCGGCGCGCCTTGTGCCGACATGGCGAATAATGTGTTCGCGCCCCCGGAAGGGAATATGCGCGCCGTTCTTGAACGGCACCGGCGGCGGCACCTGCTCCAGCCGCTCGGCGATCCATTCGCGCTGCTCATGGGCAAACAGCAGCGCCTGCGCCATGCCGCGCCGCGAGGGCGACGTCACCTGCACCGAGCCTGCCGCCAGATCGACGCGAACGATGATGCGTCTGGCGCGCGGATTATGCGTCGCGGTGACGGGAACCGTGCGCCCGTCAATGTCGAGATAGTCGATGTGGAGCGAGATGGGCTTTGCGCGCTTGGGCATGGATGGCGAACTCTTTCACCGATCTGAGACGCGAAACGGCGCCCGCCGGGTGGCGAACGCCGAGGTGACCGTCCTGTTCCCCCGGCCTGTTTTGGGGGCGCGGGGGCGGGGACGAATCGCAAATAGAATGACACGAAACTTCGTCGTCTTCTCTGCCGATCATCGACGCCGAAAAGAGAATAGTGCCTGTGTCACCGGCGCGCATCGCCCCTGCCGCCTTCGCGGGGAGGCCGTCGCCTCAGGCCCGCTTCGCCTGTTTCGCCATGAAGGCGCGCACCCGGGGCGCGATCTCGTCGCGCCAGCGCGTGCCGTTGAAGACGCCGTAATGGCCGACGCCCGGCTGTTCCCAATGTTCATGCATCCCGGCCGGCAGCGCGCTTGCCAGCTCATGGGCGGCCCTGGTCTGGCCAACGCCCGAAATATCGTCCTTCTCGCCTTCGACCGTCATCAGCGCCGTCCGCGTGATGGCCTCCGGCCGGACCGGCCGGCCCCTATGCGTAAGCTCGCCCTTGGGCAGCGCATGGCGCACGAAAACGAGATCGACGGTCTGGAGATAGAATTCGGCGGTCATATCCATGACCGACAGATATTCGTCATAGAACTCGCGATGCTTCTGGGCGCTGTCACCGTCGCCCTCGACCATGTGGTCGAAATAGCTCCAATGCGCGTCCACATGCCGGTCGAGGTTCATGGCCATGAAGCCGGAAAGCTGGACGAAGCCCGGATAGACCCGGCGCAGAAAGCCCGGATGCGGAAAGGGGACCGTGGTGATGACGTTGCGCTCGTACCATTCGGTCCCGCGCTCGGTCGCAAGCCGGTTGACCTCGGTCGGGCTCTTGCGCGTGTCGATCGGCCCGCCCATCAGCGTCATGCTCAGGGGGGCAAGCGGATCGCCCCTCTCGTTCATGATGGCGACGGCGGCGAAGACGGGAACCGAAGGCTGGCAGACCGCGAGCACATGCAGCTCCGGTCCAAGCGCATGTGCCATGTCGATCACATGGTCGACATAGTCTTCGAGATCGAAGCTGCCCTTGGAGAGCGGCACCTGGCGGGCATCCGCCCAGTCGGTGATATAGACCTCGGCATGGGGCAGCATCGCCTCGACCGTGCCCCGAAGCAGCGTCGCATAATGGCCGGAGAGCGGCGCGACGATCAGGAGCTTCGGCTGCTCGAGCCCGCCCTCGATCACCTTCAGCGCCGATTGCTCGCGCTCGAAATGGATGATCCGGCAGAAGGGGCGCTCCCAGACGACGCGTTCGACGACCGGCACCGGCTTGCCTTCGATCTCGGTTTCATGAAGGCCGAACTTCGGCTTGCCATAACGCCGGGTCACGCTTTCGAAAAGATCGAACGCCGCCGCCGCCGTCTTGGCCGTCAGCGTTTCGGCAAATGGGTTGAGCGGATGGCGCAGCCACCAAAGGTTGGCTTCCGCCGCCGCCCGGAAGGGCGCTACCGCAGCGTGATTGAATTCATAGAACTGATAGAGCGCGCTACCCATGCATCACCTGTCATAGGGTGTGTTGCGGTGCAGCATAATATAGGAGCGCGCGAGGCGGCCTCCAAGCACTTCCTCGCAGTTTCATCTATTTGGTTAAGTATTTGTTTTAAAAATAAAAATCCGGGGGAACCCAAGGGCTCCCCCGGACCTGAAAGCCTGGCCTTAGCGGCCGCCGAAACGCGCCTTTTGCTCCGCCGGAGCATGACGCCGGGCGGCCCTGTTGGCGCCGCTCAGGATCGCCTTGAAGGAGGCGGTGATGATATTCGGGTCGATGCCGACGCCGTAGATGTCGCCGGGCACGCCGCCCTCCGCCACCTCGACATAGGCGACCGCGCGCGCATCGGCGCCCGAGCCGAGCGAATGCTCGTCGTAATGCCGCACCTGAACGGGGAGCGCGAGCGCCGTCATCAGCGCGTCGATCGGTCCGTTGCCGAGGCCCGTCAGCGTCTCCTCGACGCCGAAGCGGCGTACACGGAGCTTGACGCCCTGCTTGCCGCCTTCGTCGAAGAGGGTATGGCTCAGATATTCGAGCGGTTCCTTGACGGTCAGATACTCGGCTTCGAAGATCCGCCAGATGTCGGCCGCCGACACTTCCTTGCCGGTGTCGTCCGTCACCTTCTGGACGGCGGCGGAGAACTCGACCTGGAGCCGGCGCGGCATCACGAGCCCGTATTCCGCTTCGAGAAGATAGGAAATGCCGCCTTTGCCGGACTGGCTGTTGACGCGGATGATGGATTCATACGTGCGCCCCAGATCGGCCGGATCGACCGGCAGATAAGGCACCTCCCATATGTCGCCGTCCTTGCGCGCGGCGAGGCCTTTCTTGATCGCATCCTGATGCGAGCCCGAAAAAGCCGTGAAGACGAGATCGCCGACATAAGGGTGGCGGGGATGCGTCGGCAGCTGCGTGCAATATTCCACGGTGCGCGCCATCTCGTTGATCTGCGAGAAATCGAGCCCCGGATCGATGCCCTGCGAATAGAGGTTGAGCGCCAGCGTCACGAGATCGACATTGCCGGTCCGCTCGCCATTCGAGAGCAGGCAGCCTTCGATGCGGTCGGCGCCCGCCATGAAGCCGAGCTCGGCGGCGGCCACAGCCGTGCCGCGGTCGTTATGCGGATGCAGGCTCAATATAATGCCGTCGCGCCGCTTCAGGTTCCGGTGCATCCATTCGATCTGGTCGGCATAGATGTTCGGCGTCGCCATTTCGACGGTGGCGGGCAGATTGATGATGACCTTGCGCTCCGGATTCGCGTCCCAGATTTCCGTCACCGCATCGACGACTTCCTTGGCGAATTCGAGTTCGGTGCCGGAGAAGACTTCGGGGCTGTACTGGAACGTCCAGTTCGTTTCCGGCTGCTTTTGCGCCAGTTCCTTGATCTGGCGCGCGCTTTCGGTCGCAATGGCCTTCACGCCCTGCTTGCCCTGATGGAACACGATCTCGCGGAAATTGGGCGCGGTCGCATTGTAAAAATGCAGGATCGCGTTCTTCGAGCCGCGCAGGGAGTCCATCGTGCGTTCAATGAGTTCGGGACGCGCCTGGGTCAGCACCTCGATGTGAACGTCGTCCGGCACCAAGCCCTCTTCGATCAGCTTGCGGATGAAACCGAAATCCGTTTCCGACGCGGCGGGAAATCCGGCTTCGATATGCTTGAAGCCGATCTTCACCAGCATGTCCCACATGCGGAGCTTGCGGTCGGCATTCATCGGCTCGAAGAGCGACTGGTTGCCGTCGCGCAGGTCGGTGCTCATCCAGATCGGCGGCTGGGTGATGACTTTGTTCGGCCACTGCCGGTCGGGCAGGTTGATGGGGGGAAAGGCCCTGTATTTGGTCGACGGGTTCTTCAACATGAAATCTGTCTCCTGAATGATGTGCATGTGGCGGAGACGTGTCTCTGAAACACGGGGCTGCCGGACTGCCACGGGCGCGAGGTCCGGCAGCCGGTTTTAAGTCGCAGCACTTTGGAAAATACGCTTTTCATTTTGCGGTCACTTCGGACAGGCGCCCATTGCGAAGTTTCTTCGCGGGTGGCGCGGCGGGCATGAAACGGGTGGTTCCGGGTGAGGTAGATCAATGTTCTGCGCTCAGGCGCAGAGGAGCCCGAGCTCAAGTTTGAGCTTGCGAAGAAGCGCAAGAGTGGCGGCTTTCTGATCCATGGCGCGAAAATAGAGAGACGCCGGGAAGGCGTCAAGTTTATCGCGCGCGAAAGATCATATAGGCCAATGCTGCTTCCCTATCGGCCGGGTGCCTCCGCGTCAGAAAAACGAGGCGATCTTCGCCGCCATTTCGTCCGGCCCCGTCGCCGGCGGAAAGAAGGCGAGGAAGCCGCCATCGGGCCCCATCAGATAGACGATCGAGGAATGGTCCATCGAATAGTCGGCTGCGTTCTGCTCGTCCTTAACCTTTTCATAAAAGACCCGATAGGCCTTGGCTATGGCTGCCGTCTGCGCCGCCGTGCCGGTAAGGCCGATCAGGCGCGGATCGAACTGCTTCACATACTGGGCGAGCACGGCCGGCGTGTCGCGATCGGGATCGATGGTCACGAAGATCGGCTGCACCTTCTCGGCCTTCGCGCCGAGCTTCTGCATCGCGCCCGCCATCACCTGAAGCTCGGTCGGGCAGACGTCCGGGCAGAAGGTGAAGCCGAAGTAGATCAGCATGTAGCGGCCGCGAAACGTCTGGTCGGTCACCGGCTTGCCGTTCTGGTCGGTCATCGCGAAGGGTCCGCCCACCAGCGGCTTTCCCGTGCCCTGCGCCTGGCCGGCCTCGCCCGAGGCCCCCTTGTTGACGGCAAGGCCGTCGCCCGAACGCCAGAGCCATACCGCCGCCACAATGGCCAGAGCAAATGCAGCAACGAGGGCGATGGTGCGGATTGGCGTCATGCTGTCTCTATCTCCTTCAGGCGCCCGCCCGTCTTGTGCTGACTTGCCGGGGCGGCCTATAGAATTGGCTGTGCCAGGTAGGATGACGGGTTTCGTGCTGAAAACCGTTAAAACACACTACAGGCTTGAGGGGAAACCTGATGGGTGACCAATTGACACGCATTTTCAGCCAAGGCCCCCGCCGCCCCGCCGGGCAGGCCGCCCGCATCGCCTTGGGCCTATTCGGCCTGGCCTTCGCCATTGCCCTCGCAGCGGGTCCGGCCCGGGCCGTCGAGGACACCACGCCTGGGAGCAATATCCGCCTGCCAAACAACGACCTGATCGAAGCCGCGCGCAGCGGCAACATCGAAGGGATCCGCCTGGCGATCCTGCGCGGCCTGTCGCCCGACGACAGCGGCATCGACTTCGTGCCGGCAATCGTCGTCGCGACCGATTACGGCCACGCCGATGCCGTGAAATATCTCCTGAAGCAGGGAGCGCGTCCCAATGCCAAGGCAAGGGACGGCCGCACCGCGCTCGGCGTTGCGGCGCAAGCGGGCCGCGCCGACATCGCCGCGGCGCTGCTCAATGCCGGCGCCGACCCCAATCTGGTCGCGCAGAACAGGGACACGCCCCTCCTGATCGCCGTGCGCGCCCACCGCACCTTGGTCGTCCAGACGCTGATCGAGCACAATGTCGATCTCGAAGACACCGACGTCACCGGCCGCAGCGCCCTCGATCTCTCCGAGGAACACAATTTCGACGACATCACGGCCATGCTCCGCAAGGCGGGAGCCGGCGGCTAAGTGTCGCTTGGGGCCTTTCCGTCGGGCCTGTGCGACCCTATGTTTAAGAGATAATGGACATAACCGAAAAGCCGCCTCGCGCGAAATCCGGCCGGTCGCGGCGCAAGTCCCGCGGCGACGATGCGCCGGAGGCCGACGCCCGGCCCTACCATCATCTGCCTGACGGCACCTTCCGCAATCCGAAGGGAAGCCCGAGCCGCAGCCTCGGCCGCATGAAGCA
Organism: Parvibaculum sp.; assembly: GCA_031291615.1. GTDB lineage: Bacteria > Pseudomonadota > Alphaproteobacteria > Parvibaculales > Parvibaculaceae > Parvibaculum. The sequence continues at coordinate 137,015 of JARLIS010000061.1, forward strand.
TTCCGGGCCTTTCTTTCTCGAAATGCTGAAGCGCGGCATGAGAAAGGTGGAAGTGCCCGAAGGCCATGTCCTGCCGCGCGGCGAGGCCGTCCGCTCGCTCGAAGCCCATATCGACGGACAGGAAGATTTCCTGACCTGGCTCGGCCATGCCGCCTTCCTGATCCGCATCGGCGGCCTCACCGTGCTCACCGATCCCTATCTCTCGACCTATGCGGGCCCTGCGGGCCTCGGCCCCCGCCGCTTCGTCAAATCGGGCATACCCATCCCCGAACTGCCGCGCGTCGATCTCCTCGTCGTCAGCCACAACCACTACGACCATCTGGACGAGCGCGCGCTGGCGCGTCTGCCGCACAAGTCGCACATGACGGTCGTCGTGCCGCTGAAGCTCGGCGATTTCTTCCGCGAACGCGGCTTTCCCAATGTCGTCGAACTCGACTGGCATGAGAGCCACAGGATCAAGGGCGTCAGCGTGACGGCGCTGCCCGTCGTGCACTGGTCGCGCCGCTCGGGCTTCGATACCAACCGCACGCTCTGGGCGGGCTTTGCCCTTGAGAGCAAGGATCACAAGCTCTTCTTCGGTGGCGATTCGGGCTATGGCCCCGTCTTCGAGGAACTGGGCAAGCAATACGGCCCCTTCGACACGGCGCTTGTCGGCATCGGCGCCTATGAGCCGCGCCAGATGATGAAGGCCTCCCATGCGACGCCCGAAGAGGCCGTGCAGATCGGCCTCGACCTGAAGGCGCGCCGCCTCGTCGGCATGCATTGGGGAACCGTGCTCCTGACCATCGAACCGCCTTTCGAGCCGCCGGTGCGCTTCCGCGCGGCGGGCGAGGCGGCCGGCATCGCCGCGGACGACATATGGGTGATGGCCATCGGCGAAACGCGGCCCTTGCGGGGCTGGCCTTCTAACAGGTGAGCCGGAACCTCTCTCGCGCTACACTTCACGGGAAGTGACAGCGGGGAAGATCATGGCAATCGTCGAAGATCGTGGAAGCATGAATTGGCTGAGGCGGCGCATTCTCGCCGCCGGCAGCGGCGCCAACGCTTCGACCGTCGCCGAGGCCGGCCGCGTGCGCCTGCAAACGCTGGTGCTGCTGCGCTGGCTGGCGATTGCGGGCCAGCTTGTCGCGGTTCTTCTCGTCAATCTCGTATTCGATTTTCCCCTGCCGCTCGGCCTCTGCCTGACGGCGATTGCGGCGTCGGCCTGGCTCAACGTCTTTCTGACGCTCCGCTACCGCTCGACCGTCCGCCTTCCCGACTGGCAGGCGGCCGTCTATTTCGCCATCGATCTTGCCCAGCTTGCGGTGCTGCTCTTCCTCACGGGCGGTTTGCAGAACCCCTTCGCGCTTCTCTTCATGGCGCCGGTGACGATTTCGGCGACGACGCTCTCGCTGACAAGCACGGTGCTCCTTCTCATTCTCTCCTTCTTCTACGTCACGGTGCTTGCCTTCTTCCACATGCCGCTGCCCTGGCGGGCGGACGAGCCCTTGAGCATTCCCTTCCTCTATCTTCTCGGCAACTGGGCGGCGATCAGCCTCGGTCTCGTCTTCATGGCGGCCTATGCCTGGCGCATCTCGCAGGAATCGAAGCGCATGTCGGCGGCGCTTTCGGCAACGCAATTCGTGCTCGCCCGCGCCCAGCGCCTTTCCGCGCTTGACGGTCTGGCGGCAGCCGCCGCGCATGAGCTCGGCACGCCGCTCGGCACCATCGCGCTCGTCGCCAAGGAATTGCAGCGCGGAGGCTTGAGCGACGCCGAGATGAAGGAAGACCTCGCGCTGCTGGCGAGCCAGGCCGAGCGCTGCAAGGAAATTCTCTCCCGCCTGTCGCGTGAGCCAAAGGGAGAGGACGCGCTCTATTCGCGCCTGCCGCTCCATGTATTGCTCGACGAGGTCGTAAGCCCGCATCGCGATCTCGACGTCCGCTTCCGCATCTCCATCGCCGCCGGCGAGGACGATGTGCGCGAGCCGGAAATCTGGCGCCGTCCGGAGATTCTCTACGGCCTCGGCAATTTCATCGAGAACGCGGCCGACTTCGCCCGCTCCGAAGTCGCCGTCACCGTCGTCTACGATCATCGCAGGATCGCGCTCACCATCGTCGATGACGGCCCGGGCTTCGCGCCCGAGGTGATCGAAAAGATCGGCGAGCCCTATGTCACCACAAGGCCCCGCGCCGCTACCGCCGCCGCCGAACCCGACAGCGAACATGAAGGCATGGGCCTCGGCTTCTTCATCGCCAAGACGCTTCTCGAACGCACAAAGGCGAAGGTCGAAATTGCCAATCGCGACGACGGCAGACAGGGCGCCATGGTCCGGGTGCTCTGGCCGCGCGAGGCGATCGAGGCCGATTCCGCATTTCCCCGGCCCGCCTAGGTCATTCTCCGGAGTTGGCCTTATCGGCCGAAGGGCCTAAAATCCGCAAAAATCTGGCAGGGCGCGCCTGGACGCGCCCGGAAGGCGGCAAAATTGCAGAAATTGACTGAGAAACCCGAGGATCAACCGGCCCCCTTCATTCCGGAGGACAAGACCCTTCTGCTCGTCGATGACGACGCGCCCTTCCTCACCCGCCTCGCCCGCGCCATGGAAGCGCGCGGCTATGAGGTGACGGTCGCCAATACGGTAAAGGACGGCAAGGCCGAGGCGCGGGCGAAAAAGCCGGGCTTCGCCGTCGTCGATCTTCGTCTTGAGGACGGCAACGGCCTCGACGTCGTCGCCGCCATCCAGGAGGCCCGTCCCGAGGCGCGCATTGTCGTGCTGACCGGCTACGGCAATATCGCCACCGCGGTCGCCGCGGTGAAACTCGGCGCCGTCGACTATCTCGCAAAGCCATCGGACGCCGACGCCATCGAGGCGGCGCTTCTCGCCCGCACCGGCGACAAGGCGCTTCCGCCCGAAAATCCGATGTCGGCCGACCGCGTGCGCTGGGAGCATATCCAGCGCGTCTACGAGCTTTGCGACCGCAACGTCTCGGAAACGGCGCGACGCCTCAACATGCATCGCCGCACGCTCCAGCGCATCCTGGCGAAACGCGCGCCGAAATAGTCCTAGTCCGGATCGAGGAAGCGATAGACGCGCCGCGCCGCGACGCGCGCATATTGCAGCGTCAGCGCCTTGCGCCGGGCGGGCGGCAGTACCGTATTGTGCTCGCCCTCGCGCAGGATCTCCGCATCGTATTTGTCGGCGATGATGAGCCCCACTTCCTGCGGAATGACCTCGCGGGGAAAATCGGGCGGCACGGCAAAATAGAAGCGGTCGCAGAAGTCGAGATATTCCTCCCACTTTCCATCCGTCAGATAGTCGGTGAGGCTCGACTTGATCTCGACGATGACGATCTCGCCTTTGGGGCCGAGCGCAATGATGTCGACGCGCCGCCCCGTCGCCAGCGTGAGTTCCGTCAGCGCCGCATAATTCATCTGCGCGAGCAGCCGCCCGCAGCCGCGCTGCACGGCCGCCGCCGTCGGCGATTGCCGCCCGTCGAACAGGCGAAAACTGTCCTCGATGTCGGGGACCGGATCGTTCGTCTTGGCGCTCATGTCTGAAAGCTACGCTTCGACGCCCGCCTGCCGCAACATCTCGTCGAGAAAGGCGCGGCGGCGGAAGGCCTCGCGCGGATGCCCGGCATCGCCGTGAATGGCGAGGGTAACGGCGGCGTTGACGGCGGTCGCCATGCGGCAGCGATTCAGGTCCGGCATCGCGCCGGCAACGGCCGCATAGCCGCGATAGAGTGCATCGCGGATCGTGCCCGTGCCGTCGAGGTTCCTGAAGTCGGCTTCGGCCGGCCCCATGGCCGCGCCCGCGAAGTCGACGAAACCGATCTGCCCGTTCCTCTGGTACAGAATATTCTGAAGATTGATGTCGCCGTGAAGGAAGACGGGCGGGGCACCTTGCGCCAGCCAGATGTCCTTCAGCCGCGCGAGCCTTTCGCGCTGGGCGAGCGCGCTGATCCGGCCGAGCGCCTCGTCGATGCATTGGACGAGCCCGTCGCCAAAGGTCGTCGGCACACCCGCCTGCGCCGTCGCCGTCTTGTGAAACTCGGCGATGGCCGCGCCTATGTCCTCGCCGCGCCTCTGGCGCTCGGACGCCGCGAGGCCCCACAGACCCGCCTCCTCAAGCGTCCGGCCTTCAAGGCGTTCGCTGCGGAGCCATCCGGCAAGGGCGGGTCCGGAGCCAAAATAGCTGTTCTCGAAAAACCCGTATGCGATGAGGCGCGGCACGCGGATGTTCGGTGTCGTCAGCCCGCCAAGGCGTTCGAGCGCCGCCGCCTCGCGCGCGAGCTTTGCCGCGCCCGAGCCGAGCCCGCCATGCCTGCGCACGATCTTCAGCACCGTCCCGTCGCCGAGATCGTGAACGCGGCTCCACAGGCCTTCGCCCGCAATGGACCAGGGCGGCGGCGGAAGAGCCTCCGTCGCTTCGGCGATCTGTTCGTAAAGCTCCTGCGGCACGGCGTCGTCTGTCATGACGGGCGAGACTACTATCGCACCGAACCGAACCGCCATGAAAAAAGGGCGGCTCTTGCGAGCCGCCCTTCAAGGATCGAGTCGAGGGTACGCTTACTCAGCAGCCGAAACCGAAACGTTCTTCAGCGCGTCGACATTGGCGCCGAAGTTGATCTTCTGCAGATAGCGGATGCCATCCTCGGCAATGTCGTCGCCGACCATCCGGTCGCCTTCGCTCTTCAATTCGTCCATGTCGACATAGGTCGCATAGAACGCCTTGGTGCGGTCGGTGATGATGCCGGCCTTCAGAAGCGTCTTGATGAGAACGCGGAAGATATTCGTCGCGTCGCGCATGTCTTCGCGGCGCTTCTCGTCCGTGACGGCTTCGATCATCTCGTTGGTGACCTGCTGCCAGTCGATGCCGAACTCTTTATAGAGGAGCTGCTTCTGCTCGGGGTTCACGAGGTTGAACAGGAGCGTCTGGAAGCAGGACGCCGCCCAATCCTCGATGATGTTCTGCTCTTCTTCGCTGAGCTTGGGGATCGTGCGGTCGGCCCAGATCTTGCCGAACTTGTGATGGAAGGCTTCGTCCGTCATCACGAGCTGCGTCAGCTTCACGAGCAGAGGATCGCGCGAATTGGCGTAGAGCGTGGCGAAAGCGCCCATGGCGAGGCCTTCGACCAGCATCTGCATGCCGACGATCTTCTTGTAGACTTCCCGCGCGCCGACGATGTCGGTGAGGAGGTCGCCCAGCGTCTGGCCGACCGGAAGCGGCTTGCCCCAGCGCGCTTCGATGTACTTGGCAAAACCCGTGACGTGGCGGGCTTCTTCGCGCGCCTGGTTCGCCGCATATTCCTGCGCACCCGGATCGCGCAGGATGTGGCAGAGCGAAGCCGACAGCGCCAGCGCGCCCTGTTCGCCATGAAGGATCGAGGAGAGAATCCAGCGCGCGCTCTCATTGGCGAAGCGCACCTTCTGCTTGTGCGTCAGCTTCTCGAAGCTCGGCAGACGAAGCTCGATGATGAATTCTTCCGGCAGGATGAACTCGTTCTCGCTGTCGAAGGGCTCCGAATAGTCGATGTACTTCTTGTCGAGCGGGTCCCAGAAGTGGTCATGCGTCGCGGAGATGATCTTGTCGAATGCGGTCGAGCGCGCGTTGTAGCGGTCGACTTCCATCATCGCCGGGAAATCGTCCGGCGCGACCGCATCGTAAGCATTGTCCTTGGTGATCTGCCGCACGTCGCTCATGCCATTCTCCGTCTGGTCGGTTTGCAAATTCGTCCCGTCGCGGTCAGGCGGCGTCATGCGGCGCGTCTCGCGGGGCCTTCGCTACTTACAAAACCATAGGCATTTGGCACATGTGGTCAAGGTAAAAATGACGCTGGCGTCACCTTTGTAAACAAACCTTTACCAAGACGGCGGGCTTAGTTTCACAATTGTAAGTGGTTGAATTTCCGCCGTACCCGTTACAAGCCGTCCTGATTTATGCTATCCGAGAAAGAAATACGGACGATCACTCCACGATTGCCGCGCAGTGGGGACTGTGCGGCGACGAACCAGAGGGCGACGTTCCAGGGAGGGGGTAGTCCTGACGGATTACAAGCGTCGCGCGGGATCGTGAGTGAGCCTGCGCCAATGCCTGTCAGAATCCTCCACAGCGGTCCGGCCGATTTTCGGCGCCGGGCGTCCATGCGTTGATACGTATGCGGACGGCCTGCGTCGAAGCTGAATTTGGAATCGTAATGGGACCGCTCTCCGACGGAGGGCGGCGAGGGAAACAGGTGTAGTTCATGATAAAGTTTCTTGAGAATGCGGTGTTCGGCGCCCGCGCGCTTATTCTCACCATTCTGGCCGTCGTGACCGTGTTCGGCCTCTACTTCGCCTTCCAGCTCAAAATGACGGCCGGCTTCGACAAGCAGCTGCCGATCGGCCACGAATACATCAAGACCTTCCAGCAATATCGCGACCAGCTTTTCGGTTCGAACCGCATCATCGTGGTGCTTGAGCCGAAATCCGGAACGATCTGGAACAAGGACTTTTTCAAGACCTACAAGAACCTGACGGATGACATTTTCTTCCTGCCTGGCATTTCCCGCCCGACGGTGACCTCGCTCTGGACGCCGAATACGCGCTACGTCGAAATCACCGAAGACGGCATCAGCGCCGAAGACGTGATCTCCGGCAAGGTCACGGCGGACACGATGACGCCGCAGGCCCTGACGAAAATCGAGAGCAACGTCATTCGCGGCGGTTTCGTCGGTCGCCTCGTCTCGAACGACTTCACCGCCGCCATGGTTTCCGCCGAGTTGCAGGACTTCGATCCTTCGACCGGCCAGAAGCTCGACTATTTCGATCTCGCCTCCAAGCTCGAAAAGCAGATACGCGAAAAATACGAGAACGACCGCTACACGGTCCGCATCATCGGCTTTGCGAAGTCGATCGGCGACATCGCGGCCGGCGCGAAAGGCGTGGTCGCGTTCTTCGCCGTCGCCTTCCTGCTGACGGCGCTGTCGGTCTATCTCTATTCACGCTCCATGCTGCTCACATTCGCAACGCTCTTTGCCTCGCTGACATCGGTCGTCTGGCAATTCGCGCTGTTGAATCTGCTCGGCTACGGCCTCGATCCGCTCGCGGTCCTCGTGCCCTTCCTCGTCTTCGCCATCGGCGTCAGTCACGGCGTGCAGCAGATCAACCTCGTCACGGCTTCGATCAGCGCCGGCGCGACGAGCGAGGAGGCGGCGCGCGAAAGCTTCTCCGGCCTGCTCGTTCCGGGCTCCATGGCGCTGACGACGACGATCGTCGGCTTCGGAACGCTCTATCTCATCCCGGTCGCCATGATCCGGGAACTCGCCATCACCGCCTCGATCGGCGTCGCGCTCAAGATCATCACCAACCTGATCATGCTTCCGCTCGTCGTCAGCTACTTCAAGTTCGACGACGGCTTCGTCGCTCGCGTGACCAAGGCGCGCGACACCCGCCTGAAACTGATGCGGATTCTGGGCAACGTCGCCAATCCGAGGACGTCGATCCTCGTCCTCTGCGTCTCGCTCGTTCTCTTCGGCATCGCCGTATATGAGAGCCGGAACCGCCATGTCGGCGCGCTGCATGCGGGCACGCCGGAGCTGCGCGAGGATTCCCGCTACAACGAAGACTCACGCAACATCGCGTCCAAATTCTCGCTCGGCCTCAACCTGCTCACCGTCGTCGTCGAGACGCCGCCCGATGCCTGCGTCGACTATCCGACGCTCAACTATTTGAACCGGTTCTCCTGGTACATGGAGAACGTGCCGGGCGTCACCCTCGTCGTTTCGCTGCCCTTCGCCGTCAAGTCGTCGAATGCCGGCTGGAACGAAGGCAATCTGAAATGGCAGGACATCCCGCGCAACAAGGATGCACTCGCCCAGGCCGTGCAGACCGTGCCCGGCGCAAGCGCCTTGATGAATCAATCATGCACCCTGCTGCCGCATCTGATCTTCCTCAAGGACGCCAAGGCGACGACCATCGCAACGGCGGTCGCGGCGGTGAAGAAGTTCCGCGCCGAGAACAAGATGGAAGGCGTCAACCTGCGCCTCGCCTCCGGCAATATGGGCGTCCAGGCGGCGGTGAACGAGGAAATCTCGCAATCCGAACTGCCGATGATGCTCTGGGTCTATGTCGTCATCGTCGCGCTCGTCACCATCACCTATCGCGACTGGCGCGCGGTCATAGCCTGCTGCCTGCCGCTCACCTTTGCGACCTTCCTCGGCTACTGGTTCATGGAGGTGCTGCAGATCGGTCTCACCGTGGCCACGCTGCCGGTCATGGTGCTCGCGGTCGGTATCGGCGTCGACTACGCCTTCTATATCTACAACCGCATCCAGTACCATCTCGCGGAAGGCCGCAACATCACCGAGTGCTTCAAGCTGGCGCTGCTTGAAACCGGCATGGCGACCGTCTTCACAGCGATCACGCTCGCCATCGGCGTCTCGACCTGGGCCTTCTCGGCGCTCAAGTTCCAGGCCGATATGGGCCTGCTGCTGACCTTCATGTTCATGATCAACATGATTATGGCCGTGACCGTGCTGCCGGCGCTGGCGGTGGTTCTGGATATGGTGTTTCCGCGGCGGTTGCCCGTAAAGGCCCGCAAGAACGCCATGGCGCATTGACAGGGTCCGGCGCGGGCGGGGAGGGGACGACAGAATTCCCCGCCCGCGCTAGACTGCCTGCAAGTGGGAATGACAGGGGGGTCGCTCGCGGCGAGCGGCTCTAATTTGGAGCAAAGCCAATGCTGGATAAAATCATCGAAAAACTGAAGAAAAAGGCGGCCGCCGCACCGGTCGCGCCGGAGGTGAAGCAACTCGCCGCCGCTGCCCTCCTGGTCGAGGCGGCCCGTCGCGACAATGATTTCGCCGATGACGAGCGCGCCGCCATCACACGCGTCGTGGGCGAGAAGTTCAAGCTGACCGCTGAAGAAGCCAAGACCCTGGTCGATCTCGCCGAGCAGCGCCAGAAGCTGCCCTATGGCGAGTCGATTTTCACCCGCACGGTTGCCGGCAGCTTCACGATCGACGAGCGCAAGGACGTGCTGGGCATGATCTGGGAAGTCGCCCTGGCCGACGGTCACCTCGACCGTCTGGAAGACGTGATGATCGCCCGCCTGGCGAAGGAAATCGGCCTCGACCAGGCCGCTTCCGACGCCGCCCGCAAGTCCGCCGAAGCCAAGCGCTAGGCGCCTTTCAGAACGGCAAAGGCCGCGTCCTTTCGGGCGCGGCCTTTTCGTTTCAAGACCTCTACGTCAAGCCGTGAGCCTTACCGGCATTTCCTTGATGCCGGCGATGAAGTTCGACCGCAGCCGCCTCACCGGACCCGACACGTGAATGTCGGGGAAGCGTTTCAGCAATTCCTCGAACAATACTTTCAGCTGCAATTCGGCAAGGCGCGAGCCGAGACAGAAATGCTGCCCCGCGCCGAAGCCGAGCTGCGTCGCGGCCTGCGGATTGGTATATCGCGTCACGTCGAAGCGGAAGGGCTCGTCCCAAGCGTCCTCGTCGCGATTGGCGGACGCGTACCACATCACGACCTTGTCGCCTTTCCTGATCGTCTGCCCGCGAATCTCGGTGTCCTCGGTCGCCGTGCGGCGCATGTGGAGAACGGGGCTCACCCAGCGCACGATTTCCTGAACTGCGCTCGGGATGAGCGCCGGATTGTCGAGGAGCTTTTTTCGCTCCTCGGGAAACTCCGAAAGCGCGAGAAGCCCGCCGGATATGGAGTTTCGCGTCGTCTCGTTGCCCGCAACGACGAGAAGAATGAATGTGCCGATATAGGCGGGAAAGCTCATCGGCTCGGCCTTGCCCTCGGCATTGGGGATCTTCGAATGCGCAAGCATCGAAATGAGATCCTCGCCCGGCGCCGCCAGTCGCTGCTGCCACAGGCCTGCCGCATAGGTTGCCATTTCGATGATGCATTGGCGCATGTAATCGTCCGAAACGCGAAGCTCGGGATCGTCCTCGCCGACGGTGGCGTTCGACCATTCGAAAAGTTTCGGCCCGTCGCTCTCGGGCACGCCGAAGAGCTCGGCGAGTACTTCGATCGGAAGCGCGGCGGCAACCGCCGAAACGAATTCCACTTCGTTTCCGCCCTTTCCCTTTTCGGCTAGCTGGTCGAGGAGCCGCGTCACCCGCGCGCGAATGCGATCCTCCATGTTGGAGATGCGCTTGGGCACGAAGCCGGGCGTCACCATCCGCCGATAGGCGGCATGTCCCGGCGGGTCCATCGAGATCATGCTGGCTTCGGTATTGTTCTCGTCGATCTCGTTCTCGTTGAAGATGCGATGGCCGCCATTCTCCTTGGCCGAGGAGAAGACCTTCGGATTCTTGGAGATCGCTTCGATATCGTCATGCCGGGTGATCGCCCAGAAGCCCGCCGCATCCGCCTCCGGATTCCAATAGACGGGTTCCTGCGCGCGCAGGCGCTGAAAGACCTCGTGATGCGCGTTGCGCATGTAGAGGTCCGGATCCTTCAGATCCGGGCGTCCTTCGAGATCGAGCTTCTCGGCCTTGGGTCTCAGCATGGCGATCCTCCCTCGCATATTCTTGTTGAGGGAAGCTTAGGCCCGTCCGCGGGCCGGCCTCAAGCGCTGCCCGTCAGCCGACCGGAAACCCTACGGCAGCTTCAAGTTCGGCCAGCGCCTTTGCCGGCTCGACGACCTTGATCGTCTTCATGCCGAGGGCCGCCGCCGGTTTGAGGTTGATGCCGAGATCGTCGAGATAGACGCAAGCATCCGGCGACACGCCAAGCGTTTCGCAGGCCATCTGATAGATGCGCGGATCGGGCTTGCGGATGCCGATCTTCGAGCTTTCGATCACATGGTCGAAAATCTCCATCACTTCGGCGACGGCGCGCGCCTTGTCTTCGCTGCGCGCCATGCCGGCGCCGGCGCCCGCCGAAACATTGTTGGTGATGCAGCCGACCTTCGCCCGCGCCTTGCAGCGCCTAAGCGCCTCGACCATGGCCGGCCTGATGTCGCCCGAGAGCAGCTCGACAATGGCGCGCCCGCGCACCTCATGGCCGAGCGCCGCCGCTTCCCGCGCGAACAGCTCGTCGAATTCATCCAGCGTGCATTCCGAGCGTTCGAACAGCGCCCAGGCATTGGTGTCGGGGTTGGTGGCGTTGATGCGGCGGATGAAGTCCGCCGGCAGCCCGCGCTCCCGCTCATAGCGGTTGAAGGCTTCAAACGGGCTCGACGTCAGCACGCCGCCGAAATCCCAAATCACCGCTTCGATCATGGCTTCCTCGACTATCCGAATTTCGCTGGCCGGACCCTACACCGGGCCGGTAAGTATCGGAAGAACGTCGCGAGGGGGAAATCATGAAGTCCGTTCTGATTACGTCGGGGCTGATCCAGATCAGCTTCGCGGTGATGCAAGGCTGGGTCATTTCGGCGATGTATTCCGGCATGAAACGCTTCGGCCCGTTGAAAAACGCCAAGCGCGTCCTTCAATGCCATATCGACAATATCCTGATGAGCCTGCTGCAATTCGCGATAGCGGCCGTGCACCCGGCCATTCCGACGATGGCCGGATGGCTCCTCGTCATCGGCTCATGGGTCAATGCCCAGCTTTTTCTGGTCCACGCCACATCGGCGGAGGGATATGTCAAAAGCCGTGCGGTCAGCGTCGTGACGCTGCTTTCCTTCTCGACGCTGACGATTGCCTATCCCTGGCTTCTCATCGCCTGGCTGCGGAGCTGAAGCCTCAACGCTTCTTGACGATGCAGTCCTGACCGGCGGATTTGAGCTTGGCGCAGGTGCTGGCCGCGGCCGCCTTGGTCGCAAAGCCTGCGGCGCGGACGCGGTACCAGACGCCCTTGTCGCCGAGATCGGCCTTCTCGATGTCGAGTGCATGGCCCGAAAGCGCCGCATAGCGCTTCGTCAGATGCGCCCATGAGGCGCGCGCACTCTTTTCATCGCGCAAGGACTGCAACTGAAGGACGAAGGCGCCCTTGGCGGCAGGCTTCACCGCTGCTGCTCGCTTCTCGACGGGCGCGGCTTCCTCGGCTGTGGGAGCGGGGCTCGCCGCTTCAGGCGCTGAGGCCTCCGCCGGGCTTTCGGGTGCGGCAGGGGCCGAAGCCGGAGCGGTGGCTTGAGGAACGACCGCCTGAGGTGCGGCGGTTTCCGGCGTCGCGGCCTGCGGCGCGACTGGAGGCGTCTCCGGTGCTGCGGCCTGTTGCTGCGCCGCTTCGGGCTGCTGGGGTGCGGGCGTTGCCGGCACCGTCTCGGGCGCGGCGGGCGCTGACGGCTCGACCGCTGACGGCGCGGGCGCTTGCTCGGCAGTGATGTTTGGCGAAACCGGTGCGACGCCCCGGTCGGTCCGGCTCGACAGTGTCAGAAGGATGCCGCCGATGACGATAATGCCGAGCACCGCGCCGATAACGAGGCGTGTATTTCCGCCGCCCGACCGGGTTTCCTCGGCCGTATAGATGATCTCGGGTTCCGGCGGCCTCGGCCGTCCCCCGCCGTCATGCCCGCCGAAACCGCCGCTGCCATAGGGCGGGAAATCCGGCCCCGCCGATGGCGTCATGCGCGCGGCGGGGTCGATGGACGAAGGTTCGGCCTCGCCCTTGCGCGCAAGCAGGTCGCTGGTCAACGAGGCAGGCTTCTTCGACATTCGTGCTTTCTCACTCTGGGCGCCTGCTTCAGGCGGCGCCCCTCATCGTCGTCCCGGCGAAACTACCCGACAGAAAAGGCGATGTCTCGCGCCCCATGAGCCTGTCGCTCAGGAACATCCACAATTCGCCGATTTCCTCGGGCGATTTAGTCTGCGATGCGATCTCCATCACCGTCCGGCCGTCGATCATACTGGAAGCAAAATCGATTCGCTGATGGACGATCGAGGGGGCGACGGGGCCGTGATGGGAAAGGGCGATCACCGCCTCGGTGGTAATCCGCGCCCGGGGACTCGCCCCGTTGACCGCGAAAACCAGCGGTTTGCCGATATCCTCGCAAAGCCGGACCGTCGCGCCTGCGGCGCGCAGATCGTGGGGCGAGGGCCGGGTCGGGATGACGACAAGGTCCGACAGCGCGATCACCTGCCCGATGGTCGAGGTGATGGCGGGCGGCGTGTCGATGATGACGAGCCTGACCCCGCCATCCTTCAGCCGGGCGAGATCCTGGGCCAGCCCCTCGCTTGAGGCGCGGACGAAGAAGGGGCGCTCCGCTTCGCGCGCATTCCACCACTGGGAGAGACTGCCTTGCGGGTCGGTATCGACCAGCGCGACCGGGCCCGCGCCCTGGCGCTCGGCTTCGACCGCGATATGGCCGGCGAGTGTCGTCTTGCCGGATCCGCCCTTCTGGGAGGCAAACGCTATGACGTGCATGCTTTCGTAGCCCTGTTGTCGTGGACCGGGCGAATGGCGGACGCAACGATCGAGAACCTCGCCGTCCTTCCGGCGCGCGCCCGACGCGCCGAAGGTCTGCGAAGCTCAACTCTGCGAGTGACGAAAACGAATCAGCTGCCCCCAGAGACCGGGGGGAGATTAGTGTGTGAGCCATTTTGGCTCAACATGTTGTCGAGCCCTCTGTGGATAACACCAAAGAAAGTGTCCGCCGGACCACATGCCCCAGACGATCAGCCCTGGGCGCTCTCCGCCACGACCTTGAGCATCGCACCCGTCACGCGGGCAAGGTCTTCCTCGCCGATGACGAGCGGCGGCGTCGTATAGACGATGCGGCCGAAGGGCCTGACGAAGACACCCTCCTCGACGAAGCGGCGCTTCATGCGATTGAGGTCGTTGATCTTTTCAAGCTCGATGACGCCGATGGCGCCCTTGACGCGCACATCGACGACGCCCCGGAGGCTGCGTGCGGGCTCAAGATCGCGGCGAAGCTGCGCCTCGATCCGCGCCACCTGCTGGAGACGCGGCTCGCTTTCGAAGAGATCGAGCGAGGCATTGGCCGCCGCGCAGGCAAGCGGATTGCCCGTATAAGTCGGTCCATGCATGAGCGCGCGGGCGCCATCCTCGCCGAGGAAGGCGTCGAATATCGCCGTCCGCGCGATAGTGGTCGCCAGCGCCATGGTGCCGCCCGTGAGCGCCTTCGAAAGCGTCACGATGTCGGGCACGATGCCCGCCGCCTCGCAGGCGAACATGGTGCCGGTGCGCGCAAAGCCCGTGAATATCTCGTCGAGGATCAGGAGCACATTGTGCTTGTCGCAAAGCGCGCGCAGCCGCCGCAGCGTTTCGGCATCGTGGAAGATCATGCCGCCCGCGCCCTGCACCAGCGGCTCCGTCATCACGGCGGCAACCTCATGGGCATGCGCGGCGAGGAAGGCGTCGAGTGCTGCTTCCTTCTCCGCCGTCACCGGCAGATCGGTGATGAGCTGCTCGGCGATCGCGCCCTTGAAAAGCGTGTGCATGCCTTCGTCCGGATCGCAGACCGACATGGCGGCCAGCGTGTCGCCGTGATAGCCGCCGTGAAACGAGACGAAACGCTTGCGGCCTTTGACGCCGCGATTGATCCAGTATTGCACCGCGATCTTCATCGCGATCTCGACCGAGACCGAGCCCGATTCCGAAAAGAATGTGTGCGAAAGATCGCCCGGCAGCAGCTTCGCCAGCCTTGTCGCCAGCCGCATCACCGGCTCATGCGCGAGCCCGCCCAGCATCACATGCGGCATGCGGCCAAGCTGCGCCGTCACGGCCTCGCGAATATGCGGGTGGTTGTAGCCATGCGCAGCCGTCCACCACGACGACGTGCCGTCGACGAGTTCGCGCCCGTCGGCGAGCGTCAGCCGCACGCCCTCCGTGCGCACCACCGGCAGCGGCATCGGCACGGTCTGCATCTGCGTGTAAGGGAGCCAGAGATGCTGCGCGCCTTCCGCCAGCCATTGCGGCACATCGTTGAGCAGCGGATTGGGCGGCGGGAAGGGCATGGGATGAGGCCTTTTGCATCAATTCAGCCCGCATATAGGCGGATTTTCAGCACCTCTGGCAAGAGTGCCACTTGGCAGACTTGGGAAACGGCGATAAACAGACCCCGGTGCCGCGAAGGGCGCCGCCGTCCGAGAAAGAGGATCTCACCTTCGCCCGACGACGAGACGACGCAGTTCAGTTCGCATCGCCCTCATATTGTTTGCCGTTGCTTCGGACCGACGACAGTCAGACAAGAGGAGGACTCCGTGCGGACGGACCCTGAATCTCAAGACCATCAATCTCCGAAGACCGTATCGGCGTTCGACGAATACAAGATTCGCGCGAGCAAGCTCATGAAGGATTTCGCCAGCGCCGACAAGCGCCGTGCCTATGGCGCGGCCCATCGCCTCGCGAGCCTTTGGCCCGAAGGCAACGCCAACGATCTTCTCGCCGACAGATCGCGCGTCCAGCGCAAGCACGCACTCGCCGTCATCGCGCGAGAGATGGGCTTTCGCGACTGGCAGCATCTGACAGCGGAAGCGCATATCGAAATGCCCGCCTTCGACACGACGCGCCTCTTTCCGCCAAGCGCGAGCTTCTACCTCAATTCATGGTTCGTGACGTACGAGGAAGCCCATGCCGCACTCAAGCGCAAGGATCGCTTTCTCTTTCCCTATCGCCACCAGTTCGTGGTTTGCGAAGCGGGGCTCTTGAAGCATCTCGGGCTCGACGTCACCGATCCCGACTGGGAGTTGATCGGCCGCGACTGGACAAGGCCGCTCGACCGTCAGGCGCATTATCGCCTGAACCAGAAACTTGCCCGCATCGTGCCGCCGCTCGAGGCGCGTCGCAGCCGGAAGCGGGATTGATCATGGACAAGGACAGAAAGCGCCGGATCGTTAAGGACTACAAGGAGCGCAAGGTGTCGCCCGGCATTTATGCCGTCCGCTGCACGGCGACGGGCGAAGTCTGGGTCGCGCCCAGCCGCAATCTCGACGCGCAGCAGAACGGCTTCTGGTTCGCGCTGCGCCTCGGCACCCATCCGAACAAGGCTCTGCAGGCCGTCTGGAATGCTGAAGGCGAGGCCGCCTTCGCCTTCGAGATTGTCGAACGGATCGATGACGAGGAATTGACGCCCTACCTGCTCGACGCGCTCCTGAAGGAACGCGTCAGGCATTGGCGCGCCGAACTCGGGGCCGGATTAGCGGTCGGCTGAAACTTTCTTTTCCGACGGGCAGCTATGGGCAGGCATCGAGACGATGCCGAGCTTGTCGAGGAGCACCCTGTCCTTGTCCGCTTCCGGGTTCTTGGCGGTCAGCAGCTTGTCGCCGACAAAGATCGAATTGGCGCCCGCCATGAAGCAGAGCGCCTGCTGCTCGTCCGACATGAGTTCGCGGCCCGCCGCAAGCCGCACCACCGATTGCGGCATGATGATGCGCGCAACCGCGATCATGCGCACGAAGTCGAGCGGATCGACCTTCTCGCTGAGGCCGAGCGGCGTGCCTTCCATCGGCATCAGCATGTTGATCGGCACGCTCTGGGGATGCTCCGGCAGGTTGGCGAGCGCCATCAGCATGCCGAGCCTGTCGGACTGGCTCTCGCCCATGCCGACGATTCCGCCCGAGCAGACATTGATGCCCGCATTGCGCACGCGCTCCAGCGTATCGAGGCGGTCCTGGAATGTCCGGGTGCTGATGACCTTCGGATAATATTCTTCCGAGGTGTCGATATTGTGGTTGTAATAGTCGAGGCCCGACTGCGCCAGGCGATGCACCTGCTGGCCCGACAACATGCCGAGCGTCATGCAGGTTTCCATGCCCATGTCCTTGATGCCGGAAACCATGGCGCAGATCATGTCCATGTCGCGGTCCTTGGGCTCGCGCCAGGCGGCGCCCATGCAATAGCGCGTCGCGCCCGCTTCCTTGGCGCGCCTGGCTTCCGCCAGCACCTTCTCGACTTCCATTAGCTTCGAGGCCTTGAGGCCCGTGTCGAACTTCGCGCTTTGCGCGCAATAGCCGCAATCCTCCGGGCAGCCGCCCGTCTTGATCGAGAGCAGCGTCGACATCTGCACTTCGTTCGACTTGAACCAGCGGCGATGGACGATCTGCGCCTCGAAGATGAGATCGTTGAAGGGCAGGTCGTAAAGCGCCTGCAACTCCTCGCGCGTCCAGTCGTGCCGGACTTCATCCGGGTTCGTGCGGGCGGCGAAGCCCTTGTCGCCCTGCGCCGCTTCTTCGATACGGGTCTGGATGGTCATGGACGCAAAATTCCCCTTAAGTGCTTGGGGTGAGACACTGTTTCGGCCCGAGCATAGGCAGCTTTCCCCGCAATGCAAGGCGGGTTAAGTTGCGGGCCGAAAGCCCAATCCCTGCCGAAAGTTATGTCAATGCGGGCAGTACGCTGCGTCACCTATGGCGAGCCCTCGGGCCTCGCGGTCGAAACCTTGCCCGCGCCCGTGCCGGGCCCCGGCGAAGTGCTCATCGCCGTCGAGGCGGCGGGGCTCGGCTATGTCGATGCGCTTTTCGTGCGCGGCACCTATCAGGTGAAGCTGCCGCTTCCCTTCGTGCCCGGCAGCGAGATCGCCGGCACCATCGAGGCGGTGGGCGAGGGCGTCCCCGGCGACCTCATCGGCTCGCGCGTCATGGCGCTCTCCAATCGCGGCGCGCTCGCCGAGAAGATCGCGATCCCGGCGGCGATCTGCACGACGATCCCGGACGAGATGAGCGCGGAGGCCGCAGCAGGATTCCTCGTCTCCTATTGCACGGCGATTTACGGTCTCGACAATTGCGGCAAGCTCCAGCCCGGCGAGACGGTGCTGGTGCTCGGCGCCTCGGGCGGCGTCGGCATGGCGGCGATCGATGTCGCGAAAGCCATGGGCGCCCGCGTCATTGCGGCCGCCTCGACGGCGGAAAAGCGTGAGGTGGCGCAGAAGCACGGCGCCGACATGGTGCTCGATTATTCCGTACCCGAATGGCGCAAGGCGCTCGATGCGCTCACCGAAAAGCGCGGCGCCAATCTCGTCTACGATCCCGTCGGCGGCGAATATTCCGAAACCGCCTTCCGCTGTCTCGCGCCGGGCGGCCGCCACCTTGTCGTCGGCTTCGCCAATGGCGAGATTCCGAAACTGCCGCTCAATCTCGCCCTCCTGAAGCGCGCCTCTCTCGTCGGCGTCGATTGGGGCGGCGAGATCCGCGCCAATCCGCGCGCGAATGGCCTGCTGCTGGCAAAACTTCTCGACTGGGTCGTCGCGGGCAAGATCCATCCCGAACCCGCCGCGAGCTTTCCGCTGGCGGAAGCCGGCGCCGTGCTGCAACGGCTTTTGGAGCGCCGCATGGTCGGCAAGCCCGTGATCCGGGTGAATGCATGAGCGGCTCGCTCGATGATTTCGCCTCGGCGAAGCTCGATGAGCTGGAGGCGCGCACGCTGCGCCGCCGCCTCGTCGAGACGGATCGCTATGGCGCGGTCGAAGTGCGCCGCGACGGCCGCACGCTGATATCCTTCTGCTGCAACGACTATCTCAATCTCTCGCATCACCCAAAGGTCATCGCGGCGGCGAAGGATGCGACAGACCGTTACGGCACGGGCTCCGGGGCCTCGCGCCTCGTCACCGGCAATCATCCGCTATTCGCCGAGCTGGAAACGCGCCTTGCAAAGCTGAAGCAGGCCGAGGATTGCGTAATCTTCGGCTCGGGCTATCTCGCCAATCTCGGCATCGTGCCGTCGCTGGCGGGGCCGGGCGACCTCATCCTTGCCGACGAGCTTTCGCATTCCTGCCTCCTCGCCGGCACCAAGCTTTCGGGCGCGGAAGCGCATATCTTCCGCCACAACGATCTCGCCCATGTCGAGGCGCTGCTTGAAGCCCATCGCGGCAAGGCGCGTCATTGTCTGATCCTCACTGATGGCGTCTTCAGCATGGATGGCGACCTCGCGCCGGTCGTGGAGCTGGCCACGCTCGCCAATCGCTACGACGCTTGGCTGATGACTGACGACGCCCATGGCATTGGCGTTGTCGGCGAGGGCCGAGGATCGAGCTTCGTCACCGGCGTGAAGGCAGACGTGCCCTTGCAAATGGGCACGCTCTCCAAGGCCATCGGCTCCTATGGCGGCTATCTCTGCGCCTCGAAACCCGTTGTCGATTTCATCCGTACCCGCGCCCGCACGCTCATCTATTCGACGGGCCTGCCGCCCGCCTCCGTCGCTGCGGCTCTTGCCGCGCTCGATGTGATCGAGGCCGAACCCGATTATGCGGCGCTGCCCGTGAAGAAAGCGAACCTCTTCACCCGCGCGCTCAATCTTCCCGTCGCGCAAAGCCCCATCGTGCCGCTCATCATCGGCGAAGCCGATGCGACGCTCGCCGCTTCCGCCATGCTTGAGAGAGAAGGCTTCCTCGTCACCGGCATCCGCCCGCCGACCGTGCCTGCCGGAACGGCGCGGCTCCGCTTCACCTTCACCGCCGCGCACAAGGACGAAGACATTCATCGCCTCGCGAGTCTGGTGCGCGAGCGCGTCCTTCCCCGCAAGGCTGCTGAGTAGATTGAGTAGATGACGACGATTTTTGTGACCTCTTCCGGCACCGACATCGGCAAGACCTACGTGTCCGCCATGCTCATCCGCCAATTGCGCGAGGCCGGGCGCCCCGTCCGCGCGATCAAGCCCATCGTCAGCGGCCTCGACGAGGCGAGTTTCGCGGCAAGCGATCCGGCGGCCCTTCTCGCTGCCTTGGGCGAGCCCGTCGCCTACGACAATGCCGAGCATGTCTCGCGCTGGCGTTTCACCGCCGCGCTCTCGCCCGACATGGCGGCTTCGCGCGAAGGCGCGGCGATCGACTTCGCCGAACTCGTCAATCACTGCAAGGCGCGCGAGGCGCTCCACGATCCGCTGGTGATCGAAGGTGTCGGCGGGCTGATGGTGCCGCTCGATCAGACCCATACCGTGCTCGACTGGATGCTCGCCTTGAAGAGCCCCGCCTTCGTGCCGCTCCTCGTCGTCGGCTCCTATCTCGGCACGATCAGCCACACGCTGACGACGCTCGACGTGATGCGGAGAAACGATCTCGCGCCCCGCGCCATCGTGGTCAGTGAATCTCTATCGAACCCCGTTCCGCTTGAAGAGACGGTGGAGACGATCGCGCGTTTTGCGACATGCGACACCCGCGCCGTCGCGCGTGGCGGCGAAGCGGACCTCGCCGGCCTCTTCGCCTGATCTCAGCCTTTGGGGCCGAAGAGCCACCAGAGGATGAGGCCGAGCACCGGCAGCGCCAGCACGACGACGATCCAGATCGCCTTCCAGATCGGCTCCGCGCCGCTCTGCACGATCTTGATGATCGCATAGATGTCGAGAACGGCCACGATCAGCCAGAGAAAACCACCATAGCCGTGAGCGATCATCGGAACCTCCAGGAGGACAGGACGCTCCAAATCTAATGCGTCCGCCGCGGGAAGGTAAGCGGAAAGCGCGGGCGGCTAGAGGAGCGAGGGCGTCGTCACGCCTTCATGTTCAAGCAGCGCCTTCTTGGTCGGTATGCCGCCGCCAAAGCCCGTCAGCGATCCATTGGCGCCGATGACCCGGTGGCAGGGCACGATGATCGGGATGGGGTTTTTGCCATTGGCGAGCCCGACCGCGCGCATCGCCTTCGGATTGCCGATGGCGCGCGCAATGTCGGCATAGCTCTTGGTCGCGCCGAAGGGGATTTTCTGCAGCGCCTTCCAGACGCTCTTTTGAAACGCCGTGCCTTCGGGCGCGAGCTTGATGTCCTTGAAATCTTTTCTCTTGCCTGCGAAATATTCCCTGAGCGCCGCAAGCCCCGCCTCGAGATGCGCTTGCGCCGCGGGGCTTCCCTTGGCCTCGGCAAAGACGCGCTTCTTCTTTTCGTTCGGGAACACGACGGCGACGAGACCCTCCTCGCTTGCGGCAAGCCGCAGCTCGCCGATGGGCGATTTCAGAGTTGCCGTCGCCAGCGACGTTTCGGTCATCTTCTTCATCACTCTCTCCCTCATTCGGCGGCAAGCGCGCGGGGTTCCGGCTCCGGCATCATCCAGAGCGCGAGCGCCGCATAGCCGCGCCATGGCCGCCAGGCCTCCGACATATCTTCAAGCGCCTTCGTCGAGATCGGCGCGCCGCCGCCGGCCGCCTTGCGCAAGCCGAGATCGGCGGCGGGAAAGGCATCGGGCTCGCCAATGGCGCGCAGCGCAATGTAATGCGCGGTCCATGCGCCGATGCCCGGCACCGCGCAAAGCTCGGCGATCTTCTCCTCAAGGCTCGGTCCCGGCGCGAGCACGACCTCGCCCCGCGCGACCGCCCGGGCAAAAGCCTTGAGCGCGGCGATGCGCCCGCCCGTGAGCCCGAGGCCCGAGAGATCGGCGCCGGCGAGCGCGGCGGGCGATGGGAATATATGCGTGAGCGCGCCGTCGCTCGCCGGCAGCGCCTCGCCGCAGCGCGCAACAAGCCTGCCCGCCAGCGTCGTCGCGCCCTTCACCGAAACCTGCTGACCCAATATCGCCCGGATCGCGAGTTCGAAGCCGTCGAATGCGCCGGGCACCCGCAACCCGCCAAGGCGCGCGAGCCGCGATCCGATGACGGGATCGCTCGAAAGGGCCGCGGCGATGGCGGCGGGATCGGCATCGAGATCGAAGACACGGCGAATGCGCGCCGCAATCTGGCGGATGGATGCCTGCGCGCTCGTCCTGATTGCAACATCGAGCGCATTGGGCTTGGCCGACTGGCGAACTTCGATCGTTCCGCTTGCCGCGCCGAGGCGGAAGCTCCGCCGGTAGCGCCCGGCCGAAATATGCTCGACGCCCGGAATGGCGCGGAAAGAGAGATAGCCGAGCAATCTTTCCCAGTCGAAGGGTGGACGGAAGCCGAGCCTGAGCGTGATCGCATCGCTGGCGCTTTCCCGCGCCGCGCCGCGCCGGAGCGCCGTCGGCGCGACGCCGTAGCTTGCGCGCACCGCATCGTTGAAACGGCGCAGACTCTGGAAGCCCGAGGCGAAGGCGATGTCGGAAAAGGCCATGTCCGTTTCGCTGATGAGTTGCTTGGCCGCCAGTAGCCGCCGGTTGGCCGCCACCGCCTGTGGCGTCGCGCCGACATGGGCGATGAAAAGCCGTCTGAGCTGGCGCCCGCCAAGCCCCACGCGCCCGGCCAGCGTCTCGACGTCGCAATCGTCGAGCGCGCCGTCCTCGATGAGCCTGAGCGCGCGGGCGACGCTTGCCTGCGTTCCCGTCCATGCGGGCGTTCCCGGCGCGCTTTCCGGCCGGCAGCGCAGGCAGGAACGGAAGCCGGCAGCCTCGGCGGCGGCCGCGCTGGCGACGAAGCGGCAATTGGATTTCTTCGGCACGCGGGCAGGGCAGACGGGCCTGCAATAAATTCCGGTCGAGACGACGCAGATGAAAAAGCGCCCGTCATACCGCGCATCCTTCGCCTGGATGATGCGGTAGCAGAAATCGGCGTCGATCGGTTCGGGCTTGCTCATGAACAGAAGTCTACTCCGGCGCGCCGGTCCTCACTCGCCAAAAACGGACATGACCGTCGCTGGCCCCCCGAGGCCTTGCTGCTGACAGAAATGTCCGTCCCGCCAATTGCTTGCGAAACGGGGAAGCCCTGTTAGGCTTTCCCTCAAGCGGCCCAGGCATGAGGGCTTCGAGAGCCGCACGGGGAAGGAAACAGGAATGACCGATATAGCTCGCGGGCCCGTCATGCGCACCGGGACGCCTGACGCCGCCTTCACGTCGGCCTATCGCAACTACGCGCTGTTCGTGCTGATGCTCGCTTATACGGCGAACTACGTCGACAGGCAGATCCTCGCGATCCTGCTTCAGCCGATCAAAATCGACCTCGGCCTTTCCGACACCCAGCTCGGCTTTCTCTCCGGCCTCACCTTCGCGATCTTTTACGCAACGCTTGGCGTTCCTATCGCCATGTGGGCCGACCGGAGCAACCGCCGCAACATCATCACGCTGGCGCTCACCATCTTCTCCGGCATGACCGTGGTCTGCGGCTTCGTCACAAGCTTCGCCCAGCTCGCGCTCGCCCGCATCGGCGTCGGCGTCGGCGAGGCGGGATCGAGCCCGCCCGCCCATTCGATGATCTCCGATATGTTCCCGCCGGAGAAACGCGCCTCCGCCATGGGCATCTATTCGCTCGGCATCAATATCGGCATTCTCATCGGCTTCCTTGTCGGCGGCTGGATCAGCCAGTGGTACGGCTGGCGCGCCGCCTTCATGGTGGTCGGTCTGCCCGGACTTCTCATCGCGGCGCTGGTGCGCTTCACGCTGAAAGAGCCCCAGCGTGGCCATGCCGACGGCCTGACCGCGCAAGGCGAAGGTGCCGCGCCCCGCATCGGCGAAGTCTTCGGCCTTCTCTGGTCGCAGCGTTCCTTCCGTCACATCTCCTTCGGCACGGCGCTCGCCGCCATCGGCGGCTATGCCGGCGTCAACTGGCTGCCCGCTTTCCTCTCGCGTTCGTTCCATATGTCGCCGGGCGAAATCGGTACCGCACTCGCGCTCATCATCGGCTTCTCCGGCGGCGCGGGAACATATTTCACGGGCTATCTCGCCGACCGCTTCGCCAAGCGCGATATCCGCTGGAACGTCTGGGTCGTCGCCATCGTGAGCGCGCTCTGTTTTCCCTTCTCCGTCGCCATGTACCTCTCCGCCGACAAGACGATGGCGCTTCTCTTCTTCATCTATCCGGCTTTCGCCGGCGCGGCCTATATCGCGCCCTCGCTCTCCATGACGCAGGCGCTCGTCACCGTGCGCATGCGCGCGCAGGCTTCCGCCGTGCTCTTTCTTATTCTGAATCTAATCGGCATGGGCCTCGGGCCCCAGCTCGCGGGCATATTGAGCGACCAGTATCTTCCCTATTACGGGCAGGAATCCTTGCGCTACGCGCTCCTGACGATTTCCGTCGTCTGGATCTGGTCGGCCTTCCACTTCATCCTGGCCGCCCGCAGCCTGAAAGACGACATAGAGCGCGCGCGTCAGCACGGCCTCAAATAGCCAATCCGACCTCGAATCCCCGGGCGCGCGAGCGGTGCCGAAAACCGTCCGCGCGCCCGGATCATTTGCCGCAGCCGCACACCTCTCCCGATCGTTGATTTCGAGCGGCGAGGCGCGATATATAAGATGCATATAACATGCATCTTATAGGAGGTGCGCATGACGGACGGCCCAGGAAACGCAAGGCAGCGTGAGCTGCCGCCGCCTCTGACGAATGAGGCGGAAATCGAGAAGCTGGTGCGCGCCTTCTATGCGCGCGTCAGGGCCGATGCCGAACTCGGCCCCATCTTCGAGCGTGTGATCGGCGATGACTGGGAGCCGCATTTGCAGAAGATGTTCGCCTTCTGGTCTTCGGTCATGCTGATGTCCGGCCGCTACAAGGGCCAGCCGATGGTCGCGCATATACGCCTGAAGACGGCGCGGCCTCCGCATTTCGATCGCTGGCTCGCGCTCTTCCGGCAGACGACTGATGAGATCTGCGCGCCCGAAACGGCAGCTGCTTTCATGGACCGCGCCACCCGCATCGCCGAAAGCCTGCAAATGGGCATGTTCTTCAGTCCCGCCGCGGCCGATCCGCGCCGCGGCCAACCGGGCGCGGTGCAATCATGAGCGCTTCGCAGCATGACGGGTGGCATGGCCGCAACGAACACGTCTCGCCCGATCTTCATCCCGGCGTCTATGCCGTTGCTCTAGGCGGCTGGGTCTGGCTCTTCGGCGCCTTCTGGCTTGTCTTCGGCGGCGAAGCCGAAGGCGCGTTCATGCTGGGCGTGGACACGGTCTTCCTCGCCACCTTCTTCGGCGTTCCCTACATATTGAAGCGCACCGCCGACCGCTTTCTCGACCGTCATGGCTATGACGGCAGCTTGGGCGACTTCCTCAACAGAGATGTGGAGACGCTCACCGGCCGTCTCGGCGGATGGAGCGCGCTCATTCAAGTCATCGTGGTCCCCTTCGCGCTCGCGCTCGGCATGACGGCGATCGGCTTCATCGTCGCCGCAGCCCGCGCCCCCTACGTTTGAGGGCGACGGGTCGGGAGGGCTGGGCGGAGACGGGTGAGGGCGGAGGCGCGCATGAACCCGGATGCGCGCCTCTTGCCGTTTAATCCGTCATCCGCCGTTTGTGACCGGACGGCCACGCCGTCGCGGTAATTTCACGCCTCCGCCTTCCCGGAAAGTCCCGATTTCCGCCAGTTCGGCTGGATCGGACGCGCTGTCACCGGACCGTCGCAAAAGCGTTGCACGGATTTCACCTGCCCCACTTATGAACATTTTCGGGGCGGGGTAGCCGCCGCACGCCAACCTTTCGTCTCAGAGAAGGTCATCCTATATGAAGCGCATTATCTGCATGAGCGCGCTCGCGGTGAGCTTGACTGCCACCAGCGCGTTCGCTGTCGACATCGACAGCCGATACCAATCCTACCAGCCGACAAGCGGCGTCTCGGGAAGCTTGAAGTCCGTCGGT
This sequence comes from Parvibaculum sp., assembly GCA_031291615.1. GTDB lineage: Bacteria > Pseudomonadota > Alphaproteobacteria > Parvibaculales > Parvibaculaceae > Parvibaculum. Next base: position 162,290 of record JARLIS010000061.1, read on the forward strand.
TCCGACACGCTGAACAACGTCATGACCCTGTGGGCCGAAGCCTACAAGGCCAAGTATCCCTCCGTTCAGATCGAAATCGAAGGCAAGGGCTCGTCGACCGCGCCGCCCGCGCTGATCGCCGGCACCTCGCAGATGGGCCCGATGTCGCGCGCCATGAAGCCGGCCGAGAGCGACGCTTTCGAATCGAAGTACGGCTACAAGCCGACCCAGGTTCGCGTCGCCGTCGACACGCTCGCCGTCTATGTGAGCAAGGACAATCCGATCAACTGCCTCTCGCTGACGCAGCTCGACGGCATCTTCTCCAAGAGCCGCCTGACCGGCTCGCCCGCCGTCAAGACCTGGGGCGATCTCGGCCTCACCGGCGAATGGGCCTCGAAGCCGATTTCGATCTTCGGCCGCAACTCGGCGTCGGGCACCTATGCCTACTTCAAGGAAATCGCCATGCTGAACGGCGACTACCTCGACACCGTGAAAGAGCAGCCCGGTTCGTCCGCCGTTGTGCAGGGCGTCGCCGCCGACAAGTTTGCGATCGGCTATTCGGGCATCGGCTACAAGACGGCCGACGTCAAGGCGCTCTCGATCTCCGGCCGCGACGGCCAGTGCCAGGCTCCCGATCAGCATAACGCCTATACGGGCGCCTATCCGATCACGCGCTTCCTCTATGTCTACGTGAACAAGAGCCCGTCGACGCCGCTCGAGCCGCTCCGCGCCGAGTTCTTCCGTTACGTGCTCTCGCTCAACGGCCAGACGGACGTGACGAAGGACGGCTTCTTCCCGATGCCCTATGTGTTCGCGCAGCAGGAACTCGGCAAGCTCGGCCTGAAATAAAATTCCGGACCGGCGGGCTAAAACCCGCCGGTCCGTCTTTTCATTCTGTTCCTTTACCGCGGCCATCCGGGAGTGCTTCGGCGCTGACGCCCGGTGCCGGTTTCGCGCGAGACGCACATGACAGACGCTGCCATGTCCACTGGCCCCGCGAGCGACGGCCCTGAAGGCAATCGCCGCTCGGTCGTCTACAAGCGCGACAAGAAAACCAAGGCCTCCGTCATCTGGGCCGACCGCATCGCCACGCGCGGCATCATGATCGGCGGCTTCGCCGTCATCCTCGCGGTCTTCATGATCGCCGTCTTCCTCGTCATGGTCGCGCTGCCGCTTTTTTCCAGCGGTCGCGTCACCGATACCAAGTCCTACAGCCTCGGAACCGCCGGCGCCGACATCGTTTCGACTTCGATGGACGAGTACCGCGCGCTTGCCGTCGAACTTCTGAAAGACGGCAAGCTGTCGGCTTTCTACATGGCGAACGGCACGCGGCTCGCAAACCCGCCATCCGCCGATCTCGGCGGCAAGACGGCAAGCGCCTTCGCCCGCACGCTGCGCGGCGACGACATCGCGCTCGCCTTTCCCGACGGCACCGTCCGCCTCGGCCGCATCTCCATCGATCCCGTTGTGACGCCCGCTTCAGCCACGCCCGCCGACGCGAAGGAAATCGCGCCCGGCGTCAAGGCGACGGCCACGACCCTCTACATGCAGGTGCCGGGCGGCCAGACGCGCGCGCTGCAACCGAAGATCGAGCTTCAGGCGCCCATTCAGGTCGCGCCTGCGGGCACGGCGATCCGCTTCATCGACTACCGTGTCGGCGGCACCTCCGAAAGCCCGGTCGAAACCTTCGTCACGGTGGACGATCGCGGCACGGCGCGCCTCTCGACCGCTTACAGCCAGGTCAACATGATGACCGGCGAAACGACGACGAGCACCGTCAACACCGAAATCCCGACCGGCGTCGCCACGGCGAACGTGACGGGCCTTCTGCTGAACACACCCGCCGACCGTGTCATCGTCGCACTCGACGATGGCAGCATCCGCCGCTTCGACACGCGCAATCCTGCAAAGCCGCGCCTTGCCGAAACGGCGCGGCTCGCGCCGCCCGGCGTCAAGCTGACGGCGCTCGGCTATCTCAATGGCGAGAATTCGCTGATTGCGGCTGGCGCCGACGGTTCGCTCGCCGTCTGGACGCTTGTCGACCGCAAGTCGACGGCAACCGCCGACGGTCTCGTCATGACGCGGATCCACGAAATCCCGCACACAGGCGCACCGATCACGGCGTTGTCGTCGAGCCAGCGCACGCGCCTCTTCCTCGCCGCCGACGCGGCGGGCGGCGTCGGCCTATATCACGCAACGACCGAGCGCCTCATTCTCGAACTGGCAAAGAGCGGCGGCGCGAGCCCCGTCCAGACCGCGCTTCTCGCGCCGCGCGACGACGGTGCCATCGTCATCGGCCGGGACGGCGGCGTGCGCCTCTGGTCCTTTGCGGTCTCTCATCCCGAGACGACGCTGAAGTCGCTTTTCGGCAAGGTCTGGTACGAAGGCTATTCGGAGCCCGGCTATACTTGGCAGTCGACGGCGGCGACCGACAGCTTCGAGCCCAAGCTCTCGCTGACGCCGCTCATTTTCGGCACGATCAAGGGCGCCTTCTACTCCCTGATCTTCGCCGTGCCGATTGCGCTTCTCGCCGCGATCTACACATCCGAGTTCCTGCATTTCCGCATTCGCGGCATCGTCAAGCCGCTGATGGAACTCTTGGCCTCGCTTCCCTCCGTCGTCATCGGCTTCGTCGTCGCCCTTGTTCTCTCGCCCATCGTCGAGAACTGGATCGCCGCAATCGTCATTGCCTTTGGCGTCATACCCTTGACGTTGATCGGCAGCGCCTTCCTCTGGCAATTGCTGCCGCAGCCCCTGGCGCTCCGCCTCGACGGCATGCCGAAGCTCATCGCCTTCTTCATCGCCATGGCGGCCGGCATCTGGTTCACGATCCTCGGCGGCCCCGTCTTCGAGCGTCTTTTCTTCGGTGGCGATTTCAAGGCCTGGACGACGGGCGAGGGATCGGCGACGCCTTTCCTCTTCCTCCTCGTGCTGCCGATTTCCTTTCTCGCCGTCTTCGCCATAGGCGGCCGCATTCTCGGCCGCTCCTATCGCGACAGCCTGCGGACGAAGGAATATCACGTCGCCGGATTCTGGGAGCTCGGCCGCTGGCTGCTCTTCACCGTGCTCGCGCTCGGCCTTGCCGTGGTGCTTGCGAAACTCTTCGCATCTTCGGGCTTCGATGCCCGCGGCGGCATCGTCGACACCTATGTCCAGCGCAATACGCTGATCGCCTCCTTCGGCATGGCCTTCGCCGTCATCCCGATCATCTACTCGATCGCGGAAGATGCACTGGGCGCGGTGCCGGAGCACCTCCGCTCTGCCTCTCTCGGCTGCGGCGCAACGAAGTGGCAGACGGCGCGCTGGGTCATCCTGCCGACCGCCGGCTCCGGCATTTTCTCCGCCATCATGATCGGCCTCGGCCGCGCCGTCGGCGAAACCATGATCGTCGTTATGGCGACGGGCAACACGCCTGTCACCAACTGGAGCCTCTTCAGCGGCCTTCGCGCCCTCTCGGCGAACATCAACGTCGAACTTCCCGAAGCCGTGAAGGACTCGACGCTTTACCGCACCCTCTTCCTCTGCGGTCTCGTCCTTTTCGTCATGACCTTCATCCTCAACACCTTCGCCGAAATCGTGCGTCAGCGCTTCCGCAAGCGCGCCGCGCAGCTTTGAGACGAAACAAATGGCCGATATGGCGCAAATGAGCGACGACTATTCTCCCGACAGATCCGACAGCGCCGCATCGGCTCTGTCCGTGGTCACCCGCCGCAAGGCGAGCGACCTCACCGCGCGCGGCGAGCCGATGGTCTGGGCCATGGGCGGCTCGCTCGCCTTCGGTCTGATGATGATCCTCGGATTTCTCGCGCTGATCTTCTGGAACGGTCTCACCGCCTTCTGGCCGAAGCCCGTCGAGGTCGTGACCATGACCGACGGCCATGTGATCGCCGGCGAGCCGGTCCGCACCGAAAGCTACAAGCCGCAAAAGGATGCGCTGGAGGCGCTTCCCGCCAATCTGCGCGCAAGCATCGAGGCGCATGGCGGCATGAGCACGCGTACGCTCTACCGCATCGGCAACTACGATTTCTATTCCAACGATTTCCAATGGGTGCCTGTCTTCAATGTGAAGAAAGTCGAGCGTCCCGGCGATCTGACGCTCGTCGAGCGCCAGGAATGGGGCGTCTTCATCGGGCGCCTCGTCTCCATTTCGGAAGACGGCAAGCAGATGTCGATCTCCGCGCTCGACGCCGAACACGACAAGGCCCGCGCGCTGCGCGGAAAACGCATCGCCATCGAGACGGACGAAGTCGGCAGCATCAACCGCCAGATCAACGCGCTGCGCCTTTCGGTGCGCCGCGCCGAGATCAACTACGGCCAGGGATCGCCCGAAGCCAATGCCGAGGCCGGCCGCGCCGCCGCCGAAACGGCGAAGCTCAATCTCGACTTCGATCGCCTTTCGCAAAAGGCCGCCGCCGCCCGCGCCGCCGAAGACGCCCTGAAGATCAAGGTGGCCGAGATCGGCGGCGAGACGCGCGAATTCGGCCTTGCCGACTTCGTGCGCTACTACGACGCCAATGCGCTTTCTCTGTTGCAGAAATTCGGCGTCTATTTCTCGCGCTGGTATGAATTCCTCACCGCCGATCCGCGCGAGGCGAATACCGAAGGCGGCGTCTGGCCGGCGATCTTCGGCACGCTCGTCATGACAGTCGTGATGAGCCTGCTCGTCGCGCCCTTCGGCGTCGTCGCGGCGCTCTATCTGCGGGAATATGCAAAACAGGGCCGCATCGTTTCGCTGGTGCGCATCTGCGTCAACAATCTCGCCGGCGTGCCCTCCATCGTCTATGGCGTCTTCGGCCTCGGCTTCTTCGCCTATGTGCTCGGCGGCTCCATCGACCGCATGTTCTTTCCCGAGCGATTGCCCAATCCGACCTTCGGCACGGGCGGCCTTCTCTGGGCCGCGCTCACGCTCGCACTCCTCACGGTTCCCGTCGTCATCGTCGCAACCGAGGAAGCGCTCTCCGCCGTGCCGCGCTCCATGCGCGAAGGCTCGCTCGCCTGCGGCGCCTCGAAGTGGCAGACGATCAAGTGGATCGTGCTCCCCCGCGCCATGCCGGGCATCATGACGGGCCTCATCCTCGCCATGGCGCGCGGCGCCGGCGAGGTCGCGCCGCTGATGATCGTCGGCGTCGTCAAGCTCGCGCCCGCGCTGCCGATCGACGGCATGTTCCCCTTCATCCATCTCGAGCGCTCGTTCATGCATCTCGGCTTCCACATCTACGATGTGGGATTCCAGTCGCGCAATTCGGAAGCCGGCCGCTCCATGGTTTTCGTCACCGCGCTCGTCCTGATGGTGCTGGTGCTCGCGCTCAACGCGGTGTCGATCCGCGTGCGCAACCGGCTGAAGCGCCGCTTCGCCGGCGACAAGTTCTGACAGGGAGATTTCCGAAATGGCAGCAGCCGCAGCCTTGAAGCAAGACGCCGCCACCGCGATCGACGGCTACGACCCCACCGTCTATCACCCGGTGACGAGCCCGTCCGGCGTCGAAATCTCGATCCGCGACTTCCGCCTTTGGTACGGCGCGAGCCAGGCGCTCCACAACATCACCATGGACATGCAGAAGGGCATGGTGACCTCGCTCATCGGCCCGTCGGGCTGCGGCAAGTCCACGCTTCTGCGCTCGCTCAACCGCATGAACGACCTCATCGACAATCTGCGCGTCGCCGGCGAAATTCGCCTGGACGGCGAGCCGCTCTTCGGCCCGCAGGTCGACGTCATCGCGCTCAGGAAGCGCATGGGCATGGTCTTTCAGAAGCCCAATCCCTTCCCCATGACCATCGCGGAGAACGTGACCTATCCGCTGAAGGTCGACGGCGTCACCAACAAGCGTCTCCTCGCCGAAGCCTGCGAAGCGGCGCTGAAGGGTGCCGCGCTCTGGGAGGAGGTCAAGAACCGCCTGAACGACAGCGCTCTCGGCCTCTCCGGCGGCCAGCAGCAGCGTCTCTGCATTGCCCGCGCCATCGCCGGCAATCCCGACGTGCTGCTGATGGACGAACCCTGCTCGGCGCTCGACCCCATCGCCACCATGCGCATCGAGCAGCTCATCGAGGAGCTGAAATCCTCCTACACCATCGTCATCGTCACCCACAACATGCAGCAGGCCGCCCGCGTCTCCGACAATACGGCCTTCATGTATCTCGGCCGTCTCATCGAATATGGAGCGACGAAGGAAGTCTTCACCAACCCGCGCTCCAAGCGGACGGAAGACTACGTGACCGGTCGCTTCGGCTGATTCCTCGCGAGAAGACCCCCTCGCAAAACTCCGCCCCGCCGGTCTTTCCGGCGGGGTTTTTTTATCCGCCCGGTTCCGGCACCCGCAATGCCGCGCCGGTCGCGCGGGCGACAAAAAGCCCCGGAGCTTGCGCCCCGGGGCTCTTGCCGTCTTGACCTGCGAGGGTCGTATCAGAAGGCGAGCTGCGTGCGTAGCGCGACCGCTTTGAACTTGCCGGCGGAAGTCGCCGTGTTGGTGCCGTTCGGCTGTTCTTCATCGCCATAGATGTAGTTCAGCATGAAGCGGATGTTGTTGTTGACGTACCAGTTCAGGCCCGCCGTGTAGAGCTTCTCGTGACCGCCTTTGAAAGCGCCGTCGTTGAGGTTGCTGTCCGAATAGCGGAGCGCAACTTCCCAGGCGCCCGGGCTGCCGCCGAGCGAGAAGGGGCTCGCCGGCTTCACGCCGCCATAGGCCGCTTTCGCCATCGAGTACTTGTAGGCCTCGCCCGTCAGCACCCAGCTTGCCTGCGCGTACCAGGAGTTGAACGAGTAGTCGCGAAGTGCGGCGAAGTTGGTCTGCTTCGCGTTCTGGAAATCGAAGTGGTAGTACTCGCCCTGAACCTTGACCGGGCCGTAGCTGGCGGCGAATTCCGGACCGAAGACATAGGCATCTTTGAGGTTCGTGAAGCTGCCGGTGTTGATGTACTTCACGTCCGACACGCGGATGCCCGGACGATCCGAAAGGCTCATCGCGCTACCCGCGTTGAACGTATAGGTGCTCGACACGCCCAGATGGATGTTCGACTTGTCGTCCGGTTGGAACGCATAGACGAAACGGCCGACGGCATTGTCGCGTTCCGAGTTGTTCGTGCCGGTTTCACCCGTCTTCGAGCGCGTGTACCAGGCGCCGTAGAAGAGATTGCTGGTCGAACCTTGCGCGCCGACGAAGACGCGGCCGTCATCCGAACCCATCGAGATGTTCTCGTTCACCGCCGCAGCGCGTTCGATGAAGGTGATGTCGTTCGAGCTCGTGGCATATTCGAGCGTGTAGGGAAGCTCGCCGGCGCCGATCTTCGGGATGAAGGTCTTGCCGAAGCCGTTATAGGTAATATAGGCGTTCTTGATGAACTGGCTGGAGGAGAGGCCCGTGCCACCGTTCTCGACGCCCGAACCGCCGAATTGCAGGCCGAACACATAGCCCCAATCCTTCATGAACGTGCCTTCGACGCCGATTTCTGCGCGGCGGAAGTTCGCACCCGAATTATAGCGCGTGATGCCGCTGCTCGAATCGGCCGACGCCATGTCGAGATGCATGCGGCCCTTGATCGCCATGGTGAAGAGGCCGTCGCCGGACTTGAAGCTCGGCGCGCCGTTGTCGAGAGAAACCTGAACGGCGTCCTGCTTCTCTTTGATGTCTTTGATTTCGTTGCCCTGCGAAATCTGCATATCGTCGAGCTTCTGTTGCAGCTCCTGGATTTGCTGCTTCATCGTATCGATTTCGTTCTGGGTGGTCGCGGCCGAACCGGCGAAGGCCGGGCCTGCGAGCAGCGCTGCGGCACCGAGCGCGGTGCCTGCCAGCAGAACTGTTCTCAACGTCATTCGACGTCTCCATGTTGCTAGTTGAGCTTCTGTGCAGGATTGCGAGCCGCGAGCCTCGCCCACGAACGCCCCCTGAGGGGACGAAGTAACAGGGCGCTATGACGGTTCGGTTCCAGTTACATGACAGCGAGATGACGGCCCATCACTGTGTCCCTCTTGCATCTCTTTCGTCGCCTGGCGGTGAAATTTCAAAGTGAGTGCAAAATTCAATTATCTCGAATTGCACCTATCGCCCCCGGACAAATGCAAAAGAAATGCGACGGAAAATAATGCCTCGTCCGTTTCCTGATGAGCTGGGAGGCGGAAATGCATGCGACGACACCTGAAGAAAATCGAGGCCTATGCGGAGCAGGGAATTCAACCCTGCTTGCCGACGCGATTGTCGGCGCCGGAACGGGGCCGGTTGTCCATTGAGGACATGAGGGTCCGCCTCCACGATGCAGCGATCGATGTGAGCAACTTCCACGTCTTCCATCACCGCCATGTCGACGGGATGTTCGTCTCGGCCAAGAATTCGGGCACGCATTGGCTGAAATTCATGCTCGGCCATGCCATCGCACTCGACTACGGCGTGCCGCCGCCCGCGCATAGCAGCGGCGGCGCGGTCAACGACATCATTGGCAATCCGAGAATACCGCAGCGTCATCCGCATCTGCCGCGATTGACCAGCACACACACCATTCCCTCGCGCCTCGTCGCCTGGCAATGGTTGCGCCGCCTTCTGCCTTGCCCGCCCACCGTCGTTCTCGTTCGCGACATACGCGCGGCCATGATCTCGAATTTCGTCAAATGGCGGGGCACGCCGCGCCATGGCGACGCTACCTTCGCGGAATATGTGCGCGGCGACGTCACCGGAAAACGCTTCATCGCCGACGCCTGGTGGTACATGCGCTTCCACAACCGCTGGGGCGACGTGGCGTCGGCCTTTCCGTCGGAAACGCTGGTCATCCGCTATGAAGATGTGCAGGCGCAGCCCGCCGTCGCCATGAGACTGATTGCCGGCCATTTCGGCATGGAACTGAGCCATGCCGCGATCGCGCAGGGCCTGAGGGTGGCCGATCGGGAAACGATGCGCCGCCGCCTCGATCCCAATCACCAGGAAGACGTCGTCTCCGACGAAAAGCTGCGCGCCAGCGTCTCATTCTCGGCCGAAGACGCCGAAACGCTCCGCCGCATCCTCCGCCGCCATCTCAGATACGACTACGGCTACGACTATTTCTGAGGGAAATGCTGCACCCGGACGAACGTTCACCACGGAACGGTGCGCCCCTCACGGTCGAGAAATTGCAGACCGGGTTTGCCTTGCTGCGAGAGCAGCACGTCCACGACTTTCGGAATGGCCTCCTCGACGCTGAACGGCGCGTCCGGGCCGCCAAGAGCGGTGCGGATCCAGCCCGGAGCCATCAAGACCAGTGCGCGCGGCTCTCCGGCATGACGCGCCGCGTAGCACCGCATGAGCTGGTTCAAGGCGGCCTTGCTTGCGCGATAGACTTCAGCCCCGCCCTTCTCGTTGTTGCTGATGCTTCCCTGTCCCGACGACATGATGCCGATCAGCCCGCCCGCAGGAACAAGGTCCTGCAATCCCTCGACGACGCGCATCGGACTTAGCGCGTTCACGACCATTACGTGAACGAACTCCTCCGTCGATACCTCGGCGGCGGACTGGTGCGGGTTGGCATTGGCGATCCCGGCATTGTGAAACAGGATGTCGAAGCCGCGACCGGAGAGACGGTCGTGCAGCGCCGTGATCTGATCCGGCTCTGTAACGTCGAGGGTGGCGATCTCAATGCGGCCCGGATGTTCATCGGCCAGATCATGCAATTCGGTTCTGGCGCCGTCTTGTACCGTCCCAACGACGTTCCACCCCTTCTTCAGGAATTCAGCGGCCATCGCGAGGCCAAGACCGCGCGATGCGCCGATGATCAAAATGGTGCTGGCAGGCTTGCGGGTATGACGGATGGACATGGTTGCGATGTCTTTCACTGGTGCGGTTAGCCGGGGATTTAATCATCGCCAAAATGTTGCGCCATACGCACGGAATGCACATTATAGTTGCATCAAACGCCATATAATAAAGGGCGGGTGAGACAGGGTTAGGCCATGGACCATGTGGATATGAACCTTCTGGTGGCGCTGGATGCGCTGCTGACAGAAGGCAGCGTGACCGGCGCGGCTCGCCGCCTCGGCTTGAGTTCTTCCGCCATGAGCCGGACGTTGACGCGCCTTCGGTCGGCAACGGGCGATCCGCTGCTCGTGCGAGCCGGGCGCGGGCTCGTGCCCACACCCTACGCTGCCGAGCTGCGCGAGCGCGTCCATACGCTTAGCAGGGACGCGCTGGCGGTCCTCCGCCCACGCGTCGGCCATCTGGACATCGCATCGCTCGAACGGACCTTTACCATTCGAGCCAATGAAGGGTTTGTGGACATCTTGTCCGCTTCCCTGGTCGCAGCAATCACCAAGGCTGCGCCGCACATCCGCCTGCGTTTTGCACCCAAGCCCGAGAAAGATGCGCGCCCGCTTCGCGAGGGGCAGATCGATTTGGAAATCGGCGTGCTGGGCGGCTTCGCGCCAGAGGTTCGCACACAGTCGTTGTTTCGAGACAGATTCCTTGGGGTGGCTCGGATCGGGCATCCGCTTCTTTCGGGCACAGACATTACGCCCGAAAGATATGCAGCTTGCGGTCATGTTGTGGCGTCACGGAAAGGGGAATTCACCGGACCAGTGGACGACGCCCTGGAAGAACTCGGGCTCCGGCGGACAACATCCGTTGTGGTGCCGGGTTTCCCCGATGCGATGCGGATCGCTCGTCACTCGGATTTGGTCGCGCTAGTGCCTCGCTCATGCCTTGGCAACAACCTCACGAACGATCAGGCGGTCACAGCAGGACTTCAGAGCTTCGAGCTTCCGGTTCGCACGCCGGAGATCTTGATTTCGGCAACGTGGCATCCTCGGATGGACGCCGACCCGGCACATCGCTGGCTTCGTGATACCGTGGTCAAAGTGTGCCGGACGGCCTATCCGCGACGCTGACGACGGGCGAGCCTGAAAGGCTCTGCCGTTTCATAAGCATCCCAAAAAGGGAGTCGATGGCCTCAACGCCTGATCTTCGCAAGAGAATGGTGCACCCGACAAGAGTCGAACTTGTGACCTCTGCCTTCGGAGGGCAGCGCTCTATCCAGCTGAGCTACGGGTGCTGAAGGGTCTGTCTTGGCCGCAAGTTAGTCGAAACGGCTGCTGGTGACAATCCGCGTTCCGGCCTTGTTTTCGGGCCATTTTCCGGGCGCCTGAGGGGTGCAGCTCGCGCTTGGCGCACCCCGCGAATTCGCCTATACCGGTCTTCACATCAGTAAATCGGCTCCGGACGCGCGCGTGGAAGCGGAGGGCCGCAAAACCAGGGCGGGCAAGGCCCGGAAGTAAAGCTTCATATGTCGGCACATTTGCGGCTTTCGCCTTTCGATCTCTTCATCGATCCGCTGCTCAATCTACAGGACGGCCGGCTTCGCGCGCTCCTTGCCTATTGGAACGCCAAGCGCGCCGGACGCCCCATGCCCGCCCGCGTCGATGTGAGCCCCGCCGACATCGTCAGCCATCTCCCCTCGATCTTTCTGATCGGCGCGACGCCGCCCGCCGTCGCGCCCTCGCATTTTCATGTCCGCTTGATGGGAACCGCCCTGAACGAACTTTTCGCCGACGACTTCACCGGCCGCACGCTTGACGAGCGCATGTCGCCCAAGGGCGCATCCGCCTTTTCCAAGGTGCTCGGCATCGTCTGCGAATTGCGTCGCCCCATGCGCATTCACGGCGCGGCGACCTTCTCTCAGGAGCGCGTGGCGACCGAAATCGAGGCGCTGATCCTGCCGCTTTCCGTCGGCGGCGCGGGCGTCGAAATGGCCATGGGCGAAATCGTCAAGCGCGCCTCGGCGGACGCCGCCTGATCCCCATCCAGTGCGGCGAGGCCAGTGCGGCGATCAGTGCGACGAGGTCAGTTGCAGGAAGACGTCTTCGAGGTCCGACTCTTCGGTTGAAATGTCGACGATCTCGATGCCCGAAGCGCGCACCCGGTCGAGTATCTCCATCGCGCCCGCCTCAAGGGGATTGTATTGCACCGAAAGCGCGCCCGACGGCGTGATTTCGGTCCGCAGCCCGTCAATGGCCGCCATGACGGGCGTCACGGGCCATGCGCTGCGGATGATGAGCTTCTTGTCGGTAATGCGGGCGACGAGACGCTGCGTCGGCTCGCAGGCGACGAGACGCCCCTTGTCGATGATGGCTATGGTGTCGCAAAGCGCTTCGGCTTCTTCGAGATAGTGAGTGGTCAGCACGATGGTCGTGCCCGCCTCGTTGAGCGCCTTCACATAGTCCCAGAGCTGCTTGCGCAACTCGATGTCGACGCCTGCCGTCGGCTCGTCGAGCACCAGCACGGGCGGATTGTGCACCATCGCCTTGGCGACGAGGAGGCGGCGCCTCATGCCGCCGGAAAGCGTGCGCGCATAGGCTTCCGCCTTGTCGTCCAGCGCCACGGCTTTCAGGATTTCCATTGTCCGTCGCTCACGCTTCGGTACGCCGTAAAGCCCGGCCTGAAGTTCGAGAATTTCCGCAGGCGTGAAAAAGGGATCGATATTAAGTTCCTGCGGCACGACGCCGATGGAGGCGCGCGCCTGGCGCGGGTTCTCGTCGATATCGAAGCCCCATATATTGGCCTTGCCCGAGGATTTGACGACGAGACCGGCCAGAATGTTGATGAAGGTCGATTTCCCGGCGCCGTTCGGGCCGAGGAGCCCGAAGATCGAACCGCGCGGCACTGCGAGATCGACGCCCTTCAGGGCCTCTTTTTCCGGCTGTCCGCCGCTTGCGCGATAGACCTTGCGCAAGCCCCGCGCCTCGATGGCATTGGCGCGCGCCGCCTGCGGGGCGGGTGAGGGGTTTGTCGCTGTATCAAGGGGTGTTCTGGCTTCGGCAAGAATATGGGCCATTCGTCGGCTCTTCTGTAAACTGCACGCCCGCGTTGGTAGCATCGGCTGGCGAAGGCGGTCAAACCCGGATGGTCCCCCACGGACCCGTAAGGGGCATATAGGAAGGCAAGCGGCGTGGCGAAGAGCAAAACGGAAAAAATACCGGCCGAAGGCATCGCGCCTCGCCCCTTGCGCAAGGGCGATCACCTCTTTCTGGTCGACGGTTCGGGCTACATATTCCGCGCCTATCACGCGCTGCCGCCGCTGACGCGGAAATCGGACGGCCTGCCCACAGGCGCCGTCTCCGGCTTCTGCAACATGCTCTACAAGCTGATCGAGGATACGAAGGACGAGTTCGAGCCGACCCATCTCGCCGTTATCTTCGACGCCTCCGGCAGGACCTTCCGCAACGACATCTATCCCCAGTACAAGGCCCAGCGCCCCGAACCGCCCGAAGACCTCGTGCCGCAATTCGCGCTGGTGCGCGACGCGGTCCGCGCCTTCACCGTGCCCTCCATCGAAATGCTGGGCTACGAGGCCGACGATCTCATCGCCACCTATGCGCGGCTTGCCCGCGAAAAAGGCGCGCGCGTCACCATCGTCTCCTCCGACAAGGATCTGATGCAGCTCGTCACCGACGATGTCGACATGCTCGACACCATGAAGATGAAAACGATCACGCGGCCCGAAGTGATCGAGAAATTCGGCGTGCCGCCCGAAAAGGTCGTCGAGGTCCAGTCGCTGGCGGGCGACAGCGTCGACAATGTGCCGGGCGTTCCCGGCATCGGCATCAAGACGGCGGCCGAACTCATCAACCAGTATGGCGATCTCGAAACGCTGCTGGCGAAGGCGTCGGAAATCAAGCAGCCGAAGCGCCGCGAAAACCTGATCGAATTCGCTGAGCAGGCGCGCATTTCAAAAAAGCTTGTGACGCTCGACGACCATGTGCCGATCGACGTTCCCATCGAAACCTTCGGTATTCACCCGCCGAACCCGGAACGCCTGATCGCCTTCCTGAAGGACATGGAATTCACCACGCTGACGCGCCGCGTCGCCGAACGCGCCGGCGTCGATGTCGAAAGCGTGGCGGCCGCGGGCGAACATCCCGCACAAGGGAAGGAAGCTCCCGCGAAAAAATCCACGCCCGCCAAGGCCTCCGCGCGAGGCGGCGTGCCGGGCGCGACCCATGCGGACCGGAACCCTCCCTTCGCCGAAGCAAAACACGTCGCGGTGACGACTCTCGCCGAGCTGAACGAATGGATATCGCGCGCGCGCGAAGCGGGCGTCGTCGCCATCGACACCGAGACGGATTCCCTCGATCCGATGCAGGCGCGTCTCGTCGGCTTCTCCATGTGCGTGACGCCGGGCGAGGCCTGCTATGTTCCCTTGCAGCATGGCGCGGGCGGCGGGCTCGATCTCGACAATGCGGGTGGCCAGACGCAAATCCCGCTGAAGCAGGCGATTGCCGCGCTGAAGCCGCTTTTTGCCGATGAAAGCGTGCTGAAGGTCGGACAGAATCTCAAATACGACATGACCGTCTTCGCCCAGCACGGGCTGACGCTCGCTTCGATCGACGACACCATGCTCATGTCCTATGCGCTCGATGCGGGCCTCCACGGCCATGGCATGGACGAGCTTTCCGAGCTGCATCTCGGCCACAAGCCCATTGCCTTTTCCGAGGTCGCGGGCTCCGGCAAGGCGCAGGTCACTTTCGATCAGGTGCCGATCGACAAGGCCGTCGCCTATGCGGCCGAAGACGCCGACGTCACGCTGCGCCTCTGGCATTACTTGCGCCCGCGCCTCGTCGCCGAACATCGCATGACCGTCTATGAAACGCTGGAGCGCCCCCTCGTGCCGGTTCTGGTCGAGATGGAACGGGCGGGCATCAAGGTCGACCGCAATGTGCTGGCGCGGCTTTCCGCCGACTTCGCGCAGAAGATGGCGGAATATGAGGACGAGATTTACCGCCTCGCCGGACACCGCTTCAACATCGGCTCGCCGAAGCAGCTCGGCGAAATCCTCTACGACAAGATGGGCCATGAAGGCGGCCGGAAGACCAAGACCGGCGCCTGGTCGACCGATAGCGACGCGCTCGAAGCCCTGGCCGCGCAAGGCAATGAACTGCCGCAGCGCGTGCTCGACTGGCGCGGATTGTCGAAGCTGAAAAGTACCTATACCGACGCTTTGCCGACCTTCATCAATCCGGAGACGGGCCGCGTTCATACGAGCTACTCGCTGGCCGCGACGACGACGGGCCGCCTCTCGTCGAGCGATCCGAACTTGCAGAACATTCCGGTCAGGACCGATGACGGCCGCAAGATCCGCACCGCCTTCGTCGCCGAAAAGGGCAACAAGCTCATCTCGGCCGATTACAGCCAGATCGAACTTCGCCTGCTCGCCCATATCGCCGACATCGAGGCGCTGAAAAAAGCCTTTGCCGAAGGCCTCGACATTCACGCCATGACGGCGTCGGAAATGTTCGGCGTGCCGGTGAAGGGCATGGACCCCGCCGTGCGCCGTCGCGCCAAGGCGATCAACTTCGGCATCATCTACGGCATCTCGGCCTTCGGCCTCGCCAACCAGCTCGGCATCCCGCGCCAGGAAGCGGGCGAATATATCGACCGCTACTTCAAGCGCTTCCCCGGCATCCGCGCCTATATGGACGCGACGAAGGAGCAGGCGCACAAGCTCGGCTATGTCGAAACGATTTTCGGCCGCCGCGTCCACGTGCCCGCGATCAATTCGAAGAACCCCGCCGAACGCGCCTTCATGGAACGCGCCGCCATCAATGCGCCCATACAGGGCTCCGCCGCAGACATCATCCGCCGCGCCATGATCCGCATGCCCGACGCGCTGAAGAAGGCGAAGCTCTCGGCGCGCATGCTGCTGCAAGTTCATGACGAGCTGATCTTCGAGGCGCCGGAAGGCGAGGCGGAAAAGACCTGCAAGCTCGTCTCCAAAGTCATGTCCGGGGCCTGCGCGCCCGCGATCGAGCTCACCGTGCCGCTCGATGTCGAAGCGCGCGCCGCCGCGAACTGGGACGAGGCGCATTGAAATCATGATGAAAGCCGAAGCGAAAGGGCAGGACGACGCCGGGCGCCGGTTCGGCTGGGAGAAACGGCTCGTCTGCGCTTCGCCCTTCAACCTCGGTTGGACCGCGCTGCTGGTCGCCGTCCTCGTTTATTCGAGCTTCCTTGCCTGCGCCGCCCTGAACGGCGTGCCCGTGATCGTCGAACGCGAAGGCAATCCCGTGCTCGATTCCGACGCCTGGACGGCGCTCTGCATGGCTTTTCTCTGGTCGAGCATTCTCTGCCTTGGCGAATATACCCGCCGGTCCAATCTCGGCGAGGCGAGATCGCTCATCGCGCTCGGCGTCCCGGTCAATATCGGCCGATTGAAGACCTTGGAATTCGGGCCGCGCCCGGCTGAAAACCGCCGCGCCTTTCTCTTCGGCCTTGCAGGCGCTTTGGGCGGCCTCGTCTTTTACACGCAAGTCTACCACCCCGACGGCCACCCCCTTCGCCTCTCGACCATCACCGTGACGAACATCTGGTTTCTCGTGATGACGGTCGTCCTCTTCTCCCGGATTTTCAGAAGCCTGTCCTTCGCCCGCACCGACACGGCCGCCTTCATCCGCGATCTCGATCATCACGTGACGATCGATCTCTTCGATATCCAGAAGCTGGATGGTCTTGGCCGCATCGCGCTCCGCGGCGCGCTCCCCTGGCTCGTGACCGGAACAATTGTATTGCTCCTCCTCCTTGGCCAGAGATCGACCGAACTTTTTGTGCCGCTGGTCCTCGGCCTTGCCGCCAGCGCCACGATCATTTTCGCGCTTCCGATGCTGCGCGTGCATCGTCTGATCGATGCGGCGAAAAGGACCGAGCTTGTTCGCCTGCGCCGAGAGGTCGGCGAAGCCCGGGAAATATTTGAAAAGCGCGGAGACGACGCGGACAGGGCCGCCATCCGCCTGGCGGCGCTCATCGCCATTGAGACGCGCGTCGAGCGTGCGCGCGAATGGCCGCTCGATCTGCCGACGATCACACGTTTCGTGATCTATCTGGCGCTCCCGCTCGGCTCCTGGCTCGGCGGCGCCATTGTCGAGCGCATCGTCGACCTTTTGTTCTGATCCGGCGTCCCTATATTGAGAGATACGCACCTCGTCATCGACAGGAGCTCTCCATGAAAAAACCCGATCCGAAATCCGCCTCGGAAAAGAAAGCCGTAAGGGAACAGCGAAAAGTCGACGAAGCGGGTAACGAGTCCTTTCCCGCCAGCGACCCGCCCTCCTGGACGCCGACGCATACGGGCGAGCCCTCCAAAGCGGGCAAGAAGAAAAAGAACTGAAGGATGCGAAAAGGCCCGGACGCTTCCGTCCGGGCTTTCGCATTTTCCTTCGCGAGTTCAGGCGGCGACCGCTTTCAGCGTTTGTGTCCGTCCCGCTCGCGCGAATATCTCGCCCATCCGCTCCGTATGCGAAACGAGATTGGCGTGGCTGAGCGCGCTTTCCTTCAGCGGGCTGTCGAAATCGGGCCCTATGATGCTCACGAGAAACGCAAAGGCCGTGACATCGGCAAGCGTCGGCCGGTCGCCGAAGAAAAACGGCTTGTCGCCAAGTATGTCGCCGATGGCCCTGAGATCGGCCGCGCCCAGCGCATAGATTTCGTCGCGTGCATGCCGGCCGGTGCCCTGCGCGTGAAGGCTCTGCATCCTTGCCTTGCGGATGGAACGCGGCAGGATCATGCGGAGCGGAAACGGCAGCCCGCCGAAGAAGAGACGGCGGAGCTTCGCCCAATTGGCGGGCTCGCTCCAGCGGCTGTAGAGCATCACGCTGTAGAGCCTTTCCTCGATCATCCGCTGCAAGGCGTGGCTCTGCGCGCGCTCGCGTGGAGTCAGGCCCTGATCGAGATCGACGCCTTGTTCGCGTGCGAGCCGCTCGAGGATGAGCGTCGAATCTCCCATGCGTTCGCCGTCGATTTCAACGAAGGGCATCTTGCCCTTGGGCCCGCTCGCCGGATTGCTGTCATGCGTGACCTCATAGGGCACGCCGGCGATCCTTAGAGCGGCCTCAAGCTTCACGCAGAAGGGGCCGGGATTGGGCGTTCCGGAAATGATGGGCGGAAAAACGTGAAGGCGGATCATGGCGGCATCTCCCTTTGTTCGATTTCCCCTTATACTGACACCCTGCTGACAGCATGCCGTCAGCAGCCTTCAGCCAGTCTGGAGAGGCAAACCGGGAGAAGCCTCATGCGCCGCGCCGACCGCCTCTTCGACATCATCGAATTCCTGCGCCGTCACAAGCGCGTCGTCACCGCCGCCGAGCTTGCGGGCGAACTCGAAGTGTCGATGCGGACGATCTACCGCGACATAGCGGATTTGCAGGCGAGCCGCGTGCCGATAGAAGGCGAGGCGGGCCTCGGCTATATGCTGCGCTCGGGCTACGAATTGCCGCCGCTGATGTTCACCGAGGACGAGATCGAGGCGCTCGTCTTCGGCGCGCGCATGGTTCGCGCTTGGGGCGACGCGTCTTTCACGCAGGCCGCTGACGCCGCCGTCGCCAAGATCCGCGCCGTTCTGCCGCCGAGGCTCAATGAAATCGTCGAGGCCTCGCGCATTTCGGTGGCGCCCGGACGCATGCGCGGCAAGGACAATTACAATGCCCATCTGACGACCATCCGCCACGCCATCCGCGAGCGCCGCAAGCTGCGCGTCGGCTATGCCGCGCTGACGGGCGAGGAAACGGTCCGCACCTTGCGGCCCCTCGGTCTCGCCTTTTTCGGCCCCTTCTGGATGCTGGCAAGCTGGTGCGAGCTTCGCCGCGACTTCCGCACTTTCCGCATCGAACGCATCGGCACGCTCGAAGTCACGGCGGACATCTTCCACGACGAGCCCGGCAAGACGATGGACGATTTTATTGCCCGGCCGCAGGAGCGCATCGAAAACGCAGCCTTTGCTGGAAAGCAGGTCGAAAAGAAAAAAGGCCGGTCCTGAGACCGGCCTTTCTGCATTGCTTGAAGCGATGCCTTATTCGGCGGCGGCCTTCGGCGCGGGCGCGGCGGCGCGCACTTCCGGGTCGACCTTGTCTTCGAACTTGGCGAAGTTCGCGATGAACATCTTCACGACCTTCTGCGCCTGCGCATCGTAAGCGGCCTTGTCGGCCCAGGTGTCGCGCGGGTTCAGGATCTTCGCATCGACGCCCGGCACGTTGACCGGAACCTGGAAGCCGAAATTCGGGTCCATGCGGAACTCGACGCCGGCAAGCGAGCCGTCGAGGGCGGCGGCGAGGAGCGCGCGCGTCGCCTTGATCGGCATGCGGCTGCCCGTGCCATAGGCGCCGCCCGTCCAGCCCGTGTTGACGAGCCAGCAATCGACCTTGTGCTCGGCGATGAGCGAGCGCAGCAGATTGCCGTAATCGGTGGGGTGGCGCGACATGAAGGGTCCGCCGAAGCAGGTCGAGAAGGTCGCTTCCGGCTCCGTCACGCCCTTTTCGGTACCCGCGACCTTCGCCGTATAGCCCGAAAGGAAGTGATACATGGCCTGGCTCGGCGTGAGCTTGGCGATGGGCGGCAGCACGCCGAAGGCGTCGGCCGTCAGCATGATGATGTTCTTGGGGTGCGGCGCGCGGCCCGTAGCGCTCGCATTCGGAATGAAGGAGAGCGGATAGGCGCCGCGGGAATTTTCCGCAAGCGCCGCGCTGTCGAGATCGAGCTCGCGCGTATCCTCGTCCATCACCACGTTTTCGAGCACGGTGCCGAAGCGCTTGGTCACCGCGTAGATCTCGGGCTCGGCTTCCGCCGACAGCTTGATCATCTTCGCATAGCAGCCGCCTTCGAAGTTGAAGACGCCGCTTTCCGACCAGCCATGCTCGTCGTCGCCGATGAGCGTGCGCGTCGCAACCGCCGAGAGCGTCGTCTTGCCAGTGCCCGAAAGGCCGAAGAAGATCGCCGTGTCGCCCGCCGGGCCGACATTGGCCGAGCAATGCATCGGCATCACGCGCTTGCCGGGCAGATCGTAGTTCAGCATCGAGAAGACAGACTTCTTGATTTCGCCCGCATAGGACGTTCCGCCGATCAGCACGATGCGCTTGGCGAAGTTGCAGGCGATGACGGTGCCGGTCCGCACACCGTACTTCTCGGGGTCCGCCTCGAAGCTCGGCAGGTCGATGATCGTGAACTGCGGCAGGAAGTTCTCAAGCTCTTCGGCCTTGGGTTCGATCAGCAGGTTCTGGATGAAGAGCGAGTGCCAGGCATATTCGCTGTAGACGCGGGTGGCGAGGCGATGGACCGGGTCGGCGCCGCCGAAAAGGTCCTGGATGAAAAGCTCGCGGCCTTCGGCGTGTTTCAGCATGTCGGCGTGGAGGAGGTCGAAGGCTTCCGGCGTCATCGCCTTGTTGTTGTCCCACCAGACCGTGTTTTCGGTGGTGGCGTCGCGGACGATGAACTTGTCCTTGGCGGAACGGCCGGTGTGAACGCCCGTCTTGACGACGAAGGGGCCGTCGGCGGCGATGCTGCCTTCTCCGCGGCGGACCGCTTCTTCATAGAGCGCGGCGGGACGGTAGTTCCAATGCGCGGCGGCCAGATGTTTGAAGCCGCTTTTGTCTACGCCGTGTTTGCTGATGATAGGCCCGCTCTGTTTCACGCCTGCTCTCCTTGGTCCATACGCATCGAACTTGCCGTTCCGGTCCTTGCCGGAGCTGTTGGGGCGGGAAAATCTCCTCCCCCATCGGGGCCTTATTGTGGCCGCCGGCTGTCCGTCTGCCTGTTCTGAATTCTGTTGTTCTTGGTCTCGCCTCGGCCGGCCCGGTTTTACGTCCGGCCTCGGCCCCCGCTTGAAATTATCCTAGCACGCCCGCTTGCCCGCGCCGAAGGCCGACCGCCGATCTTGGTGAACGGGTCTGGGCGCGCGGGCCCCCGAAACGGCCGCACATTAGTTGCGACATAATCGCAACGCAACTGGAAGCGGCAGCCATGGGCCTCATTGGGGCAGGGCTCTTCGCCGCAGTCTGGCCAACCCCCATTTCGGGGACGATCCGGCCAGGCCCACGATATTATGGGCATGAACCGTGGCGCGGCCTGGCTCAAGTGCTTATACTGCCGCCACATTTTAGGCCAAAAGCAACCCTAAGCCTTGCGCCCGCATGTAATTTGGCGGGCGGAGCCGGTCATGTCTCACGAGGGGTTGCGGATGGAAGATGCTGGAAAAGACGCACTTCAAAAGGGACGGGGCCCGATGCCGACCATCGCGCTGGTCGACGACGACCGCAACATTCTGACCTCGGTGAGCATGGCGCTCGAAGCCGAGGGCTATCACGTGCAGACCTATACGGACGGCGCCGCCGCCCTTGCGGGCCTGTCGGCCAATCCGCCCGACGTTGCCGTCTTCGACATCAAGATGCCGCGCATGGACGGCATGGAGCTTCTGCGCCGCCTGCGCCAGAAATCCGACCTGCCGGTCATCTTCCTGACGTCGAAGGACGACGAGATCGACGAACTCTTCGGCCTCAAGATGGGCGCCGACGACTACATCACCAAGCCCTTCTCCCAGCGTCTCCTTGTCGAGCGCGTCAAGGCGGTGCTCCGCCGCGTCGCGCCGAAGGTCGAAGGCGCGCCCGCCGAAGGCGCCGAGAAGATCGTTCTGGAACGCGGCAAGCTGGTGCTCGATCCCGAGCGCCACTCCTGCACCTGGGATGGAAAGCCGGTCATCCTCACGGTCACGGAATTTCTGATCCTTCAGGCGCTGGCGCAGCGGCCCGGCTATGTGAAGAGCCGCGACTCGCTGATGGATGCGGCCTATGACGATCAGGTCTATGTCGACGACCGCACCATCGACAGCCACATCAAGCGGCTGCGTAAGAAATTCAAGGAAGTCGACGACGACTTCGACGCCATCGAAACGCTTTATGGCGTCGGCTACCGCTACCGCGAAAACTGATCCATGCGCTTCGCAAACAGGCGGGCACGGATGATGAATTCATGGCGAGCGTGACGGATCATGACGCGGACGGACATGTTCCGCCGCCGCGCGGCGCAAAACCTTTGCGCGCCGCCGACGGCCGAACCGCCGACCGCCGGACTGCCGACCGTCAAAGACCGCACCCCGCCGCAGCGGGACCGCGCCACGTAGTCGACCGATTGATCGCGCGCGGCTTTGCGGCCTTTCGCGGCTTCCTGCTGCGCGGCCGTTTTTCGAGCCTGACCCGCCGTATCGTCGTCTTCAACGTCGTCGCGCTCTGCGTGCTGGTGAGCGGCGTTCTCTATCTCAACCAGTTCCGCGAAGGCCTGATCGACGCGCGCCGCCAGAGCCTTCTGACACAGGCCGAAATCATCGCCGGCGCCATCGCCGAAAACGCGACCTCCAATCCCGAGGCGCAGGTCATCGATCCGCTGGCGCGCCGCAACGGCAAGCCCCTCGACATTCGTCCGCGCACGCAGGCCGACATGGACGACGAGACGGGCGACCACGAGCTGCCGATCATCCCTGAAAATGCCGCGCCCATCCTGCGCCGCCTCGTGCTGCCGACGCAGACGCGCGCGCGCCTCTACGACAAGGACGGCTGGCTCATCCTCGATTCGCGCCAGCTCACCGCGTCGAGCCAGATCGTCGCCTTCGAATTGCCGCCGCCCGCTGGCGCCGATGCGCGCGGCCCCATGGCGCGCATCTTCGATGCGCTGATGAAACTTCTTCCCGGCCGCGATCTCGAACGCTACCGCGAAGCGGGCAGCCAGAACGGCTCCGTCTACAGCGAAGTCGCCCGCGCGCAGACGGGCCTGCCTTCCAGCATGGAGCGCGTCAACGATCGCGGCGAGCTGATCGTCTCCGTCGCCGTGCCGATCCAACGCTATCGCGCCGTGCTCGGCACCTTGATGCTGTCCACGCGCGGCGGCGACATCGACAGCATCGTGCGCGCCGAACGTCTCGCCATCGTGCAGGTCTTCCTCGTCGCGCTGGGCGTTGCGATCCTTCTCTCGGTGCTTCTTGCCGGCACCATCGCCGAACCCGTGCGGCGTCTGGCCGAATCGGCCGAAATCGTCCGCCGCGGCAAGACGCGCCGCGCGCAGATCCCAGACTTCACCGACCGTCGCGACGAGATCGGCGAATTGTCCGGCGCGCTGCGCGACATGATGAACGCGCTCTATAGCCGCATCGACGCCATCGAAAGTTTCGCCGCCGACGTCGCGCATGAATTGAAGAACCCCCTGACCTCGCTCCGCAGCGCCGTCGAAACCTTCGCCTTCGCCAAGGACGAGGCGTCGAAGGCGCGCCTGATGGCGATCATCCAGGACGATGTGAAACGCATCGACCGGCTGATCAGCGACATCTCGAATGCCTCGCGCCTCGATGCCGAGCTGTCGCGCGAGGAAATGGAAGACGTCAATGTTGCGACGCTGCTCGAAACCGTTTGCGACATCTTCACCGAAACGGGCGTCACGGGTGCGGCCCGCGTCGAGCTGGAGATCGAGCCCGGCGCGCCCGGTCGCGCCGGCATGATCGTCAAGGGTTTCGACATGCGTCTCGGCCAGGTGGTGCGGAATCTCATCGACAACGCGCTTTCCTTCAGCCCGCCGGGCGCCGTCGTGCATGTCCGGGCGCGCCGCGCGCCGGGCCGGATCGTCATCACCGTCGAGGACGAGGGCCCCGGCATACCGCCCGACAATTTCGAGCGCATCTTCGACCGCTTCCATACCGATCGCCCCGACAGCTTCGGCGAGCATTCCGGCCTCGGTCTTGCGATCTCGAAACAAATCGTCGAGGCGCATCACGGCACGATCCGCGCCGAAAACCGGATCAAGGAAGACCGGAGCACAGGAGAGTCGCAGATTTGCGGCGCGCGCTTCGTCGTCGAGCTGCCGACGCCGACGGAGGCGTGAGCTTGTCCCGCCTCGTTCACGGCGCCTGTGTCGCCTTCGGTGCGCGCGGCGTGTTGCTGCGGGGGCCGTCGGGCTCCGGCAAGTCCGATCTCGCCTTTCGCCTGATCGGTCTCGGTGCCGTGCTCGTCGCCGACGATCAGGTGGCGCTGGCGGCCGAGGACGGGCGACTCGTCGCGAGCGCGCCCGAACGCCTTTTCGGCCTTCTCGAACTGCGCGGACTGGGCCTCGCCTCCATGCCCGTCGCGGCCCGTGCCGGGCTTGCGCTTGTCGTGGATCTCGTCCCCCGCGACGCTGTGCCGCGCCTTCCCGAACCCCGCCATGCGACGCTAGAAGGCCTGGACCTGCCTCTTCTGGCGCTCCACGCATTTGACCTGACAGCCGCAGTAAAGGTACGACTCGCCCTCGAAACCATAGCCGTCCACGGTTTTCCCGGCGACGACGGGAGGCTGGGCGGCCCGGCCTGAAAGGCTGCCAGCCGCGCGCTTGTGTTTAGAACGCGATTGGAGGCACGATACGGCCCTTCGCGGGGGCGCGGGCCGCTGTCCGGACCTGAATTCAGGTTGCGGCGGTCGGGGCATGGCCCGGTTGGCGCTGACTTCCCGGAATATCGGTTGGTCCGGGTGCGATAGCTTGAGCGTGGACGTCCCGCAAAGCCGCCGAGCTTGTGCGGGACGCGCTCTAAGAGGGCAGTTGATGATCGGATTAGTACTCGTAACCCATGGGGCCTTGGCCAGCCAGTTCGTCGCGGCCGTGGAACATGTCGTGGGTCCGCAGCGCCAGGTCGCCGCGATTTGCATCGGCCCCGACGACGACATGGAGCAGCGCCGCAAGGACATTCTCGATGCGGTCGCAAAGTCGGATTCGGGCGACGGCGTCATTTTGCTGACCGACATGTTCGGCGGCACGCCGTCGAACCTCGCCATCTCCGTCATGGACAAGGCGAAGGTCGAAGTGATTGCCGGCGTCAATCTTCCCATGCTCATCAAGCTCGCAAGCGTCCGCGATACGGTGAGCCTCGGCAAGGCCGTCGACCTCGCACAGGAATCGGGCCGCAAATATATCTCGATCGCAAGCCGCGTGCTGGCGGGCGACGGGGCCTGATCGCATGGACGAAGCTTCGCCCGACAGCGCCCGGCGTCCGTTGAACCGCCTCCTCAACATCGTCAACAGCCGCGGCCTGCATGCGCGGGCCTCGGCGAAATTCGTTCAGTGTGCGGAGAAGTACGACGCCGCCATCAAGGTCTCCAAGGACGGCAACGAAGTCTCCGGAACCTCGATCATGGGCCTGATGATGCTCGCCGCCGCGCCCGGCTGCTGCATCCTGATCGAAGCGGACGGGCCTGAGGCCGAAGCCGCCCTCGAAGCGCTCTCGGCCCTCGTCTCGGACGGTTTCGGCGAGCGCGACTAGATTTTCCGCCCCGCGCCGGCCCCGCCGAAACAAAGACATAAACATTTCTTTATATCGATATTGCATCGGAATGGGGCGGCTGCTATAAGGCCGGAAACCCTCGCCGGGGCGCTTTCGCGCGCCCATGGCCATGCCCGCTTCCAAGGAGCCCCCATGAGCAACGATTACGTCGTCAAGGACATCAACCTCGCCGATTGGGGCCGCAAGGAAATCGACATCGCCGAGACCGAAATGCCGGGCCTCATGGCGACCCGGGCCGAATACGGCAAGGCGCAGCCGCTGAAGGGCGCGCGCATCGCGGGCTCGCTGCACATGACGATCCAGACCGCCGTGCTGATCGAGACGCTGACGGCCCTGGGCGCCGATGTCCGCTGGGCCTCCTGCAACATCTATTCGACGCAGGACCATGCCGCCGCCGCCATCGCGGCCTCGGGCACGCCCGTCTTCGCGATCAAGGGCGAGAGCCTTGAAGACTACTGGGAATATACCCACCGCATTTTCGAATGGGCCGATGGCGGCGCGCCCAACATGATCCTCGACGACGGCGGCGACGCGACGCTGCTCGTCCATCTCGGCCTGCGCGCCGAGCAGGGCGACGTCGCCTTCCTCGAAACCGCCTCGAACGAGGAAGAAGAAATCCTCTATGCCGCGATCAAGCGCCGCCTGAAGCACAAGCACGGCTGGTACGGCCAGCTCGCAAAGAGCATTCGTGGCGTCACCGAAGAAACGACGACCGGCGTCCACCGTCTCTATGAAATGCAGAAGAAGGGCACGCTTCTCTGGCCCGCGATCAACGTCAATGACAGCGTGACGAAGTCGAAGTTCGACAACCTTTATGGCTGCCGTGAATCGCTCGTCGACGGCATCCGCCGCGCGACCGACGTGATGATGGCCGGCAAGGTCGGCGTCGTCGCCGGCTTCGGCGATGTGCGCAAGGGTTCGGCCGCGTCGCTCCGCAATGCGGGCGCCCGCGTCATCGTCACCGAGATCGATCCGATCTGCGCGCTTCAGGCCGCGATGGAAGGTTATGAAGTGACGACGATGGAAGAAGCCGCGCCCCGCGGCGACATCTTCGTTACCTCGACGGGCAATATCGATGTCATCACCGTCGACCACATGCGCGCCATGAAGGATCGCGCCATCGTCTGCAACATCGGCCATTTCGACAGCGAAATTCAGGTCGGCGCGCTCAAGAACTTCAAGTGGCACAATGTGAAGCCGCAGGTCGACGAAATCGAATTCACCGACGGCAAGCGCATCATCCTGCTCGCCGAAGGCCGCCTCGTGAACCTCGGCTGCGCGACCGGCCATCCGAGCTTCGTCATGTCGGCCTCCTTCACCAACCAGACGCTCGCCCAGATCGAACTCTGGACGAAGCCCGGCCAGTACGAAAAGAAGGTTTACACGCTGCCCAAGGCGCTCGACGAAAAAGTCGCCGCCCTTCATCTGGCCAAGATCGGCGTCAAGCTGACCAAGCTCACCGAAAAGCAGTCGAACTATATCGGCGTCGCCGAAGCCGGCCCCTTCAAGCCGGAAACCTACCGCTACTGAGCGGCGGCGCTTGCCGAAGGAAAATGGAGGCCCGGTGAACAGCCGGGCCTTTTTCTTGTGTTCCGGCGCATTTTCGCCTCGTATTAAGACATGATGTAGTATGGCTCCCGAGTGATTTGCGGCGCAGGAGCGTCCGAGGGGCTGTTGGGTAAGAAGGGGATGTGGATGCCGCCGGTGCAGAAGCACGGATGGCAGGGTGTAGCGGCGCGCTTCGGCGCGGCGCTGGCAGCCGCATCGGCCACGGTCTCCCCGGCGCTTGCCGCGCCGAACCTCGCCGACAAAGTGACCGAAGGCCTGCCCGAAGCCCTGACGAAACTGGGCATGCCGGCCGCCGCCGCGTCCGAACCCGTCGTCAGCCTTTATCTCCTCCTCGCGCTCGGCATCGCGGTGCTGGGCCTCGTCGCCGCCTTTTCCGCCATGCGCGCCGCCGCCGCCGCGCGCCGCGTTGCGCTCGCCCGCGAACAGGAACTCGCCAATATCGACGCGCGTCTCCATGCGGCGGAATCCATTCTCGCCGCGGAGCCCGACGCTGTCTTCATCTGGACGCCTGAGAGCCTGCGCGCCGCGCCCGGCACCTTCCAGTCGCGTCCCCGCATCGTCGGCTCGACCGCGACGCTCGTCGATCCGGCATCCGGCGATCTCGATTTCGCCTATCTCCTCTCGCGTCTCGCGCCTGAAAATGCGGGCCGCCTCAACACGGCCGTGCAGCGCCTGAGAACGCGCGGCGCGCGCTTCTCGCTTCATGTGCAGTCGCTCGACGGACGCACCTTCGAGGCGGAAGGCCGGCCGGCCGGCGCGCTTGCGGTGCTCTGGCTGCGCGACGTGACGGGCGAGCGGGCCGAGGTGAGCCGGCTGCTGGAACGGCTGGGGCAGGCGGAGGCAAGCCGCAAGCGCTTCGAAGAACATCTGATGACGGCGCCTTTCCCCGCCTGGCGCCGCAACGAGGAAGGCCGTCTCACCTGGGTGAACGAGGCCTATGCCCGCGCCGTCGACGCCGCGACGCCAGACGATGCGGTGATGCGCGGCATCGAGCTTCTGAACGAGGAAGTGCTCGCCACGCTGCGCCGCCGCCTTTACGACCGCAACCGCGCCAGCGAGCGCACCCATGCGATCATGACGGGCGAACGCCGCGCCATCGAGGTCTTCGAAAGCCGCGTCGATGACGGCCTTGCCGGCATCGCCATCGACGTCTCCGCGCTCGACCATGCCGAAGCCGAGCTGCGCCGCCACACCGAAAGCCACGCCGCGACGCTCGACCGGGTGACCACGGCGGTGGCGATTTGCGGGCCGGACAAGCGGCTCAAATTCCGCAATCGCGCCTTCGAGATTCTCTGGGGCCTCGATCCGCAATGGCTCGACGCCGAGCCGACCGATGGCGAGATTCTCGACCAGCTTCGCGCGCTCCGCCGCCTGCCCGAGCAGGCGAACTTCCAGGTCTGGAAGCAGGCGCGCATGGAGCTCTACACTTCGCCCGATCCGGTCGAGGAATACTGGCATCTGCCCGACGGGCGCATCGTCAAGGTGGTGGGGCAGGCGCATCCCTTCGGCGGCGTCGTCTATCTCTACGAAAACGTCACCGAGCAGCTCAATCTCGAAAGCTCCTACAACACGCTCGCCCGCGTGCAGCGTGAGACGATCGACCATCTCTATGAAGGCGTCGCGGTCTTCGGCTCGGACGGGCGCCTGAAGCTTTCCAATCCCGCCTATGCGCGCATCTGGGCGTTGCCGCCCGAGGCGCTGGCGGGCGAGCCGCATGTGAACGACATCGCCGAAGCCTCGCGCGCGCTGTATAGCGACGACGCGCAGCGCGAGGCCTTCAAGACGCGCATCACGCAAGCCTCGGCCCTGCGCGCGCCCGCAACCGGACGCCTCAACCGTCCTGACGGCACGGTCGTCGACTACGCCATCGTGCCGCTGCCCGACGGCGCAAGCCTCATCACCTATGTCGATGTGACGGACTCGATCAAGATGGAACTGGCGCTGCGTGAAAGAAACGACGCGCTGGAAACCGCCGACCGGTTGAAGTCGGAGTTCATCAGCCACGTCTCCTATCAATTGCGCACGCCGCTCACCAACATCCTGGGCTTCGGCGAAATCCTCGAAGCCGAAATGTTCGGTGACCTCTCCCCGAAGCAGCACGAATACACGCAAGCCATCCTCGAATCCTCCGAAACCCTGCTCGACGTCGTGAACGACATTCTCGATCTCGCCGTCATCGAGGCGGGCGCGATGACGCTCGACCTTTCCGATGTTGCGATCTCGGACGTGCTTCATGCGGCGGAAGAATTCGCTCTCCGTCCGGCGCAGAACAACAAGGTCGTGCTGAAGATCGAGGAGCCGGAAGGCCTCGGCGTCATCCGCGCCGACGAGAAGCGCATCAAACAGATCATGATCAATCTTCTGTCGAACGCGCTTGCCTTCACGAGCCCCGGCGACACCATCGTCATCGGCGCGCAGCGCTTCGAAAACACCGTCCAGCTTTACGTCGCCGACACCGGCGACGGCATCAAGCCGGAATTCCAGCCGACTGTATTCGACCGTTTCGAAGCGCGCTCCGGCAGCACGCGCCGTCGCGGCGCGGGCCTCGGCCTGTCGCTGGTCCGCTCCTTCGTGGAATTGCATGGCGGCTGGGTGACGCTGGAATCGGCGCCCGATGTCGGCACGCGCGTGACCTGCCATCTGCCGACGCGCGGCTCGCAGGCGGCGCCGGTTGCTTCCGAGCCCCAGCCCATCGTCATGGTCGGCACCGAAGACCGGCGCTGAACCGGCTCAGACGAAAATCTTGTAAGGCACGGTCTGCCCGTCCGGATTGCGGATGGCGAATTCAGCGCCGCGTTCCGCCTCGCCGATCAGCGCTTCGTAAAGCCGGAGCGCGTTGCGGATGACCTCCGCATAGGAAGCGGCTTCCGTTTTTTCCTTCAGCTTCTGGAGCCGCTCCATCGCCTGGGGCGGCATCTCAAGCTGCACGCGCGTCGTCGTCCGTTCTTCCCCGTCGAAGGGTCCACGCTTCAGAAGTCCGCGATGGGATCTGCCCGCATCTTTCACAGGAAGTCCTCGTCGAAGCCGTCGCGCCGCCAATAACGTTCGTAATAGCCGCGATGGGCGTGTCGCCATGCGCGCCTGTGATGCCGTCGATGCGCCCGCACAAGAAGCATGGCCCCGAGAATCGTCGCCAGCATGGCGACGGGGTGGCTGACGGCGATGGCGGCAAGGCTGACGAACAGCAATCCGCCGATGAAGAACCTGCCCGTGAAGCCGCGCGCCCGTTCCTCGAACTCCTGCGCCAGCCTTGCGCCGAGCGGAAATTCCTCGCCGGCGCCGATTTCATATTTGGTCATGGGTCTTCCTCCTGCCTCGATCACGGGGAAAGAATAATCAAAAAATCATCATCAAGCAATCAAATACATGTTAGCTTTCCGGCAGGACCCAGACGGACACCTCCCGGAGGCACAATGGCGACGAAAACCGATCCTGAAAAAGTCCGGCGCGCGGCGTCGAATCCGAAACGCCCGGGCGAGCTTTGCCGCGCTGAGCCGGGGAGCTGGACCCCGATCGTCGATCGCGCGAAATGCGAAGGCAAGCGCGATTGCGTCGATGTCTGCCCGCATGGCGTCTTCGAGGTCGGCACCATCGACGAGGACGAGTATCGCGCGCTTCCTTTCATGGTCCGCATGAAGCTGCGGGTGCATGGCAAGCAGACGGCCTATACGCCCAATGCCGACGCCTGCCAGGCCTGCGGGCTCTGCGTCGTCGCCTGTCCCGAACGCGCAATCGAGCTTGTGCGAATGGCGGCCCGCGACTAGACCTCTTGCATGATCGTCTGGACGCATGCGGGCCCCTCGTTCCTTGCCGCCTTCCTCGGCGCGCTCTCGGCGGGCGCCATTGTCGTTGCCGCCGGCCTCCTTGTGCATCGCCCTCTCGCGCGCGTGCCGGAAAACGCGCTCAAATTTGCCGTCGGCGTGATGATCGCGGCCTATGGCATCTTCTGGGTCGGCGA
>JARLIS010000062.1 GCA_031291615.1 Parvibaculum sp.
CGGCTACAAGGCGGGGCGCTTCTCGTTCAACGTCAAGGGCGGCCGCTGCGAGGCCTGCCAGGGCGACGGCGTCATCAAGATCGAGATGCACTTCCTGCCCGACGTCTATGTCGCATGCGACACCTGCCAGGGCCATCGCTACAACCGCGACACGCTGGACGTGAAGTTCAAGGGCAAGTCGATCGCCGACGTGCTCGAAATGACGGTCGACGAGGCTGCCGACTTCTTCAAGGCCGTGCCCGCCGTGCGCGACAAGATGGAAGTCCTGCAACGCGTCGGCCTCACCTATATCAAGGTCGGACAGCAGGCGACGACGCTGTCGGGCGGCGAGGCGCAGCGCGTGAAGCTCGCCAAGGAACTGTCGCGCCGCGCGACGGGCCGAACCATCTACATTCTCGACGAGCCGACGACGGGCCTTCACTTCCACGACGTCGCCAAGCTGCTCGAAGCGCTTCACGAGCTTGTCGCGCAGGGCAACACAGTCGTCGTCATCGAACACAATCTCGAAGTGATCAAGACGGCGGACTGGATCATCGACCTCGGTCCCGAAGGCGGCGACGGCGGCGGCGAGATCGTCGCGGCCGGCACGCCCGAAGACGTGGCCAAGGTCGAACGCAGCTATACGGGCCGCTATCTGCGCAATGTATTGAAGCGGCATTGCGGCAGCGCTTCGACGGCCGCGTCAAAAACGAAATCTGCAAAGAGCCGCGCCGCAAGGTAAACTCCCTGCCTGACTGGTAGGTGGGGCGAAATGGTGGAAAACCTTGGCGGTTTGACGAGCGGCGAAGCAGCCGCCCGCCTGAAGTCCGAAGGCTTCAACGAGCTGCCAAGCGGAAACCGGAGATCGGTGATCCGGATTGCCGTCGAGGTGGCGACGGAACCCATGTTCGCGTTGCTTCTGGCGGCGGGCATTATTTATCTCCTGATCGGCGATCACATCGAAGCCTTGATCCTGCTTGTATTCGCGGGTGTGTCGGTTGGCATCGCAATCGTACAGGAGACCCGAAGCGAGCACGTGCTCGACGCCTTGCGGGATCTGACCAGCCCCCGCGCACTCGTGATCCGCGACGGCGAGCGAATCCGCATACCGGGACGCGAAGTCGTTCGCGGCGACCTGGTGATACTTTCGGAAGGCGACCGCATTCCAGCCGATGGAATCTTGCGCTCCAGCAGCGATCTGCTGGTGGATGAATCGCTGCTCACGGGTGAATCCGTTCCCGTCCGTAAAATTGCCGCCGAAGACAATCCGGCCTCGGCCGCACCCGGCGGCGACGACCATCCTTTCGTCTTCTCGGCAAGTCTCGTCGTGCGCGGCCAGGGTATGGCCGAAGTCACGGCAACGGGCCCGCTCAGCCAGATCGGCAAGATCGGGCAGACGCTCGGAGAGATCGAGCAGGCGCCTCCGCGATTGACCTTGCAGACGCGGCGCCTCGTGCGCGTTGCCGCCATTGCTGGCATCGGCGTCAGCATCCTCGTCTTCCTGCTCTACGGCATCCTGCGTGGAGACTGGTTGCAGGCCCTTCTCGGCGCCATTTCCCTCGTCATGTCGATGCTGCCCGAGGAGTTTCCTCTCGTCCTCACCGTCTTCATGGTGATGGGCGCATGTCGCATTTCGCGCGCCCGCGTGCTGACGCGAAAGGCCTCCGCGATAGAAACGCTCGGGTCGGCAACAATTCTTTGTACGGATAAAACAGGCACTCTCACCCAGAACCGCATGACGGTCGCCGAATTGCGCGTCGATGGCGAGGCGCTGAAACTCAAGGAAACGGCGCCCAACGCCCTGCCGGACGATTTCCGCGAGGTGTTGAAATGGGGCATCCTCGCCAGCGCCGCCGAACCCTTCGATCCCATGGAGAAGGCATTCCACGACTTGTGGCGCGAGCGGCATCCGGCCTCCGCCGCGCCGTCGAACGAGCTTTCACTGGTCAGGGAATATGGGCTTCGCCCCGAACTTCTCGCCGTAACCCAGATTTGGGCGCCCGACGACGGCGGCGTCCATCTCGTTGCGGCCAAGGGTGCGCCGGAGGCGGTCGCCGGTCTCTGCAGGCTCGCGCCGCAGAGGCTCGCCGAGGTTCTCGCCATGGCGCAGGACATGGCCGCGCATGGAATGCGTGTCCTCGGCGTCGCAAGCGCCCGCCATGACGGAGGCGACTTCCCCGCTTCTCCGGCGGCGTTCGACTTCAGGTTTCTCGGTCTCGTCGGGTTGGCCGATCCGCTTCGGCCCGAAGTGCCTCAGGCGGTTGCGGAATGTCGTTCGGCCGGTGTGCGCACGGTCATGATCACCGGCGACTATCCCGCCACAGCTCAGGCCGTCGCCCGCGAAGCCGGCATCGACGCCGACAATGTGCTGACAGGGACGGAAATCGAATCTCTGTCCGATGAGGCGCTCGCAGTCCGGGTCCGCTCGGTCTCGATCTATGCCAGGGTCATGCCTTCCCAAAAACTTCGCATCGTGCGCGCCTTCCGCGCCAATGGAGAAGTGGTGGCCATGACCGGCGACGGCGTCAACGACGCCCCCTCGCTGAAAGCCGCCGATATCGGCATCGCCATGGGCGGGCGCGGCACCGATGTGGCGCGCGAAGCCTCCGCCATCGTGCTGCTCGACGACGACTTCGGTTCCATCGTCAAGACGATCCGGCTTGGCCGCCGCATCTACGACAATCTGCGCAAGGCGATGGGCTACATTCTCGCCGTGCATGTTCCCATTGCAGGACTGGCGCTGCTGCCGTTGCTCTTCGGAACTCCGATGATTTTCGCGCCGATCCATATCGCCTTTCTGGAAATGGTCATCGATCCGGTCTGCTCGATCGTCTTCGAAGCGGAATCGGAGGAGGACGATGTGATGCGCCGTCCGCCGCGCGCGCCGGACAGTCCGCTGTTTTCAACCGGCCTTGTCGTCTGGGGGCTCGTTCAGGGCATTCTCGCATTCGCACTCACGGCGGCCGTCTACATCGCCGCAATGTATCGCGACATGCCGGACACTGAAGTCCGCGCCCTCGCCTATGTGACTCTCGTTCTCACCAATGTGGGCCTGATATTCGTAAACCGCTCATTCTCCAGCTCCCTGCTCGGTGCGCTGACAAGGCCAAACCGCGCTTTGTGGATCGTGCTCGGCGTGGCGCTGCCGCTGCTACTGCTAAGCGTCCGCCTCGATTGGGTCGAGCATCTCTTCCGCTTCGGCCCTCTGCATGCAGATGATCTGTCGATGAGCATCGGGGCGGCCCTGCTGCTTTTGGTCATCCTCGAACTGCTCAAGCGGTTCTGGCACAGGAGACTGACCAGCTGACATTTGCCTTCGTTGCCCGCTTTCCCCGCGGCGTTTCACAACCGCTTGACAGGCAACCAAAAGGTTGCATATTAGAGCTATGAACGACGACAATGTTTTTCGGGCGCTGGCGGATCGAAGTCGCCGCCAGTTGCTGGACCGTCTGCACAAAAGGAACGGGCAGACGTTGGCGGAGCTATGCCGGGGACTGGATATGAGCCGTCAGGCGGTTGCCAAGCATCTGTCGATTCT
Source organism: Parvibaculum sp. (assembly GCA_031291615.1). Classification (GTDB taxonomy): domain Bacteria; phylum Pseudomonadota; class Alphaproteobacteria; order Parvibaculales; family Parvibaculaceae; genus Parvibaculum. The sequence continues at coordinate 3,518 of JARLIS010000062.1, forward strand.
GGAGGAGGCCAATCTCGTGTCCTCAAAGCGCGATGGCCGCGAGAAGCTGCACTTCATCAATCCGGTGCCGATCAACGACATCGCCGAACGCTGGATCGGAAAGTTTGAGCAGCCGCGCCTGAGCGCGCTTTCGAAGCTGAAGAAATCACTCGAAGGAGAAGATCATGACTGAGAAGGCCGTAAGCACATTCATCTATGTCACCTATATCCGCACCACGCCCGCGAAATTGTGGATGGCGCTGACCGATGTCGAATTCATGAAACGATACTGGTTCGGCACCTATTGCGAGAGCGAATGGAAACGCGGCGCCTCATGGCGGATGGTCCAGCCCGGCGGGCAGGTCAGCGATGTCGGCGAAATCCTCGAAGCCGAACCGGAAAAGCGCCTCGTGATCAAATGGCGCAACGAATTCAGACCGGAACTGAAGGTCGAGGGAGAATCGCTCTGCACGATGGACATCGAGCCGATCCAGGGCGCCGTGAAGCTGACCGTCACCCACACGATCAACCGTGAGAAATCGAAATTCATCGAAGCCGTTTCCGGCGGCTGGCCCCGCATCCTTTCCAACCTCAAATCGCTTATCGAATCCGGCGAAATCGTGCTGGCGACGAAGCCCTGAAAACGCCCGGTTCGGAATGCGGCGAAGAATTGCGCTCCGACCGTACAACTTGGCCCCCGATCCCTCTATAAAGGCATGGTCCAAAATGCCTCGGGGGCTCCATGTCCAAGTTCGACCGCCGCGACTTTCTGAAAGCCTTTGTCGCCACGGCGGGTTGTTTTGCGGTGAGCGCCTCGCCCCTGCCCTTCGTCTCGCGGCTTTCGCGTGCCGAAGCCGCGCCCGGCACCTATCACTTCCCGCAGGGGCTTGCCTCCGGCGACCCGCAGCCGGAAGCCGTGATGCTCTGGACGCGCGTCGAGCCGGTCGTCGACGGCAACGGCGCGGTGTCGGCGGACGCCGCAGCCGTGATCGACCTTTATGTGCAGGTCGCCGAGGATGAAGCCTTCTCGCGCATGGTCACCGAGCGCGCCCTGCGCGCCGGGCCGGACAGCGACCACACCATCCGCGTGCTGGTGCGGGGGCTGAAGCCCGACACGATCTACTACTACCGCTTCTTCGCCGGCAGCGATGCGACGCCGATGATCGGCCGCACCCGCACCGCGCCGCGTCCGGGCGACGCGCGCCCCGTGCGCTTCGTCTTTCTCTGCTGCCAGAATTACGAGCAAGGCTATTACGGCGCGTTCCGCCGCCTTGTGAACGACGACATGGCGGCGAAGCCCGAAGATCAAATCGAGTTCGTGCTCCATCTCGGCGATTTCATCTATGAACATACGGGCGATGTGCCGGAGGTCGAGAAGCCCGCGCGCATCATCGGCCCGCTGCCGAACGGCTCGAAGCCCTGGGAGCCGGACGGCAAGAAGACGAACTGGCAGCGTGGCGGACAGGCGCCAGAAACGCTGGCCGACTATCGCTTTCTCTACAAGACCTATCTGATGGACCCGGACCTTCAGGCCGCCCGCGCCCGCTTTCCCTTCATCCACACATGGGACGATCACGAATTCACCAACGACTGCTGGCAGGCGCACGACACCTATTTCGGCGACGGCGAGCCGGCTCAGGTCCGCAAGCTCGCAGCCAATCGCTCATGGTTCGAATATATCCCGGCATTCCTGTCCGACGCGCCGGCCTTCAACGGCGTCGCTTCGCAGGCGCATGACCTGAAGCCCGCCAAGGTCGAGACCGGCCCGATGGGCGAACCGGACGAAAACTTCCTTCTTCAGGACAGGAACAATCTCGACGCCATAAACAGCCTCACCATCTACCGCGCCTTCCGCTGGGGCGCGATGCTCGATCTCGTCATCACCGATCTGCGCTCCTATCGCAGCCCACCCGTGCTGACGGAAGAGGTGAAGGCCTTCATCAAGGGCGCGCCGCTGCCGCCCGTGCGCATCGTCAAGCTGCTCGACGAGGGACGCAGCGCCCAGAACGGCAATCCGCCCGCCACGCTCGAATATAAGGGCCGTCAATTGCCGAACCCGCGCCGCGCTTCGCCGCCCGGCACCCATATGGGCGGCCCACAAAAGACCTGGTTCAAATCCGTGATGACGGCTTCGAAAGCGCGCTGGCGCATCTGGGCGAACAGCGTGCCCGCACTCGCCATGCGCATCGACTTTGCGAGCCTGCCCTTTGTCGGCCTCGAAAACGGTTATGTCGGCGCCGATAGCTGGCAGGGCCATCCCGGCGAATTGCGCGAGCTGATGGCCTTCCTGAAAGACCGCAAGATCGGCAATGTCGTCTCCTGCTCGGGCGACTATCACGCCCACATTGCGGGCCGCCTGCCGGTCGACCCCGACGGCGATACGCTCTCCTATTCCGCCGTCGAATTCGTGACGACCGGCGTTAGCTCCGGCTCGATGTTTTCCGGCGCCGAACAGGCATCGCGCAGCAACGCCTTCTTCCGCCGCGCCGTCGTCATCGAGGAGAGCGATGGAAGCCTGCGCGAGAACTTCAACAACACGGTGGTGAACGGGCTGCGCTCCGGCCTCATCGCCAATTACACCAACTCACCCAAGGTGGGCGCGATGTTCCGCAACGAGCGCGCAAGCCCGGGCCTCGACTATCTCGATTCAAATTCCCACGGCTATGCCGTTGCGACGCTCGCCGACGACAGGATGACGGTCGAACTCGTCAATGTCGGCGATGTGTCGAAGGATGCGGGGCCCTCGGGCTCGCCTGTCCTGCGCCGCGCCCGCTTCACGGTCAAATCCTGGCAGGGCGGCGCCGAGCCGACGCTCGAAGGCCCGGAATTCGACGGCGAGCCGGCCTTCCCGCATCTCGGGTCCACAGCCTGAACTTGCCTTCCCCGTTCCAGCCCCTAAGCTCTTTGCCCATGAGAGCAGCGGGGGAACGCTGCCGTCCGAACGGGGAACCTGCACGATGTCTCTATCCGACTATGCCGCCTATGACGGCCTCGGCCTCGCCGCGCTGGTGAAGAAGAAGGAAGTCTCTGCCGCCGAACTCGCCGAGGAAGCGATCAAGCGCATCGAGGCGAACAATCCGAAACTCAATGCCGTCGTCCTGAAGCTCTATGACAGCGCCCGCGCCACGGCGAAATCTCCGGCCAGCGGTCCCTTTGAAGGCGTGCCCTTCCTGCTGAAAGATGCTTTCGGCGACATGGCTGGCACGGCGACGCGCGATGGCTCGCGCTTCCGCTCGAACATTCCCGTCGACTACGACTCGACCCTGACCGCCCGTTTCAAGGCGGCAGGCGTCGTCATTCTCGGCAAGACGAACGTGCCCGAATACACGCTGCTGCCGACGACGGAGTCGGTGCTCTACGGCGCGGCCTGCAATCCGTGGAACACGGCGCATTCGACGGGCGGCTCGTCGGGCGGCGCGGCGTCGGCCGTTGCGGCGGGTTTTGTTCCGCTTGCGCACGCTAATGATTCCGGCGGCTCGATCCGCATTCCCGCCTCCGCCTGCGGCCTTGTCGGGCTGAAGCCGACGCGCGCGCGCAACCCGCTTGGGCCCGACTATGGCGATGTCGTCGCCGGGCTTTGCTCTGAACACGTGCTGACGCGCAGCGTGCGCGACAGCGCCGCCATGCTCGACTGCACGCAAGGCGCGGAGCCGGGCGACCCCTACTATGCGCCGCCCGTCGAGCGTCCCTATCTCGATGAAGTGAAACGCGCGCCGGGCAAGCTGCGCATTGCCTTCAGCACCACCGATCTTGCGGGCAAGAAATTCCATCCCGATTGCGTCGCCGGCATCGAGCAGACAGCAAAGCTCCTCGCCGATCTCGGCCATGAGGTCGTCGAGGCGCTGCCGGAAATCGCTCCGGAAGAACCGGCGGGCATCTTCCTGCCGACATGGGCCGCCTATCTCGCCTGGGACATCGAGGCCGAGGCCGCCCGCCGCGGCCGCCCGCCGAAGGACGAAGAGCTTGGCGGCCTCACCTGGGGCTTTTACGAAATCGGCAAGTCGGTCACGGCGGCGCAATTCCTGACATTGCGGCAGCAGGCCCAGGCCATGGCGCGCCGCGCCGCGAAATTCATGCAGACCTACGACGTCTGGGTCGCGCCGACGCTCGCCCAGCCGCCGGTGAAGAATGGCGTGATCGACATCAACGAGCGCGATCCCATGGTGGGTTTCCTGCCGCTTGCGGACTACGTGCCCTTCACGCCGATCCAGAACCTGACGGGTCAGCCCGCAATGTCTCTGCCGCTGCACTGGTCGGCGGATGGACTGCCGATTGGCATGATGTTCGCGGGCCGCTTCGGCGACGAGGCGACGCTTTTCCGCCTCGCCGCGCAACTCGAAGAGGCGCGGCCCTGGAAGGACAAGCATCCGAAAGTGTGGAACTGATTTCTGTTTTGAGGAGGAAGTGAATGAGTTTCTCCGACTATACGAAATATGACGGCCTCGGCCTCGCCGCGCTCGTCGCCAAGGGCGAAGTGACGCCGCTCGAACTTGTCGATGCCGCGATCGAGCGCGCCGAGAAACACAATCCGGCCCTGAACGCGATCGTCTACAAAGCCTATGACGAAGCGCGCGCCTCCGCGAAAGGCAAGCTGCCGGACGGCCCCTTCAAGGGCGTGCCCTTCCTCATCAAGGATCTCGGCACGAAAGTGAAAGGCTGGCCGCGCACCAGCGGCAGCCGCTTCGTCGCCGATGTGGTCGACGATTCCGACAGCCTGTTGACGACGCGCTTCCGCGAGGCGGGCGTCATTCCCTTCGGCAAAACCAATACGCCGGAATACGGCATCACGGGCACTACGGAGTCGGCCCTGCTCGGGCCCTGCCGCTCGCCCTGGAACACAAACCACATTGCGGGCGGTTCTTCCGGCGGCGCGGCTTCGGCAACGGCGGCGGGTATCGTGCCGCTCGCCCATGCAAGCGACGGGCTCGGCTCGATCCGCATTCCCGCCGCCTGCTGCGGCCTAGTCGGCATGAAGGTGACGCGCGACCGCAATCCGCAAGGGCCGGACGATTACGACCGCGCCATCGGCTTCAGCGTCGACCATGTGGTGAGCCGCACCGTGCGCGACAGCGCCGCGATGCTCGACGCAATCGGCTTTCCCGAACCTGCTTCTCCTTATGCGCCGCCACCGAAAGCGCGGCCGTACATGGAGGAAATCACCAAGTCGCCGGGCAAGTTGAAAATCGCCTGGTCGAGCGAAACGCCGAATGGCCGCCCCATCGACCCCGAAGTGCAGGCCGCGCTCGAACGCACCGCCGACTTGCTGAAGGGCCTTGGGCATGAACTGGTCCCGCGCGGCCTCGGCATCGACTACAAGACGCTTTATCGCGCGCAAGGCTGCGTCTCCGCCGCCAATTTCGCCGCCGGCATGGGACGGCTCATCGAGGCGAAGGGCCGCGAGCCGGCGCCGGACGAACTTGAGCCGCTGACATGGGCCGCGATGAAGGGCGGCCGCAGGCTCACCGGTGATCAGGTGATGTGGGGCTGGCAGACGCTACGCCTGCTCAACCGCGAAATCCTCGCCACATTCGAAACCTTCGATGTCTATCTCTCGCCGGTCATGGGCACGCCGCCGCCGGAAATCGGCTATGTCGATCCGGTCAATCTGGAGCCGAGGGAAGTGAACAAGCGGCAGGGCAAGGTCTTCCCCTTCACCCCGCCCTTCAACTTCACGGGCCAGCCTTCCCTCTCGTTGCCGCTCTGGCAAAGCGAGGCGGATTTTCCCATCGGCATGATGTTCACCGGCCGCTATGCCGACGAAGCGACGCTTTATCGCCTCGCCGCCCAGCTCGAAAAGGAACTGCCCTGGGCGGGGCGCACGCCGAAGCTGTGGAACTGAGGGGCTGAGGGTGCTATTTCCTCACCCATGAACAGCACCCTGAAACCCGTTCACATCGTCGGCGCCGGCATGGCCGGCTCCGAGGCCGCATGGACCGTCGCGGAAGCCGGCGTGCCCGTCGTGCTGCATGAAATGCGCCCGGTCGTGAAAACCGACGCCCACCAGACGGACGGCTTCGCCGAACTCGTCTGCTCCAATTCCTTCCGCTCAGACGATGCGGAACAGAACGCCGTCGGCCTACTGCATGAGGAAATGCGCCGCGCGGGCTCACTGCTGATGGAGGCGGCGAACGTCGCCAAGGTGCCGGCGGGCGGCGCGCTCGCCGTCGACCGCGACAGCTTCTCGGCCTATGTGACCGAAAAGATCGAGGCGCACCCGCTGATCACCATCGAACGCGGCGAAGTCGCGGGGCTCCCCCCCGCCGATTGGGACAGCGTGATCCTGGCGACGGGGCCCCTCACTTCGCCCGCGCTGGCCGAGGCCGTCGCGGCGCTGACGGGCGCCGAGGAACTCGCCTTCTTCGACGCCATCGCCCCCATCGTTTATCGCGATACCATCGACATGTCGGTCTGCTGGTTCCAGTCGCGTTACGACAAGATGGGCCCGGGCGGCACAGGCAAGGACTACATCAACTGTCCGCTGACGCGCGAGCAATACGACACTTTCATCCGTGAGCTGATTGAAAGCGAGAAGGGCGACTTCAAGGAATGGGAAAAGAACACGCCCTATTTCGAAGGCTGCCTGCCGATTGAAGTCATGGCGGAGCGCGGCGCCGAAACGCTGCGCTGGGGCCCGATGAAGCCGGTCGGCCTCACCAATCCCCATGATCCGACCGTAAAGCCCTATGCGATCATCCAGCTCCGCCAGGACAATGCGCTGGGCACGCTCTACAACATGGTCGGTTTCCAGACCAAGATGAAGCATGGCGAACAGACGCGCGTCTTCCGCACCATACCCGGCCTCGAAAAGGCGGAATTCGCCCGGCTCGGCGGCCTTCACCGCAATACCTTCCTGAACAGCCCGAAGCTGCTAGACGGCTCGATGCGGCTGAAGAAGGAGCCGCGCCTCCGCTTCGCCGGTCAGGTCACCGGCGTCGAGGGCTATGTCGAAAGCGGCGCGATGGGGCTCCTCGCCGGTCGCTTCGCCGCCGCGGAACGTCTTGGCCGCGCGCCCTCCATGCCGCCGCGCACGACGGCGCTCGGCGCGCTTCTCGCCCATATAACGGGCGACGCCAACGCCGAAACCTTCCAGCCGATGAACGTCAATTTCGGGCTCTTCCCCGAAGTCGAAATCGGCCTCGACGAAGACGGCAAACGCCCGCGCGGCAAGGCCAAAGGCCCCGCCCGCAAGCGCGCCTATACATCGCGCGCCTTGCGCGATCTCGGCGCATGGCTGAACCCCAGCGCCGAAGCCGCCGAGTAAGCTAGAAACGTCCGGCGAAAGACCGTCCGAGCAATCGCAATTGCCGCCGGAACGCGGGCACGTCCGTCGACCGGCGGAAAGGATCGAAATCGGGCGCGGTCATGATGTCGAGATAGCGATCGCAAAGAGCGGCGGGCAGCAGCGCGGGCAAACTCGCACGACCGACCTTGCCGATCCCCCGAGCCTCGGCAAGCAGACCCCGCGCACGCGCCGCAATGGCGTTGACCACGCTGCGCAATCCTTCCGACATTTCGCCCGCGAAAATCCGGTGCGGATCGACATCGTGTTCGCGCAGAAGATCGAGCGGCAGATAAAGCCGCCCCTGCGAAGCATGCGCGGGCACTGCGCGGAGAAGGCCGGTGAGCGCATAGGCGATGCCGGCCGGCCGGATCGCCGGATGATCCTCGCCGCCAAGCGCCAGCGTGGCGAGCCGCATCAAGGCTGAAGACGTCGCCTCCGCATAGGTTTCAAGCGCGGCCATATCGGCGAATGGCTCATCGTCGAGATCGCGCTCGCGCGCATCGACAAGCGTGATGAGACAGGCGGCGGGCAGCTTCGCCAATTCGAGGGCGACAATCACCTCATGCCCGCGCGCCTCGCCCCGCTCCAGCGCCTCGATGCTTTCGCGCCACCATTGGAGGCGTATCTGGCCGAGCATCGGCTCGCTCACCGTTTCGCGCACCCGCGCAATCTCGGCATTGAAGGCATAAAGCGCGACGAGTGCCGGGCGCTTCGCAGCGGGCGCGACCAGCGCCGCCAGAAAACGGTCGTGATCGAGCCGCCTCAGCGTCGCAAGGCAGGCATCCAGGCTTTCGTCGGGCGTGGCCGTGGTCATCTTCTCAGGGTCCGAAACGAAAGCGGGGCTGCCATGCCGACAGCCCCGCCCCGTCAACGATCAAGCTGCGATCAGTAGATGTTCTGCGCCGAAACCATCGCGAAGAGCATCGGGATCGAGAGCAGCGTGTTGGTGCGCGAGAACAGCATGGCCGTCCGCGCCGCCTTGGGCTTCTGGTCGGCCGCCGCTTCGACAAGGCCGAGCGCGATCTTCTGGTTCGGCCAGATCACGAACCAGACGTTGAACCACATGATCGTGCCGAGCCACATGCCGATGCCGATGGCGATGTCCTTGGGAACCGTGAAGCCTTCCGCCGCGCCGAGCGTATAGGCGTCGAGCAGGTAGCCGTTGAGGTGGGCCAGAACGATGCCGAAGAAGATCGTCGACATGGCGCCCCAGCGGAACCAGAAGAGCGCGGCCGGCGCGATCACCTTGCTGACGGCGGGCTTCTGCTCGTCCGGAATCTTCGGCATGTTCGGGATCTGCACGAAGTTGAAATACCAGAGCAGGCCGATCCACATCACACCGCTGACGACGTGCAGCCAGCGCACGATGAAGGCCCAGAACTGAAGCTCGAGCCCTCCGCCCTGCCTGAGATAGAAAATGACCAGGATCAGCGCGAGCAAGAAGCCGGCGATGACCGTATTGCGTAGCGATGTCAGGATAGCTGCCATGGGTGTTGCTCCCCTTGTGAATTCAAACGCCCCGTCGCGTTCCGCGCCGCTTGCGGAAATTGAGGCCGCGACTCTTGGTCACAAGCTAGGAGTTTCGCGCGGAAAAGCCAAGCATTCCTGCCGCAAATTGCGCTTCACGCAACTGCAATAAGAGCCGCCGCGACGCGCCTGTCCTCGCCGCGGAGCACGTTGTAGGTCCGGCAGGCGGCGCCTGTGTCCATGAAGTCCGGCATGATTCGCCTGCCCGCAAGAAAGGCGGCGATGTTCTTGGAAAACCGCACGAATTTGGCGCCGCTGCCGATCAGCAGGAAGTCGAAGGTCTCCGTGTGACCGATGATCGGCGCGAGCGACTCAAGCGTCGCCTCGCCCAGTGCCGACACATTCCAGGGATAGAGCCCCTGCGGTGTCAGGATGATCGATCCCTCGAACCGCTGGCCCGCGAGCCTGAAACCCATGTCGCCATAGGCGTCGATCAGCGGCTGCCCGGCAAAGCGGGGCTGCATCAGGCCTTGGTCTCTGCGCCCGTTCCGGCCTTGCCGCGACCCGGCGCAACGCCCCAATCGCGCTTGATGCCGATGGCCATCAGCACCGGCGCGGCGACGAAGATCGACGAATAAGTGCCGACGAAAATGCCGAAGATCATGGCGAAGGTGAAGCTGCGGATGACTTCGCCGCCGAAGATGAAGAGCGCGAACAGCGCAATCAGCGTCGTTACGGATGTCATGATGGTGCGCGACAGCGTTTCGTTGATCGACAGGTCGATCAATTGGCCGAGCTCCATTTTCTTGAACTTGCGCAGGTTCTCGCGCATGCGGTCGAAGACGACGACGGTGTCGTTCATCGAATAGCCCACGATGGTGAGGAGCGCGGCGATGGTCGTCAGGTTGAATTCCAGATGGAACAGCGAAAAGACGCCGATGGTCGCCAGCACGTCATGCGCGATCGACAGCACGGCGCCGAGCCCGAACTGCCATTCGAAGCGGAACGAGATGTAGATGAACATCATGAAAATGGCGATCAGCACGGCCGTCGTCGCCGAGCGGATCAGCTCGCCGGAAACCTGCGGACCGACGCTTTCGATGCGCCGATACTCGACCTCGGTTCCGAGCTCCGCCTTAACCTTCTGCACGACAATCTGGCCCTCGGCATCGGTCTGGCCGGTATGCGCCGCACCGACGCGGATCAGAACGTCATTGTCCTGGCCGAAGCGCTGAAGCTGAACGTCGCCAAGCCCGAGTTTGCCTAGCCGTGCGCGCAGGCCGGCAATGTCCGCCGGACCCTTCGTCGCAACCTCGATGACGGTGCCGCCCTCGAAGTCGATGCCGAAATTGAACCCCTTGCCGAAGAGCAGCACCACGGAGGCAAGCATGACGAACACCGACAGGCCGATGGCGATGTGGCGATATTTGACGAACGAAATCTCGGTGTGGTCGGGAACGAGCTTCAAGCGTTTCATGGAATTGCCCTTGTGCCGATCACAGTTGAATGGTCTTGGGGCGCATGCGGCGCACCCAGGTGGCGACGATCAGGCGGTTGACCGTCACGGCCGTGAACACCGAGGTGATGACGCCGATGGCAAGAGTGACGGCGAAGCCGCGCACGGGGCCTGAACCCAGTTCGAAGAGAACCGCCGCCGAAATGAAGTGCGTGACGTTGGCGTCCACGATGGGGGCTAGCGCCTTGTTGTAGCCGGCCTGAATGGAGGCAATGGGCGATTTGCCCGAACGTAATTCCTCGCGGATGCGTTCATAGATCAGCACGTTGGCGTCGACCGCTGTGCCGATGGTGAGCACGATGCCGGCAATGCCGGGCAAGGTCAGCGTGGCCTGAAGAAGCGACAGCGCGCCCATGATCAATGCAACGTTGACGACAAGCGCGATATTGGCGAAGACGCCGAAGAGCCCATAAACCGCAATCATGAAAATGACGACGGCAAGCGAGCCGATGATCGAGGCGATGAGGCCCGCGCGCACCGAGTCCGCGCCCAGGCTCGCGCCGACCGTCCGCTCCTCAAGCACGTTGAGCGGCGCGGGCAACGCGCCTGCGCGCAGCAGGATGGCAAGGTCGTTCGCCTGCTGAACGGTGAAGCTGCCGCTGATCTGGCCGGAACCGCCCATGATCGGCTCGTTGATGCGCGGCGCGCTGATGACCTTGTTGTCGAGCACGATGGCGAAAGGCTTGCCGACATTTTCGCGCGTCACTTCGCCGAAAAGCCGCGCGCCCGTCGAGTCGAAGCGGAAGCTGACAATGGGCTCGCCCGAACGCTGGTCGAAGCCCGGCTGCGCATCGACGAGGCTGTCGCCGCCGACCATGACGCGCCGCTGCACGAGGATCTGCTGCTGCGGATTGTCGGTCATCGGCAGGATTTCGGAACCGGCCGGAATGGAATGGGTCTCCAGCGCCTGCTGCGCCGTCGTCGTCGTATCGACGAGACGGAAGTTCATTTTGGCCGTCTGGCCGAGCAGCGCCTTCAGGCGCGACGGATCGCTGAGGCCGGGAACCTGAACCAGAATGCGGTCGGCGCCCTGCTGCTGGATCACAGGCTCGGTCGTGCCCAGTTCGTCGATACGGCGGCGTACGATTTCCATCGACTGCTGAATGGCCGACTGCGCGCGGGCGAGCTTCGCCGCATCGGTGGCCGTGACGGTGATAAGTGTCCCGCTTGTCGCGACGTCGAGATCGCGGGAGGGCATGCCGCCGCTCAAAAGGTTGGCGGCGAGCATTGAGGAGAGGCCCTTTACCGCCGCCACCGATTTGTCCATGTCCTCGGGCTTGGTGATGCGCACGGTCACCGAGTCGCCATTGACGCCGAGGCCTGTGTAGTTGACCTGCGCACCGCGCAGTACACGCCGCACGTCGTTCGACAGCGCCTGCAACCGGTCGCGGTTCACAGATGCCGTGTCGACTTGCAGCAGCAGGTAGGAGCCGCCGCGAAGGTCGAGACCGAGATTGATCTGCTTGTGCGGAAGGAACGAAGGCAACTCGTCCAGCACGGACTTGGGCAGGAAGTTCGGCGCGGTATAGAAGACGCCCGCAAGCGTCAGGATCGCAATCAGTACGATCTTCCAGCGTTCAAAGTGAAGCATGTGGGCTCTTGTTCCTGCTGTCGGGCGAATTGCATCCGGCTCGTGAGCGGCCGGTTCAGCGTTGCCTCAAGACGGCGAGTTTGTGTTGGCGGGCACGGGTTCGGTTTTGGTCCGCACGTCGGCCAGCGTGCTCTTCACCACACGAATCTTTACGCCTTCGGCGATTTCGATCTGGACTTCGAGGTCGTCGGTCTTCGTGACCTTGCCGATGATGCCGCCCGACGTCACCACCACGTCGCCGCGCCGGACATTCGCAATCAGGGCCTGATGCGCCTTGACCCGCTGCTGCTGCGGCCGGAAGACGAGGAAATACATGAATACAAGCATGGCGGCGATCGGAACCAACAAGCTGAAAATATCGCCACTGCCGCCGGTCTGGCCCATATCGCTGCGTCTCCAATGGCGGTCGGGCATGGAAGCCGGACCACGGGTTATTCACATTTGCGCCGGACTATACCGGCAGGGTGCGGTTTTGCAAACCATTGGCGGAACCGGCTTAACCTTTGGCGAAGACAGGTGTTTTCCGCCCCCATATCCGGTGTTAGGGTCCGCACCCTTCCCGCCGCCGGAGACCTGTCATGGCTGAGAAAGAAAGCAGCGCCAATCTGGAGTCGCTCGTCGCCCGCATCGCGGAAGCGCTGGAGCGTCTCGCGCCCGCGCCCGCCAAGGGGCCCGGCCTCGACGCCGCAGACGCCTTCACCTGGAATGCGGATGCCGGCGTGCTCGACCCGGTGCCGGACGTTGCCCGCGTCGACATTTCGCTCCTGAAGGGCGTCGATCATGTGCGCGATATTCTCCTCGACAATACCCGCCGTTTCGCCCGGGGCCTGTCGGCCAACAACGCCCTCCTCTGGGGCGCGCGCGGTATGGGCAAAAGCTCGCTCGTCAAGGCGGCCCATGCGGCCGTCAATCTGGAGAAGCCGAAAAGCCTGATCCTGATCGAAATCCACCGCGAGGACATAGAGAGCCTGCCCCGCCTCATGGCGCTGCTCCGGAACCAGCCCCGCCGCTGCCTCATCTTCTCCGACGACCTGTCCTTCGATCACGACGACACGAGCTACAAGTCGCTGAAGGCCGTGCTCGACGGCGGCATCGAGGGCCGGCCGAAGAATGTCCTTTTCTATGCGACCTCGAACCGCCGCCACCTCATGCCGCGCGACATGATGGAGAACGAGCGCTCCACCGCCATCAACCCCTCCGAAGCGGTCGAGGAGAAGGTTTCGCTGTCCGACCGTTTCGGCCTCTGGCTCGGCTTCCACAATTGCAGCCAGGCAGATTATCTCGGCATGGTCGAAGCCTATGCCGCGCATTACGGTCTGAACGCGGATATGGAAAAGCTGCATGCCGAAGCCATCGAATGGGCGGCAACGCGCGGCGCACGGTCGGGCCGCGTGGCATGGCAATTCATGCAGGACTTCGCCGGGCGCATGGGCAAGGCGCTGGATTGATGTCTGCGCCTTGGGACGCATCCTTCGAGACGGGCCTTCGGCCCTCCTCAGGATGAGGGTCGCGGCGGGGATTCTAAAATTATACAATCCTCACCCTGAGGAGCGAACCGAAGGTTCGCGTCTCGAAGGGCGAGGCCCCCACCTAGTCCGAAACCGCCGCCTCCCTCAGCCCCATCCAGCGAACCTGCCCATCGGCAACATAGCGCCGCACATCGGCAATACCCTGCGGCTCGTTGCCGTTTCCATGCACGAGCACAATGCTGCCGGGACGCGGGCGCTGGGCCTTGGCGAGCCAGGCATCGGCGCCGAGCGGCACGAGGCCGAGCCGCCTCAGCTCCATCACCAGATAGGCGTCGGATACGAGCCCCGGAAAGCGGAAGAAGACGGACGGCGTCAGCCCGGCCTCGATCAAAAGCTGCTCGGTGCGAAACACCTCGCTCTCAAGATCGGTATGCGGCGTCAGCATGAAGTTCTGCCGATCGGGCACGCCCTTCAGGTAGCGATGCGTGTAGGAGTGGTTGACCCATGTGACGTCGAGCTCGCCCAGCTGCTGCCGCGCGATCAACGACGCAAATTCATCCCTGTGGGCAATCGCCCAATAGCCGCTGATCGAAATCGCGACCGGCATCGGCATGCCCTCGCGCCTTCCCCGCTCCGCCAGCGAAGCGAAGAAGGCGGCCTCGAAGCTACGCCGCGATGGGCACATATCGACGGTGAGAAAATATCCCGGCGCTGCACCGCGCGCATGTTTAAGACCCGCATTCTCGATCGGATAAGGCGCGGATGTGAGCGCCCAGAGCGCCGAGACATAGGGTGTCGCCTTGAGCGCCGGCCAGCCTTCCGCATCCGCTTCAAGCCAGCTTTCCTGCCGGATGGCCGTTTCAAGCGTTGCCGGATCGACGGTGAGCGCGAAGCCCGCTCCGTTCCGCTCGAAGCGCCGGATGACGACGAAACGCCGTCCATCCTCCGCCAGCATGGGAATGAAGGCCGCCCGGTAATTGACGATCCCCGCCGCCGCCTTCGCCTCGCGCGGGAAGGCGGCAAGCAGCGGCGCCGCCGCCATCAATCCGAGGAGGTGCCGCCGCGATGGCGAATACGCACACAAATCGCACATTGGTTTTTCAGCCGCCGATAACGCTGCGCGGATCGACCGCCTTCGCGCCCTTGCGGATCTCGAAATGCACTTGGGGGCTCGTCACGCTCCCCGTGCTGCCGGCAAGCGAAATCGTCTGCCCCTTCACCACCGTATCGCCGCGCTGGACAAGCAGCTTGCTGTTATGCGCATAGGCCGTCATCCAGCCATTGGCATGGCGCACGAGAAGCAGATTTCCGTAGCCCTTCAGCTCGTTGCCGGCGTAGGCGACGACGCCGTTCTGCGCCGCCTTCACCGGCGTGCCTGAAGCGACGGCGATATTGATGCCGTCATTGTGCAGCCCGTTTTCCTTCTCGCCGAAGGTCGAAATGATCTTGCCCTGCGCCGGCCAGACGAAATCGCCCGCAAGCGTCGGCGGAGGCGGCAGCGGTGCCTTGGGAGCCGCCGCCGCCGTGGCGGTGCCGCGAGGCGCCGTATAGGTTTCGCTCGGCCGGTTCATCGGCACCGTGCGCGGCTGCGTATCGTCGCCGGACGCGACCTGCGAATTGACCCGCGAGGGCAATTGCAGCTTTTCGCCCAGCTTGATCCGGTAAGGCGGTTGCAAACGGTTGGTCCGTGTCAGGACGGCCATGTCGACGCCATAGGTGCGCGAAATGCTGTAGACAGTCTCGCCGCGCTGAACGACGTGATAGCGCGCCGTCGGTATGATCAGCCTTTGGCCGGTCTTCAGATCGTAGGGCGGCTCGAGATTGTTGGCGTCGATCAGCGAGCGCAACGGAACATTCGTCTCGCGCGAAACCTGATAGAGCGTCACGCCGCGGCGGACCACGTAGCTCCCGCCGCTGCTGCGCACGGGCGCGGGCATCGGCGTGCGCTCGATATAGCCACTGTCGCCGCCATAGCTGCCGTTGGAGGACCTGCCACCCTCGTCCCACCAGTTGTTGCTGGCGCAACCGGCAAGCAGCAGCGGCAGCACAAGGCCGCCGACGAATTGCTTGATCGCCCTGTGCTGCAACATCGCTGGCTCGATCGTTCCCAGGCTCCAGAAAGTCAGGACTCTTTCGCCACGCCCTCGACTAGAGGGACGAATCGTACAGGCATGAGCTCCTCGCGTTTCACACCTTCCTCCGTTCGAACGATCCGCACAAGGTTCTGCTCGCCCCGCGCCGCCTGCGCTCCGCCCGACGCCGCCACCGGAACGATCATGATCCCG
>JARLIS010000063.1 GCA_031291615.1 Parvibaculum sp.
CACAGCCCGCGCGCCGGCCCTTCTTCCGCCGCCGCAAGACCTGCCCGTTCTCCGGCGCCAACGCCCCGAAGATCGACCACAAGGACACGAAGCTGCTGCAGCGCTACGTCTCCGAGCGCGGCAAGATCGTGCCGAGCCGCATCACGGCGGTGTCCGCCAAAAAGCAGCGTGAGCTTGCCCGCGCCATCAAGCGCGCGCGCTTCCTCGCGCTCCTGCCCTACGTCATCGGCTGAGCCCGGAACAGGAGAGAGACATGCAAGTCGTACTTCTCGAACGGGTCGAAAAACTCGGTCAAATGGGCGATGTCGTGAAGGTGAAGGACGGGTTCGCCCGCAACTTCCTCCTTCCGCGCAAGAAGGCGCTCCGCGCGACCAAGGAAAACATGGTGCGCTTCGAAGCCCAGCGCGCCCAGCTCGAAGCCCGCAACCTCGAACTGCGCGGCGAAGCCGAGCAGGTTCAGGCGAAGCTCAACGGCCAGAGCGTGATCGTTCTGCGCCAGGCCGGCGAAACCGGCCACCTCTACGGCTCCGTCACCACGCGTGACATTGCCGAGGCGGTGACGGCGGGCGGCTTCTCGCTTACCCGCAACCAGGTCGCGCTCGACCATCCGATCAAGACGATCGGCCTGCATCAGGTCCGCATCGTCCTGCATCCGGAAGTGTCGGCCACGGTGACCGTCAACGTTGCCCGCTCCGAGGAAGAAGCCGTGCGTCAGGCCGCCGGCGAAGACCTCACGCAGAAGGGCCGCGAAGAGGAACTGGACGCCGCCGCTTTCTTCGAGTCCGAGGAGCTCGCTCCGAAGGAAGAAGGCGAAGAGGCCGAAGGCGAAGCGGAAGCCGAGTAAACTTCCCAGTTTGCGGATATGTCATGCGGAAGGGCGCCCTAACGGGCGCCCTTTTTGCTGCCCGGACGCCGCCCCGCCGGGCTGCATATTTCGTTTTGATCTTGCGGCCGTGATTCTGTTAGCCTTTCCGTAGGGGGAACGAATTCCGGTCGGACCGGTTCGTACCGGGCCGATATTGCGTCAACTCCAATCGTCAGGAGGTTGTATGCTGTTCGGTGCTCTTCTCAATCAGGTCGTCGCGCGCGGATCGCTCCGCGTCGTCGGCGTCGATGACAGCGTCCAGACCTATGGCGACGGCACGGGCCGTCTCATTACCATCCGGCTTCACGACAAGGGGCCGCATCTGGCGCTGGCGCTCAACCCTTATCTGAAGCTCGGTGAAGCCTATATGGACGGCTTGCTCACCGTCGATGCGCCGCATTCGATCTACGATTTTCTCGATCTCATTCTGGGCAATCTCGGAAGCAGTTACCCGAGTGCCGCCTTCAAGCTCTACGCCGCGCTCAGGCGCGCGAAGCGGCGTATCGACCAGCACAATCCGATCGGCCGGGCGCAACAGAACGTCGCCCATCACTACGATCTCGACGGCGGCATCTACGATCTCTTCCTCGATGCCGACAAACAATATTCATGCGCCTATTTCGCCCATCCCGGCATGAGCCTCGAGGAAGCGCAACTGGCCAAGAAGCGTCACATCGCGGCGAAACTCGCCATAGAGCCCGGCATGCGCGTGCTCGACATCGGCTGCGGCTGGGGCGGCCTGGCGATGACGCTGGCCGAAGAGACGGGAGCGAAGGTTGTCGGCGTCACGCTGAGCCGCGAGCAACACAAGGTCGCGAACGCGCGCGCGGCCGAGCGCGGCCTTTCGGACAGGGTGAGCTTTCTCCTCCAGGACTACCGCACGCTCGATGACACGTTCGACCGCATCGTCTCCGTCGGCATGTTCGAACATGTCGGCGTCGGCTACTACGGGGAATATTTCAACCGCGTGCAGAAGCTGCTGACGCCCGATGGCATCGCGCTCATCCACACGATCGGCCGGCTCGATCCGCCGGGGGCGACCAATCCATGGATCGCAAAGTACATATTTCCCGGAGGCTACATCCCGGCCCTGAGCGAGATGGCGGCGGCGGTGGAAAAGACGGGACTGCTGATGACCGATCTCGAAGTGCTGCGGCTTCACTATGCCGAGACGCTGCGCGAGTGGCGGCGGCGGTTCATGGCGCGGCGCGAAGAGGCGGCGAAAATCTACGACGAACGTTTCTGCCGGATGTGGGAGTTCTATCTCGCGGGGTCGGAAACCTCGTTCCGGCATGAGGGCATGGTGAACTTCCAGCTCCAGCTCACGCGGAAGATCGACGCGCTGCCGATCACGCGGGATTATATGGGCGATGAAGAACGCCAGCTTGCGGCGGCGCCGATGCGCGAAAGATTGCGCGCGGGCGAATAGACCGCCCGCGCGCCCTCCGCCTCGCCGTCAGGCCTTTCGGTTGTCGACGCTCAATGCGCCCGCGCCATGTGCGACGATCTGAAGGAAGCCGCCCGCCATGGCGAGGTTCTTCATGAAATTGATCATCTGCGCCTGATCGCCGGGCTGATAGTGAAAGACAATGCCGGTGACGATGCAGAACCCGGCCAGCACCAGCGCCGCGAGCCGCGCCTGATAGCCGACAAGGACGAGCAGGCCGCAACCGAGTTCGACGGCGAGCGCCACCGCATAGGCGATCTGCGGCAGCGGAAGGCCATGCGAGGCGATGTATTCGATCGTGCCCTGCGGGGCGGTCGCCTTGCCGTAACCGGCAAGCAAAAAGATGAAGCAGAGAAGAACGCGGCCGAGCGGGCCCGCGAGTGTCGTTGCCTTGTCCATTTATCCCGTACCTCCCGTTGAGCCTCTTCCCCGAGGCGAAGCGATGGCGAGAACTCTAGTCCCGCAGTTCGCCCGCTGACTATGCGAACCATGCGAATTAGTTGTTCGGGACATGAAACAATGGCGCTGAGAATGTGTCCGGAGCGGCCGACGGCATCCGGGCTATAATGGCAATTGTCCACAGCCGATTCGGCGCAATAATTGAACGGAAGCGAGCACTTAGCGTCTTATCAAGATGCTGTGGATGAAATTTATGGGGGCGGCTTGGCGGCGGCGGATATTTGCCTTCGGTTTGCCGCGCGGTCGCGTTAAACGAAACTATGGAAAGCACAGTCACCGCATTTGCATCTGCGCCCGACGACGAGGGTGCCTCGGGCTATCGCGTCCCGCCTCACAACATCGAGGCGGAGCAGGCGCTGCTCGGCGCGATTCTCGTCAACAACGAGTCCTATGACCGGGTTGCGAGCTTTCTCGAACCGCGTCACTTTTTCGACGCGCTGCATGGCCGCATCTATGAAGCTTCGGCGAAGCTTATCACGGCGGGTCATCTCGCCTCGCCCGTCACGCTGAAGAATTTCTTCGAGCGCGACGAAGCGCTGGCCGAGATCGGGGGCCCACAATATCTCGCGCGGCTGGCGGGCGCGGCGACGACGATCATCAATGCCGAGGAATATGCGCGTGCGATCTACACGCTGGCGATCAGGCGCGAGCTGATCCAGGTCAGCATCGACATGCATACGCGCGCCTATGACGCGCCGGTGGACGACACGCCGGCGGCGCAGATTCTCGATGCCGAGCAGGCGCTCTATCAGCTCGCCGAGCAGGGCAAGTATGAAGGCGGGTTCCGCAATTTCTACGAGTCGCTCAAGGGCGCTGTCGACATGGCGGCGGCCGCTTACGAGCGCGACGGGGGACTGTCCGGCATTTCGTCGGGGCTGCGCGACCTCGACCAGAAGCTCGGCGGTTTGCAGCCTTCCGACCTCATCATCCTTGCCGGACGCCCCTCGATGGGAAAGACGGCGCTTGCCACCAATATCGCCTTCAACGCGGCCAAGGCCTACAAGGCCGAGCATCTGGCGGACGGCACTGTGTCGGTGAAGGACGGGGCCATCGTCGGCTTCTTCTCGCTCGAAATGTCGGCCGAACAATTGGCGACGCGATTGCTCGCGGAGCAATCCGGCGTGCCGTCGGAACGCATCCGGCGCGGCAAGATCGACGAGGACGAATTTCACCGTCTGGTCGACGCCTCGCGCGAATTGCAGAGCATTCCGCTTTACATCGACGATACGGGCGGCCTCACGATCGCGACGCTGGCGGCGCGCGCGCGGCGGCTGAAGCGCCAGCGCGGGCTCGGCATGCTGGACATCGACTATCTCCAGCTTCTCAGCGGCGGCGGCAAATACGGCGACAACCGCGTGCAGGAAGTGACGCAGATCACCACCGGCCTGAAGGCGCTGGCCAAGGAACTGAACGTGCCGATCCTCGCCCTGTCGCAGCTTTCGCGTCAGGTGGAAGCGCGCGACGACAAGCGGCCGCAGCTTTCGGACCTGCGTGAATCGGGCTCGATCGAGCAGGATGCCGACGTCGTGATGTTCGTCTTCCGCGAGGAATATTACGTGCAGCGGAAAGAGCCCCGGGAAGGCACGCCGGAGCATCTGGCGTGGCAGGAGGAAATGGGCAAGGTTCACGGCCTTGCCGAAGTCATCATCGGCAAGCAGCGCCACGGCCCGACGGGCACGGTCAAGATGCAGTTCCAGGCCGATGTGACGCGCTTCGGCGACCACATCCAGGACGACCACATGCCGGAAGAGCGGTATTGACGGTTAAGCAATTTTCGCTCTTTTGCGTGCCGTCCGGCCTGTTGCCGGGCATTATGCGGCGATGAGCCCGACCGATTTGAAAACCGCCCCTGCCCCCTCCTCCGACCTCGCTTCGGCGGGCGCGATCCTGACCGTCGATCTCGATGCGGTTGCCGCCAACTACAGGCAGCTCCAAAGCTACGCGCCGGGCGCGGAGGTGGCGGGCGTCGTCAAGGCGAATGCCTATGGGCTCGGCCTTGCGCCCGTTGTTCGCACGCTTGCGGACGCGGGCTGCAAGACCTTCTTCGTGGCGGACGCCACCGAGGGGGTGGCGCTTCGGGCGGCGCTGCCAGAGGCGACGATCTATGTGACGAACGGGCTGGCGGCGAATGCGGCCGGGGCCTACCGCGGGCATGGGCTGCGGCCCTGTCTTGCAAGCCTGGGCGAGATCAAGGACTGGCGGCGCGAGGCGAAGGCAGCGGGACGGAGGCTTCCGGCCGCGCTCCACTTCGACACCGGCATGAGCAGGCTCGGGCTCATCGGCGAGGAGGCCGCCCTTGTGCTTGCCGACCGGTCGCGCCTCGACGGCATCGAGGTCTCGCTGGTGATGAGCCACCTCGCCTGTTCGGACGAGGCCGGGCATCCGCTCAATGCGCGCCAGCTTGCCCGCTTCAAGACGATCCGCGCGGCCTTTCCCGGCACGCCGGCGAGTTTCGCCAATTCGTCGGGAATCCTGCTCGGACCCGAATATCATTTCGACCTGGTCCGGCCGGGCTATGGGCTATACGGCGGCACGCCCTTCGAGGGGAAACCCAATCCCTTCCGTCCGACGGTGAAGGCCGAGGCGCGGGTGCTTCAGGTCCGGGATGTGGCGGAAGGCGAGACGGCGGGCTATGGCGCGACCTGGGAGGCAAAGGGGGTCCGGCGGCTGGCGGTCCTGTCGGTCGGCTATGCGGACGGCTATTTCCGGCGTTTGAGTTCATCGGCGGGTGGGGGCCGGGTCTGGCTCGGGGGCCAATATGCCCCGGTGGCGGGCCGGGTCAGCATGGACCTTCTGATCGTCGATGCGACCGGAATCCCGGAGGGCAAGGTGCGGCGGGGCGACCTTGCCGAGCTGATCGGTCCCCATGTGAGCCTGGATGAAGTCGCAAATCGGGCGGGAACCATCGGATATGAGGTTCTCACGAGCTTGGGAGAACGCTACAAGCGGCTTTACACTGGCAAGACGGCAGCCGCCGCAGAATCATGAACGGGGTCCAGCTTTGAACTTCTTCGCAATTATCGGCCGGGTGGTGTTGGCACTGTTCGGCGAGACCGGACGGCTTGCGCTTTTCACCTGGTCGAGCGTCTCCCATATCGTCAGGCCGCCCTTCTTCGGGCGGCTGCTCGGCCAGCAGATGATGCGCATCGGCTATTTCTCGCTGCCGGTCGTGGCGCTCACCGCCTTCTTCACCGGCGGCGCGCTGGCGCTGCAAATCTATTACGGCGGCAACAAGATCAATTCCGAGAACATCGTCGCCACCATCGTCGCGCTCGGCATCACGCGCGAACTCGGGCCGGTGCTTGGCGGGCTGATGGTCGCGGGCCGCGTCTCGGCGGCGATCGCGGCGGAACTCGGGACCATGCGCGTCACCGAACAGATCGACGCGCTGACGACGCTTTCGACCAACCCGTTCAAATATCTGGTGGTGCCGCGCCTCGTGGCCGCCGTCATCACGCTGCCGCTTCTCGTTCTCATCGCCGACATCATCGGCATCATGGGCGGCTTTGTCGTCGGCTCGGCGAGCCTGCATTTCAATTCCGGCGTCTATGTCACCAACACGGTCAACTTCCTCAAGGCGACCGACGTGACCAACGGCCTCATCAAGGCCGCCGTCTTCGGTTTCATCATCGCGCTGATGGGCTGCTTCCACGGCTTCAACTCGAAGGGCGGCGCGCAGGGCGTGGGCCGCGCGACCACCAATGCCGTCGTCACCGCTTCGATCCTCATTCTGGCGTCGAACTATGTGATGACGTCTCTCCTCTTCGCGAAGTGAGCCCTTTCATGGCGGACAAACAACAGAGCGGCGGCGAGACGCCCAAGATCGAACTTCGCAACGTGACGAAGCGCTTCGGCCCGAAGGTCGTTCTCGACGGGTTGAGCCTCACCGTGCCGCGCGGCAAATCGCTGGTGGTGATCGGCGGTTCGGGCACGGGCAAGTCGGTGATGCTGAAATGCGTGCTCGGCATTCTGCACCCCGACAAGGGCGACATTTTCGTCGACGGCGAGAATGTCCTGAAAATGTCGGCGGCGGATCGCGAGCAGACGCTGCGCAAGTTTGGCATGCTGTTTCAGGGCTCGGCGCTCTTCGACAGCCTGAGCGTCTGGCAGAACGTCGCTTTCGGCCTCATTCAGGGCCGCAAGATGAAGCGCGCCCAGGCCAAGGACATCGCTTACGCCAAGCTCGCCAAGGTCGGCCTCGGGCCGGAAGTCGGCGTGCTCTATCCGGCGGAACTTTCAGGCGGCATGCAGAAACGCGTGGCGCTGGCGCGCGCCATTGCATCCGACCCTGAAATCATTTTCTTCGACGAGCCGACGACGGGCCTCGATCCGATCATGGCCGACGTCATCAACGATCTCATCGTCGCCAGCGTGAAAGATCTCGGCGCAACGGCGCTTTCGATCACGCATGACATGGCGAGCGCGCGCAAGATCGCCGACGAGATTGCGATGATCTACAAGGGCAAGATCATCTGGAAGGGGCCGCGCGCCGAGATCGACAGCAGCGGCAATGATTTTGTCGACCAGTTCATCCACGGCCGCGCCGACGGCCCGATCAAGATGGAAGTGCTGAAGCCGTAATGGCGAGAGCATCGCGTTCATTCGTCTGCCAGGCCTGCGGCGCGGTCAGTGCGCGCTGGGCGGGACGCTGCGAGTCCTGCGGCGAGTGGAACACCATCGTCGAGGAGATCGCGGAAAGCTCCGGCGTCGCGGGCGGTCCGCAAAAGAGCGGCAAGACCAAGGGGCGCCAGATCCAGCTCGTCCCGATCAAGGGCGAGACGGCGGACCCGCCGAGGCTCGTGACCGGCGTTGCGGAATTCGACCGCGTTTGCGGCGGCGGGCTTGTGCCGGGTTCGGCGCTTCTCGTCGGCGGCGATCCGGGCATCGGCAAATCCACACTGCTGCTTCAGGCCATGGCGGCGCTGGCGCGCAAGGGCGAAGACGTCGTCTATATTTCCGGTGAAGAAGCCGTGGCGCAGGTGCGCATGCGGGCGCGGCGGCTCGGGCTTGCCGATGCGGCGGTGCAGCTCGGCGCGGAGACGAACCTCAAGGACATCATCGCCACGCTCGAAAGCGGCAAGGCGCCCGCCGCCGTCGTCATCGATTCCATCCAGACCATGTGGAGCGAGGCGCTCGATTCAGCGCCCGGCACGGTGACGCAGGTGCGCGCAACGGCGCAGGATCTCGTGCGCTTCGCCAAGCGGCACGCCACGGCGGTGATCCTTGTCGGCCATGTCACCAAGGACGGACAGATCGCAGGCCCGCGCGTCGTCGAGCACATGGTCGATTGCGTTCTCTACTTCGAGGGCGAGCGCGGGCACCAGTTCCGCATCCTGCGCGCGGTGAAAAACCGCTTCGGCCCGGCAAACGAAATCGGCGTCTTCGAAATGGGCGAACTCGGCTTGCAGGAAGTGCCAAACCCTTCGGCGCTTTTTCTGGGCGAGCGCGACGGCGAGACGAGCGGCTCGGCCGTCTTTGCGGGCATCGAGGGCACGCGGCCTGTGCTGGTCGAAATCCAGGCGCTGGTCGCACAAAGCTCGCTCGGCACGCCACGCCGCGCGGTCGTCGGCTGGGACGGCGGACGGCTTTCCATGGTGCTCGCCGTGCTCGATGCGCGCTGCGGATTGTCGCTCGGCGGTCAGGACGTCTATCTCAATGTCGCGGGCGGACTGCGCATCAACGAGCCTGCCGCCGATCTTGCGGTTGCGGGCGCGCTCGTGTCCTCGATCTCCGGAAATGCGCTGCCCACCGATTGCGTCATCTTCGGCGAAATCAGCCTCTCGGGCGCCATCCGCCCGGTCAGCCAGATGGATGCGCGGCTGAAAGAGGCCGAGAAGCTCGGCTTCAAACGCGCCATCCTGCCCGTCTCGACGGTGCGCCAGCGGCCTTCGACCGGGCTCGCCCTGACCGAGATTTCCGATCTGGCCGGGCTCGTCGCCCATCTCACGGCCGGCCAGAAACCGCGGGCCGTGCGCTAGGCGGCAGGCCCCCGAATCACTCTGCGGACGGCCGAATCAAGGTGTCCGGGCCTTAACCTTCAGACTCAAAAATACCCCTATCCCGCCGCAAGCTCGCCGAACGCTTGAAGGGAATATGCTAGTCTCAATCAAATGGAGGGAGATTCCCGTTGACGCTATTCGACGGCATTGTGATTGCGGTTCTGGCGATTTCGAGCGTGCTGGCGCTGTTGCGCGGCTTCACGAACGAAGTCCTGTCGATTCTCGCCTGGGTGGTCGGCGCGCTGGCCGCGCTCTGGCTCTTTCCCTATGCGACGCCGATCTTCCGATCCTTCATCGGCACCGAATGGCTTGCCGCCGTTGTCGCGGCGCTGGCGATCTTCATCGTCGGCTATCTGCTTGTCGCCGCATTCACGATGCGCTGGGCGGACCACATGCTTGCGCTCTTCGAACAGGCCGAAACGCTCGACAAAACGCTGGGGTTCCTTTTCGGCCTGGTTCGCGGCCTCTTGATCGTGACGGTCGCATACCTATTTTTCGCATGGCTGGTGCCAAACCCGGCAGACCAGCCCGACTGGATCCGGAACGCAAAGCTCCGGCCTCTTGTCGAAAGCTCGGCTGCCACGCTATTCACCCTTGCGCCGTCCGAACCCGGCCGACTGCTGCCGCATATACCGGGAAATCAGGCGCGGACACCGGCGCCGGAGCGGCAAACCGTCGCGCCGCAGCCGTCCCCGGCCGCCAATCCGCCCGCCGAAACAGGGGCTAAATCTGGCGCTGACACGGCAGGAACACCGGGCTATAACACCTCCGAACGGAGGGGTCTCGATCGGCTTTTCGAGAATACGGAATGACTTTATGACGGGGTTCCTTTCGGAGTGCTTCGAATGAACTGGCAATTGCCTCTCCCATTTCCCGATACGGCCCCCGACCAGGGGCTTCGAAAATCCGCCAGAACTCCGACACCTCCCCTGACTACAATCACCGATGACGAACTGAATGGAGACACGCTGCGCGAAGAGTGCGGCGTGTTCGGCGTTTTCGGGCATCAGGATGCGGCGGCGCTCACCGCGCTCGGCCTCCACGCGCTCCAGCATCGCGGGCAGGAAGCGGCGGGCGTCGTGAGCTATGACGGCGAGCACTTCCATTCCGAGCGGCGGATGGGCCTTGTCGGCGACCACTTCTCCAGCGAGAAGGTGATGCAGCGCCTCAAGGGCGACATCGCCATCGGCCATGTGCGCTATTCGACCACGGGCGAGACGATCCTTCGGAACGTGCAGCCGCTTTTCGCCGATCTCTGGGGCGGCGGCTTCGCCATCGCGCATAACGGCAATCTGACCAATGCGATTTCGCTGAGGAACGAGCTGGTTCGCGCCGGCGCGATCTTCCAGTCGACGTCGGATACCGAAACGATCCTGCAACTCGTCGCCCGCAGCCGGTCGACCAGGGTCATGGACCGTTTCGTCGATGCGCTGCGCCAGATCGAGGGCGCCTATGCGCTGGTGGCGCTGACGCCGAAAAAGCTCATTGGCGCGCGCGACCCGCTGGGCATCCGCCCGCTCGTTCTCGGCCGCCTCAACGGCGCGCCGATCCTCTGCTCGGAAACGGTGGCGCTCGACATTATCGGCGCGGAATTCGTGCGCGAGATCGAGCCCGGCGAAATCGTCGTGGCGACGCGCGAGGGGATCGAATCTATCCGCCCCTTCCCGCCCCGCAAGCCGCGCCCTTGCGTCTTCGAATATATCTACTTCGCTCGGCCCGACAGCATCGTCGATGGGCGCAGCGTCTACAATGTGCGCAAGCAGCTCGGCTCCGAGCTTGCCCGTGAAAGCCATGTCGATGCGGATGTGGTGATCCCGGTGCCCGATTCCGGCGTGCCGGCGGCCATCGGCTATGCGCGCGAGTCCGGCATTCCCTTCGAGCTCGGCATCATCCGCAATCACTATGTCGGCCGCACCTTCATCGAGCCGACGCAGCACATCCGCCAGCTCGGCGTGAAGCTGAAGCACAATGCCAACCGCGCCATCGTGGAAGGCAAGCGGATCATCCTCATCGACGATTCCATCGTGCGCGGCACGACGTCGGTGAAGATCGTGCAGATGATGCGCGAAGCGGGCGCGCGCGAGGTGCACATGCGCATCGCCAGCCCGCCGATCACGCATCCCGATTTCTACGGCATCGACACGCCGGAGCGCGAACAGCTTCTCGCCGCCCAATACGATCTCAAGGGCATGCGCGACTATATCGGCGTCGACAGCCTCGCCTTCATTTCCGTCGACGGACTCTATCGCGCGATGGGTTATCCGCGGCGCGACCAGGAACATCCGCAGTTCACCGATCACTGCTTCACCGGCGACTATCCGACGCCGCTTACCGATCGCGACGGCGAACAACGCACGCATCAATTGTCGCTGCTCGCCGAAATCGCGTAAGAGACATCAACATGAATGGACGGCTTCAGGACCGCCTTGCGGTCATCACCGGCGCTTCGCGCGGCATTGGCCGGGCGGTTGCGCTCGGCATGGCGGCGGAAGGCGCGCATGTCATTCTCGTCGCGCGCACGGTGGGCGGGCTTGAGGAAGTAGACGACGAAATCAGCAAGATCGGCGGCAAGGCGACGCTCGTCCCCTTGGACATCACCGACTATGACGGCATCGACCGGCTCGGCGCGACGATCTTCGAGCGCTGGGGCAAGCTCGACATTCTGATCGGCAATGCGGGCACGCTCGGCATTCTTTCCCCGGTGAGCCATCTCGCGCCGAAGGAATGGGACAAGGTCGTTTCGACCAATATCACGGCCAACTGGCGGATGATCCGCTCCTTCGAGCCGCTGCTGAAGCGCTCCGATGCCGGACGGGCGATCTTCGTCACCTCGGGCGCCGCGCATAAGCACAAGCCCTATTGGGGCGGCTATGCGATGAGCAAGGCGGCGCTCGAAGCGATCGTGAAAACCTGGGCCGCGGAATGCGAGAATACGGGCATTCGCGCCAATCTGATCAGCCCCGGGCCGACGCGCACCGCGATGCGCAAGCAGGCCATGCCGGGCGAAGACCCGACAAGCCTGACGAAGCCTGCCGATCTCGTGCCGCTGTTCATCGAGCTTGCGATGCCGTCCTACACGAAGAACGGCGAAGTGGTCGAGTTCCAGCGCGTCAAAGCATAAGACTGTTTTCGGGGGACATTGCGTGGACGAGAGACTTGTCAAATCGGCCCACGGGATGACCTTCCCCGATGCGGTCGTCCGGCTGGCGGAAGCGGGCGTGACCCGCTACACGGTCGATCTCATCCGTTTCGAGCGGACGCTTTACGGCTCGGACGACGAGACGTTGCAGGACGACGTTGCCATCAATTCCATGCTCGAAGTCGCGCCGCGCTTTTCGGAAGCGGGTGTGAAGGCGGCGCTCGCGGCGGTGCAGGCCGGCAAGATCGACTATGCTGAATTCCTGCGGCAGATCATGGCAGCGGGCGTGGCGAGCTATGCGGTTTTCATCAAGGGCCGCAAGATCGTCTATACCGGCCGCGACGGCGACGCGCTGGCGGAGCCTTTCCCCGGCGGGAAGTAGCTTCAGTTGTTGCGCTTCTTCTTTTCGGCGAAGGGATTTGCCCGCGCCCGCATGAAGATGCGGATCGGCACGGCGGGCAGGTCGAAGGCTTCGCGGATCGCGTTCACCAGATAGCGGCGATAGGCGGTCGGCACTTCCTCGGCGCGGCTTGAAAAGATCGCAAAGGTCGGCGGGCGCGATTTCACCTGCGAAATATATTTGAGGTTGATCGCCCTGCCCTTTGAGGCCGGCGGCGGATGACGCGAAACGGCGTCGGCGAGCCAGCGGTTGAGGCGCGAGGTGGAGATGCGCGCGTTCCACAAAGCGTGGACCTTTTCGATTTCGGGCATCAGCTTGTCGAGGCCGCGACCCGTGAGCGCCGAGAGCGTGACGATGGGAAGGCCGCGCACCTGAGGCAGAAGCCGCTCCAGCTCCTCGCGCAATTCGCGGATCTTCGCCTGGGGATCTTCGACCACGTCCCACTTGTTGACGACGATGATCATCGCCCGGCCTTCCTGCTCGACAAGATCGGCGATGTGCAGATCCTGCCGCTCGAAGGGGATGCTGGCATCGAGCGTGATCGCGACGACTTCGGCGAAGCGGATGGCGCGCAGCGTGTCGGCGACGGAAAGTTTTTCGAGCTTCTCGGTGACGCGGGCGCGGCGGCGCATGCCCGCCGTGTCCCAGAGCTTCACGCGGCGGCCGCGCCATACCCATTGAATGCCGATGGCGTCGCGGGTGATGCCGGCCTCGGGCCCGGTCAGCATCCGGTCTTCGCCGAGCAACTGGTTCACCAGCGTCGACTTGCCGACATTGGGACGGCCGACGACGGCGATGCGCAGCGGCGCTTCGAGATCGGGCTCGTAGGGCGCATCGGGGTCGAAGGCGGATTCCGTTTCAGCGTCCACGTTGAGCGCATCCTCGACCGCCTGTTCGCGCTCTTCGGCATCGACGCCGTCGACGAGCGGCTGGAGCGCCTGATAAAGGGCGGACATGCCTTCGCCATGCTCGGCCGAAAGCGGCAGCGGCGCGCCGAGACCCAGCTCGAAGGCTTCCATGCGGCCGGCTTCGCCCGCGCCGCCTTCGCATTTGTTGGCGGCGAGGATGACCGGCGTCGGCGATTTGCGGAGCAATTGCGCGAAGCGCTTGTCGAGCGGCGTCACGCCGGCGCGCGCATCCATGAGCAGCAGGCAGGCATCGGCATCGGCTATGGCGGCGTCTGTCTGGCGGCGCATGCGCGCTTCAAGGCTGTCACCCGTCGCCTCCTCGAGGCCCGCCGTATCCATGACGGTGAAGGTGAGGTCGCCGAGACGCCCTTCTCCCTCGCGCCGGTCGCGCGTCACGCCGGGCGTATTGTCGACCAGCGCGAGCTTCTTCCCCACAAGCCGATTGAACAGCGTGGATTTGCCGACATTCGGTCGCCCGACAATAACGAGCTTGAATGGCACCGCTAGCCTCGCTTGCAGACTTGTTGGCAGTCGTCGCGTTAACGATATGCGACGAGGTCGCCGTCGTCGGTCAGTATATAGACGATCCCGTCGGCAACGATGGGGGCGACGAGCGTTTTACCCGGCAGGTCTATCTTGCCGATGATCTTGCCCGTGTAAGGCGAGACCGAAACCGCCTGCCCCGATGTCGAGACGAAGATCAGCCGGTCGCCCGCGAGCAGAGGCCCGCTCCACTCGATCGGGCCCGACTTGTCTTCCATGTCCTCGTAGCGGTCAAGCTTGGTCAGCCAGCGGATACGGCCGTCGCGGCGCGAAAGGGCCACGACCTGCTGTTCGGTGGTGACGAGGAAAACATATTCGCCCGCGACCCAGGGCGTCTGCACGCCGGGAATGTCTTTCGTCCAGACGCGCTCGCCCGTGCGGAGGTCGATCGATACCATGCGGCCGGAATGGCTGATGGCGAAAACGCGGTCGCGGTCGATGACGGGCCGGCCGGCAATGTCGTTCAACTCGCTGAGCGAGGTGAGATTGCCTGTGCGCGTCAGCGAATCCGACCAGAGCACCGTGCCGTTCTCGACGCGAAGCGCGAAAAGCTCGCCGGACGAATAGGGCGAGACCACAATCGAGCCCGCGACGGCCGGGCTGGTGGACGCGAGAATGCCGGCGCTTTCGGAAATGCCGCGATGGCGCCAGATGATCTCGCCGTCTTCCTGAGCGAGGCAGAGCGTCTGATTGTCGGAGGTGATGACGAAGACGCGGCCGCCATTCGCGGTCGGAGAGGCGCGGAAGGGAACGCCGGCGCTTGTCTTCCAGATGACGTCGCCGCTTCCCGCCTTCAGGGCGTAAGCTATGCCGAAGCCCGTGGTAACGAAGACCTTGCCGCCGTCATAGGCGACGCCGCCGCCGCGGCCCTTTTCGGAGTCCTGATCTTCCGGCGTCAGATCGCGCTTCCAGAGCTGGTTTCCGGACTTGGCGTCGAAGGCGCGCACGGTCGTCTGCGCGTCGAGCACGAAAACCTTGCCCTCCGCGACGATGGGCGACGCGATGATGCGCGATACATTATTCGAGCCGGAGCCGGCGCTGACGCGCCAGAGCTTTTCGAGCTTGCCCGGCGCGGCCAGATGATACATGGCGTTATCCGCCGTGCCGCCGGGCTGGGTCCAATCCTTGTTCTCGAAAGGCTTCGGCAGCTCGACATCGGTATCGAGTGTCGCCGGATCGACTTCGAGCTTGGTTTCAAGTTCCATCACCGTCAGGCGCTTGCCCGGCAGCTTCGGTTTCGCCGTCGAGGTGAACCAGTCGCCGACGGTGTCGCAACCGGCAAGGCCGAGCGTCGCGGCCGCGAGCAGCGCGAAGATGAAGACCCGGGTGCGCCGGAGGTTCTGCGATTCAACAGCCATATGCGTCACTCCGGCTTGCTGCCGGCCGCCGCATTGGCGGCTCCGGCGGTGTTGGCTCCGGCTGCCTTGGGAGCCGCCCCCGTTGCCGCGTCCGCCTTGTCGGCGGGCGGTGGCAGATGCGGCGCAAGCAGCGCCTGCATCACATGTGCCCGGTCGCGCAGGCCGCCCGAGGCCTGCGGATCGCCGACGATCGCGTCGAAGTAGGTTTCGGCCTCGGCGAATTTTCCGGCCTTCCAGGCGGCGAGGCCGACGAGTTCGCGGGCGTTGTTGCGCCAGGGGTTATCGTCGCCGAGGACAGGCTCCAGGCGGGATTTCATTTCGTCGTAGGAGGCAGTGTCCGCGACCAGCAGGCCGGCCTTGACGCGGGCCATGTCGCGCATGATGGCCGGGCCATTGGAGCCGGCGGCAAAGGCGTCGTAGACGGTGACGGCGCCCTTGCGGTCGCCTGCATCGAGAAGAGCCGCCGCCTGGCGCAGCGTCGCAAGGCCTGCGTAACCGGCGGGCGCCTTCTGTGCGAAATCGCCGAAGGCTTTCGCCACCTCTTCGGGCTTCTGGGTGGCGGAGGCCGCCACGAGTTCGTCATAGCGCGCGGAGGCCGCCTCGCTGCGGGACTGCTGGTAAGAGCGCCAGCCGACGATGACCGCGGCGCCGAGAACGATGGCGAGGGCGAGGCCTACGACGTAGATGCCGTATTTTTCCCAGAGCTCCTTCACCTGATCGCGGCGAAGGTCTTCTTCAATTTCACGGAAAAGATCGGTCAAGACAGCACTCCGAGAGGGCGTGAAGCAGGCAGGCGGGCCGTCGCGGATATATGCGGAAAAGCTCCCCCGGCGGCGCCCACTCGCGCAGGCGGCGTAAAATAGCCCGGAGGCTTCTGGATGGCAAACCTCAAGCGTTGGGAAAGAACCGCAAACGCCTGAATTATTTTACTTTTTTCATGCCGTAGGTGTTTTCGACCGCCGGAAAGGTGCGGGCCCGGACTTCGCGGGCGTAAGCTTCGGCGGCGCCGGATATCTGATCGCCAAGGGTCGCGAACTCCTTGACGAATTTCGGCGGCTTGGGCGACAGGCCCAGCATGTCTTCCAGCACCAGAATCTGTCCGTCGCAGGCGGGCGAGGCGCCGATGCCGATGGTCGGGATGTCGACGATCCGGGTGATGCGGGCGGCCAGCGGTTCGGCCACGCCCTCGACCACGACGGCGAAGGCGCCCGCCTCGGCGACGGCCAGCGCGTCTTCCTCGATCCCCGCCCATTCCTCCTCGACACGGCCTTGCGTCTTGAAGCCGCCCATGACCTGGATCGACTGGGGCGTCAGGCCGATATGGGCGACGACGGGAATGCCGCGTTCGTTCAGATAGCGAATGGTCTCGGCGACGCGCTTGCCGCCTTCGAGCTTCACGGCGGTGCAGCCCGTTTCCTTGATGATGCGAACAGCGTTGCGGAAGGCCACTTCAGGGCTTTCCTCATAGGAGCCGAAAGGCATGTCCACAATAACGAGCGCGCGCTCGGTGCCGCGCATGACGGCCGCGCCATGCGCGATCATCATGTCGATGGTGACGCCCAGCGTCGTTTCCATGCCGTACATGACCATGCCGAGCGAGTCGCCGACGAGGATCATGTCGACATAGGGGTCGATATAGCGTGCAGTGTGGGCGTGATAGGCGGTCAGGCTGACGATCGGCTCGCCGCCCTTGCGGGCGCGAATCTCGGGCACGGTGATGCGTTTGATCTTCGGCTGAACGGACATGGGACCATCCTTACTCTGGGCCAGCGCCCCCCATACATGGGGACTCGCGGGGAATTGCGACAGCGGCCGGATGCCGCGGCGAAAAGGGCTTACATTACAAACCCTTAGGTGCCTCCCGGCACCTTTCCTGATCCTTACAAGACGGACCTTAGCGGCAATGAGGCACAGACGCAATCAAGCGGGATGGGCCGCCTCCGACTCCGGCGAAGACGGCAGACCGACGATTTCGCGATAGGCGACGGAGAGCAAGGTGATCTGAGACATCATAAAAAAGATGTAGATGGCCGCTTGAACAGCGAAGCCGAATACGGTCGCCAGCGTCGATCCGCCCCAACCCATCCGCTGCGCCAACTGCGCGAATAGTCCGACGAAAAACCCGGTCACGGTAAAAGCCAACACCATCAAAATACCGGTGATGAAGACCGCTCCCAAGAGACGCCAGCTATTCCCAACACTGGCGTGAAAGACAAATCCGAGGCGCCCGCCTAACCCAAGCGCGGCATCCGGGAGCGCCAGCATCAGACGAAGATTGGCGCCGAATGCCCAGCAATAGCCATACAAGGCGACGAGGATCAGCACAAAGTTGAGCGAGCCAAGTCCTCCAGTTCCCGTCAAGCGATCCAAGAGGAGGAAAATCGTCCCGACCACGATCAAGAATGTCATCCACGCCAGATATATCTTGATGATCGTCCAGAGATACGTTCCGTCTTCGCGACGCAGCGGACGGACACGACCGAACGATGTTCCGGTACCTTCGCCGAACAGAACGAGACGATGCCACCGCACAGCGGCAATTGCGCTTCCCAAAATATAGAGAACACCAAAAGCAGCGAGCTTCGGGCTATTTTCGGCCGAGAATAGCGCTTCGATGGCCTGACGCTTTTCAGATTCAGAAGCGCCCGGCATTCCGCCTGCCAGCGGCGCGACGCCCGGGCTATGTGACACCCAAACTATCATTCCGACAGCAGCTGCCCACAGCAGGATGGCCGGCCAGGCGGCGATCAGTAGCTGGAAGTAGTGGGTGGTGACACCCGACAAAACCTCGCCAACGGTCTTGAAGACTGGAAGTTTTCTCATGCGTCCCCCCGGAGCACTGCGTATTCCGCAGGCTATCCGTATACGCATGCTTCCGACAATCGGAGAATTAGGCCCTGTCCGGATTGTCCAGGTCGAAGGCCAGCGTGCCTGGCGGGCCGATGAGTTCGCGATAGGCGATGGAGAGGATCGCCACGTTGACGATGGCGAAGAAGACGGAGACGACCGCATAGACGACCAGCGGCACGAAGTCAGGCAAGCCGATGGCGTTGGCAAGCGTTGCGATGAGCCAGATGAGCGCGATGATCGGGACGCTTGCCAGGAAGACAAGCGCGAGGAGCCGCCAGAAGTTGTTGCGCGTGCGCTCGAGGATCAGCCTCGCATTGATCGGCTCGTCGATGGCGACGGCCGGCATGAGCAGCGACAGGCGGACGAAATAGTAGATGCCGACCAACATCAGCAGCAGGCCGAAGAAGCCGATCAGCGAGGCCGAAGGTCCGGCAGTCGGGTCCTTCAGCGTCATCGTCGCCATCGAAATGAGGTATCCAGGCATCAGGAGCAGGACGAGACCGAAGGATACGAGCAGGAAGCGGCCCTCGCGGCGGCCGAACTGAAGGTGAAAATTGCCGGGCTGCACGTCTCCGACCAGGACGAAGCGATGCCAGGCGACCGCAATGATGGGCCAGAGAAACAGCGTCGCGGTTTCGACGAGAAACTGGAGCACGGGCTGCTCGCGGTCGGCGATGAGCGCCGCGATCACCGACAGCGCGACCCACAGAAGGCCGGGCAGCCAGATCAGCCGCAGCATCTCGCCCAGATTGTTCCAGGCGCCGCGATAGGCTTCCGTAAGCGCGGCGATCACATCGAGCCGCTTGGGATTGAATTCGTCGTGGAGTTCAGTCATGCGGTCGCTCATCGTCGCCCCCTCCCCTTTCAGCCGCCTTTTGCCTTCTTCGCGTCGACCGCGAGAATCTGCTTCTGATAGTCCTGATTTGCAGGTTCAAGGCCGAGCGCCTGCATGTAGTCCTTGCGCGCGGCATCGAGATCGCCTTTTGCTTCCTCGACCGCGCCTCGGGCGTAGAAATTCGCGCCGCGCTTCGGATCGAGCTCAATCGCCTTGTTCGCGTCCGCCAGAGCCGCGTCGAACTCCTGAAGATCGCGCCGCGCATTGGCGCGGTTGGCATAGATCATTGCATCCTTCGGCGCGTGCTTCAGCGCCAGCGAGTAATCGACGACGGCGTTTTTCGGCTGGCCGAGATTGCGGAAGGCGACGCCGCGATTGATGAGCGCGCCGACAAGGTCGGGCTCGGACAGGTCGCCGGAATTGATGGCCTTGGTGCAATAGTCCACGGCAGCCTTGTCGTTGCCGCCGGAGAATTGCGCATAGCACAGATTGTTGTCGTCGTTGCCGTCGGCCCATGCCGCAGACGACAAGCCGACGGCAAAGGCCGCGACGATACCCAGAACCAGACCACGCTTCATGCCAACATCTCTCCGCTTGAATTCAGCGGTTGAGACTAGCCTGTCCGGCCCTCATTTGAAATGACGCGCAATCGTCAGGAAAAAGCGGCGACGGCGACGGCGGTATTCATGAAATCCCTGAAACGGAGCCATTTTCCGCCGCGCATGGTGATGACGTGAACGAAGTCCGAATCGATGATGCGGCCGGTTGAGCGGGCCTTGAGGTTCAGGTGCCCGGTGACGACGACCTTGTCGCCGGCGCCGAATATCTCCTCGGCGTCGAACTGGTTGATGTCGACGGAGGACAGGACGATCTCGAAAAAGCGGCGCGCCTCGTCCATGCCCTTGTAGCGGTTGGCATAAGGTATGACCGAGGGGCCATAGAATTCGATGGCGATCTCGGGATCGAGGAAGGTCAGGATCGCCGGAATATCCTTCGCGCCGAAAGCCTCGAAAAGTTTCCGGGTTGCGGCGATGTTCTGTTCGACGGACATCAGATTGCCCTCTCTTGATTTGCCGCCACCCGCAGCGTGAGTTTGTCTAGGCCGTGATTGAGCAGGCTCGCGTGCTGCGGCACGGGATCGGCGGCAAGCGCGATTTGCGGCCAGCGGTCGAGCACAGCGTTCACGAGCGAGCGCGCCTCCATGCGCGCCAGTGCCGAGCCGAGGCAATGATGGATGCCGACGCCAAAGGTCAGTTGCCTGTTCAGATTGCCGCGGCCGATGTCGAAACGGGCGGGATCGGGAAAGATCTTCGGATCGTGGTTCGCCGCGGCAAAAAAGAGCGCAACCCACTCCCCTGCCCTTATGCGCTTGCCGCCGACATCGACGTCCTGCGTCGCGATACGGAATAGCCTTTGCGGCGGACCGCTGTGGCGCAGCGATTCATCTATGAAGGCTCCGACCAGCGATCTGTCGGCGCGCAGCCGGGCGCATATGTCCGGCATGGTGGCGAGGTTGTGCAGCAGGTTGCCGAGCAGGAAGGTCGTCGTCTCGGCGCCCGCCACGACAAGCGTGATGCAGAAGCGGATGACCTCGCCAAGCGTCAGGCGGCCTTCGGCGGTTTCGGCCGTCAGCAGCGCGGCGATAAGGCCGTCCGGCACTTTTTCGCCGCGTTGCAATGCCGCATCGAGGCTCACCACCGTTTCCGTGAAGTAGCGCGCGAGATCGAGATTGCTTTCCTCGCGCTCGGCGGGCGTCAGGTCGGCGGAAAGCATGAAGGCCGTGCCCCAGCGGCGAAAGCGATCATATATCGCGTCGTCGAGGCCAAGGAGGCCCGCCATGACGCGGGCCGGAATGACGGATGATAGGGCGCTCATCACCTCGATGTCGCCCTCTCCGAGCGAAGCCACCATGTCGTCGACAATGTCGCGCACCCAGGGGTCGAGCGCCTCGACGCGCGGGCGCGAGAAGGCGAGATTGACGATGTTGCGCAGGCGGTCGTGCTCGGGATTGTCGTGATTGACGAGCATCAACGTCGGCGCGGAAGACTGCTCCTGCAACGGATCGCGCGAGGAAAAAAGGCGGTGATCCCGGGCGGCGGCGGAGACGTGCTCGTAATCGAGCAGCACCCAAGCGGTGACGGCTTCGTCGGCATCCGGGATCGTTCCCGGCGGATAATCGCGATAGCCGTAGACGGGCGCATGAGGGCGGAGCCGCTCGTAGAGCGCATAGGGCGAGGCGATGGTCTCTCCCCTCGGCAGGGCCGCAACAAGTTCCGCGACCGCCGGCGCTTCCTCAAGCGTTTCCCGCCGTTCTTCCTTGACCGATGACATTCCGGTTCTCCCTCGGCTTAAATCCCGGGATAATTCTCAACATAAACTATTTATTTTGTAAACTGTTTAAGCGAAGCGGGACGCCGCCGAGGTCGGCTAGACTGCGCGGATGATTCCCCGCCCCGTCGCGCGGGCTTTCGGAAGTGAAGACAGTGGCCGCAAAAAAACCGTCGCCGGACAAGACCGCCAAGCCGGGCAAAGCGCCGAGGGACGCGGCGCTGCGTTTCCTCGAGCACTATTATCCGATCCACTACAAGGCGGGGATCGGCGTGGAGGACGCGCTGCGCGGTGGCGTGCTCGGCCGGCACCAGGTTGCGATCCTGTGGCTCATCCATTCGGAGGGGCGGCAGGGGCGCGAGATGAACCGCAAGGCCATCGAGCAGTCGCTCTCGACCTGGTTCGAGATTTCAGGCGCGGCGATCACCAAGGCTTTGCGCAGCATGGCGCAGCAGCCGCTCGAACTGGTGAAGCTCGTCGAAGACCCGGCATCGGGACGCGAGAAGATCGTCAACCTGACGCCCAAGGGCGAGGCGCATATGAGGCGCATGATCGCGCAGGGCACGGCCTATGTGCAGCGGATCATCGACCCGATGACGGATGAAGAGATCTTGGACGGCCTGCATTTTTTCGAGCGGATCGGCGAGATCGTGGACAAGTTCAAATAGCCCGCTGCTTGGCTTTCGATGGGCCGTCTAAACTGCGCGGATTCAGGCGCCAACGCGGGGGCCGACGAGGGCGAATGACGTGCCCTGCGGGTCGCGGCACGGGGTGACGAACTGACCTCCCGGCACCTCATGCGGCGCGACGAGAATATTGCCGCCCGCATCCGTGACGCGCTTTGCCGCCGCGTCGATATTCTCGACGTTGAAATAGAAGAGCCAATGCGGGCGCGGCGCGGCGGCTGCGGTCTTCATGGCGCCGATGTCCTCCGCTCCGGCATTGATGATCTGGTAGATGCCTTGCGGACCCATATC
Organism: Parvibaculum sp.; assembly: GCA_031291615.1. Lineage (GTDB taxonomy): Bacteria > Pseudomonadota > Alphaproteobacteria > Parvibaculales > Parvibaculaceae > Parvibaculum. The sequence goes on from JARLIS010000063.1 coordinate 22,109, forward strand.
CATGGCGCGGGATTTCCGCCAGCCGAAATGCTTGCTGTAGAAGTCGAAGGCGGCCACGCCGTCGCGTGCATGGAGTTCGTTCCAACCGCCATGTCCGGGCATCGCGGGCGCAAAGGATCTGCTCTCACCCTCGCCTTGCGGCGTCATCACATAGAACGGGGCCTGTTGGGGGTCCGTGACCATGGCGAAGCGGCCCACGCCCGGGAGATCGACGGCAGGCATGAGGAGCGTACCGCCTGCGGCGGTGATCTTTGCGATGCTTGCATCGACATCGGCGACGCTCAGATAGCCGAGCCATGCCGGATGGACGCCGTTTGCAATCGCGCCCGCCGGCAGAGCCATCAGACCGCCGACGGCTTCCTCGCCCATGAACCACTGGCGGTAGTCCATGCCGGGCGCACCGCTCGACTTCACCGTCCAGCCGATAACGGCGGCATAGAACTTCGCGGCGGCGTCGATGTCGCTGGTGATGAGTTCGTACCAGATGAACGCGCTCGGTTTTCCCTGCATCGCGGCCTCCCTCTGAATGCTATTTCTGCGGCCTGAAAAGAAGTTCGATGTAGCGCTTCAGATGCGCGATGCTTTCGGAAGCGAATTCCGCGCCGTCGCCCGCCTTGGCGAGAATGAACCCGCCCTGCAACACCGCCTGGGTATGCAAAGCGAGCGAGCGCGGCGACAGGCGCTTAACGCCATAAAGCTTCATCGCCGCCGCTATGTCGGCCTCAAGGCTTGCCGCATGATCGAAAATGCTTGCGCGGCAGGCATCGCGGATCGGCGGGTTCGTCGCATAGGTCTCCTGCACCATGGTGCCGACAAGACAGGTGAAGGCCTCAAGCGGCCCGTCGATCAGATCCGCGCGGAAATCGATATAGCCGAGCACGCGGTCGAGCGGATCGGCGTGGCGGTGATAGGGAGCGTCGGCGAAAAGCGCCGCCGTCGTCTCCGACCAGTAATCGGCGGCGGCGACGCCCAGCGCCTCCTTGCTTTCGAAGTGATGGAAGAATGCGCCCTTGGTGACGCCCGCCGCGACGCAAAGATCGTCCACCGTGGTGCCGCTATAGCCCTTGGTACGAATGACGGAGCGCGCCGCTTCCAGCAATTTGATGCGGGCGCTCGGGGGCCTGTCGGAAATCGTGGTCGATCTGGTCATGGAATAAACATACCTACCAGTCGGTATGTGTCAACCGCTTATTCCATTCCCGACTTGGAGCGAGGCGCCGTCAATCCTCCGAACCGATGCGGCGGCGCCAGGCCGAGGGCGGCACGCCCATCATCTTCTTGAATGCGCGGCTGAAGGCGGCCTCGGACTCGTAGCCGATCTCGGCGGCGATGGTGGCGAAGTTGGAACTGCCGCCGGCGAGGCTTCCAAGCGCGATCTGCATTCGCCATTTGGAGAGGTAATGCAGCGGCGGCGTGCCGACGAGGTCCGTAAATCGTTCCGCCAGAACGGAGCGCGACAGACCGACCTCCTTCGCCAGCATATCGAGCGTCCAGCGACGGGCCGGATCGCCATGCATCAACGATAGTGCCTTGCCCACGAATGGATCGCGCAGACCGGCAAGCCAACCCGACTGCTCGGGCGGCAGCGCCTCAAGATGCCTGCGCACGACCTCGATGAACATCAACTCGCTCAACCGCGCGAGGATGCTTTCGCCACCCGCGCGCTTGTTCGCGGATTCCGACACGGCGACACGGATGAACTGACCGATCCAGCCTGCATCGCTGCCTATGCCGCCGCCGCTCCTGATCACGGGCGGCAGATTGTCGAAAAGTGGATTGAACGGTCGCGCATCGCAAGCGAGGAAGCCGCAGACGAGCTTCGCCGATGCGGGACCGTTGCCGCCCGTGCTCACAAAAAATGGAAAGCCAGTTGCCGTCGCCGCATCCATGGCATCCGCGGCGAATGGATCGGCGCGCATGCCCGGTTTGCTGGACATGACATGCGGATCACCCCTGGTAAAGACGATGACTTCACCCGCGCGCACCTCAAAGGCATCCCCGCCAATGACCGTCGCGTAGCAGCTGCCTTCGGTCACGACATGATAGGCAATGAGCTGCTCCGCGCCCGGCAGGATTTTCGGCAGAACCATTTCGCGCGAAGGCTGCTCGGCGGCCCAGGGTTCACAGGCCGCAACATCGAAGAAGGCGGCGCCGGTCAGGCGCACCGTCTTCAACACGTCGGACAATACATCCGTGGTCATCCGATCCTGTCTCCTGACTCAAATGCCGGACGCAATGTCATGAAATTCGGACGCCGGATCATTCGCGGCCGCCCGGACGAAGAATAGAAAGCATGCCGACGGATCGCAACTCCGCGAGGCCTCATTAGTAGACAGGATGCATGCAATGAACTTCATTAAAACCGCATCGGAGACTGTAGATTTCGAAGCGATCAAGGCGCGCCAACAGGTCGCCTGGGGCTCGGGCGACTATGCGATGATCGGCACGACGATCCAGATTGTCGGCGAGACGCTTTGCGAGGCGGTCGATCTCCGCAGCGGTCAACAGGTTCTCGATGTCGCCGCCGGAAACGGCAACGCCACGCTCGCGGCGGCGCGCCGTTTTGGCAACGTCACATCGACGGACTATGTGGGAGCCCTTCTCCTGCGCGGCAAGGAGAGGGCCAATGCAGAGCGCTTGACCGTGAAGTTCCAGGAAGCGGACGCGGAAGCCCTGCCCTTCGCGGATGCCAGCTTCGACGTGGTGCTGTCGAGCTTCGGCGTGATGTTCGCGCCGAACCACGAAAAATCCGCAAGCGAACTTGTGCGCGTGTGCCGCCCCGGCGGAAAGATCGGGCTCGCCAACTGGACGCCGGAGAGTTTCATCGGGCGTCTTTTCAAGACGATCGGGAAATATGTTCCGCCGGCGCCCGGCCTGAAGTCGCCCGCGCTCTGGGGATCGAGGACGCATCTCGACGCTTTGTTCGGCGGCAAGGCCAGCGTTTCGGCCGCGAGCAGACATTTCGTCTTCCGCTACAAGTCTCCCCAGCATTGGCTGGAGGTTTTCGGCGGCTATTACGGGCCCGTCCTGAAGGCGCTGGCCGCCGTCGACGAAAAGTCGCGCAAGGCTCTGGTGACGGACATCTACGCCCTGCTCGATGACGTGAACGTCGCCAAGGATGGAACGCTCGTTGCCCCCAGCGAGTATCTCGAAGTGGTTGCAACACGGACGCGCTGACGGCAGAAGCGCAACCGAGGCCAAGGATGAAAGCGGCGGACCGGGCTCCATCGGTCCGCCGCTGTCGATTCCGGGCGGTCGATGCCGCCAGCTTGCGAGCGAGATCCACGCTACCGGCCGGCCAGCAAGTTCAGCCAGGGCCGCGAATGGAAGGCGCTCATCAGGACATACATCGGGATCATTCCGGTGAGAGGCGAGCCCTCATGCGCGCTGGAACAAAGCATGTCGGGCATGCCGTGGCCCTGGGCCCATGCAATCAGCGCCATCGCGGCGAAAACCGGCGCGGCCGCAAGGCCGAGCCAGTCCGTCGCGAGGCGTGCCGCCGCAACCATGCGGCGGCCTCCGGTCCCGTCGCGCGCGATCGTCATCTCGCGGCCGTCCCGTAGCTGTCATGGTGACGCCACCAGACGCCTTCTTCGTTACGACCTTTCGGGGCACGGTCGAGCCACTGATACATGCTCCAGAGCCCGTCCAGTCCGCGGGCATAAGTCGAATAGGTGTGATAGACGACGCCATCCTCGAGAACGAAAGCACTGAGGCCCGGCCGCTCGCGCAGATAGGCGATGGGTGCCGCTCCCGTGCTCGCCGCATTTTCGATCACGACAGGCGGGATAGTCGCCTCGGTCATCGCATGGCCGCCGACGCGGTAGTTGTATTCAGTGCCACCCCTGCTTTGCTCGTCTTCAGTGATCGACACATTGAAATCGAAGTTGAAGTCGCCGTCTTTCGACGAGGCCCAGGGAAATGACCAGCCCATCCTCTGTCGGAACGCCTGCAACTTCGGCAATGGCGCGCGCGATGCCGCCCAGAGCATCACATCGTGATTGGCGAGATGCGTGGCGATGCCGTCGAAGCCGTCGGCAATGGCCGAGCAGGAAGGGCAACCTGCCTTGTAATCCGGTCCGAACATGAAGTGATAGACCAGAAGGTGCGAACGACCCTTGAAGAGATCGGCGAGCGACGCTTCGCCATCTTCGGTATCGAAGCTGTAGTTTTTGTCGACGCGGACCCAAGGCAAGGCCTGCCGTTTTCCAGCGACGGCATCGCTCTGTCGCGTCAGCATCTTTTCCGCGTCGAGCAATTCGAGCCGGGCGGCCAGCCATTCTTGACGAGTTGCGATCTTGTGTATTGTCATCATCTTTCTCCATTGTCTGAACCACTGCGGAATAGACTAGGATCGCGCTCGGACCTCCCGGGAGTGACAAGTGTGACGGGAATTCGATGGACTCGCTGATCACGGCGGCGGCGCGCGCGCTCGCAACGGGCGATCCGCTCGGCGCACTGAACAGAGTGGCGCTGCGCGACGATGCGCCCGCGCTCGCTTTGCGCGGCATTGCGATGGCGCAGCTTGGAGACATGGAACGCGCGCGGGGTCTGGTACGGCGCGCGGCGCGCGCGTTCAGCCCAAGAGAGGCCGTTGCGCGCGCCCGCTGCACGGTTGTCGAGGCCGAAATCGCGCTCGCCTCGCGCGACCTCGCCTGGCCTGCAAAGTCGCTCGTATCGGCGTTGACGGTTCTGGAAACACAGGGCGACCGGGCGAATGCGGCTCATGCTCGTCTTCTCGAAGCACGGCGCCTGCTCTTGATCGGGCGTCTCGACGAAGCCGAGCGGCAACTCGCCCAAGTCGATCTCCCCGCCCTCACTCCTGCCTTGCGAGCCGTGCACGAACTTGCCGTCGCCGGGATTTCCATGCGGCGTGTTCAGGCCGGAGCCGCACGGGCGGCGCTCACCCGCGCGGCGGAGGCCGCGCGCTGGGCGCGCATTCCGGCGCTTGCGGCAGAGGTAAACGAGGCGCGCGCCTTGCTCAAGACGCCCGTCGCGCGGCTCATTTCGCGGGGAGAAGAGCGACCTCTGGCGCTCGAAGAGGTGGAAGCACTGTTCGCCTCGAAAGTGCTCGTCATGGATGCCTGCCGAAACGTCGTGCGCGCCGAAAGCAAGCTCGTGCAATTGGCGCGCCGACCGGTCCTCTTCGCTCTCGCGCGGGCTCTCGGCGAAGCATGGCCGGGCGATGTGGCGCGCGACGTTCTGCTCGCGCAGGCATTCGGCGCGAAGCATGCGGACGAATCCCATCGCGCAAGGTTGCGCGTCGAGATCGGGAGGCTGCGCGGGCTGTTGAAGCCCATCGCGCAAGTGACCGCAACCAAGCACGGCTTCACGCTTACTCCGCGCGGCAGCGGCGACGTCGTCGTTCTGGCGCGGCCTGTGGAAGAGCGGCATGCGGCGGTGCTCGCTTTTCTGGCGGACGGAGAGTCGTGGTCCGGTTCGGCGCTTGCGCTCGCCCTTGGCGCCAGCGCGCGCACCGTGCAGCGCGCGCTCAGGGAGCTCACGGCGGAGGGAAAGGTGCGGTCCTTCGGCCGCGGCAGAGCCAGGCGATGGACGACACCGCCGCTGCCCGGATTCGCGACGACATTGTTACTCACCGCGCCGCTTCCGGGCGGCTAGGATGGAAACATGAAACGGTCAAAAGCAGATATCGTCCGCGAATACGGGCCCTTCCCCGAGGTCGAAAGCGTTGCCGGCGTCTCGTATGACGGCAAGCAGGTCTGGTTCGCCTCCGGCAACCGGCTGAATACTCTCGACCCGGAAAGCGGCAAGGTGGTGCGGGCGCTCGACATCGCCGGACATGCAGGCACGGCCTTTGACGGCCAGCACCTGTTTCAGATCGCGGAGAAACGCATCCACAAGATCGATCCCGCTACCGGGCGCGTGCTCTCGTCCATCCCCGCGCCCGGCGGGGGCGGCGATTCCGGCCTTGCCTGGGCGGAAGGCACGTTGTGGGTGGGCCAGCACCGGGAGCGGAAAATCCACCAGATCGATCCGGAGACCGGCGCAATTCTCCGCACCATCGAATCCAACCGCTTCGTCACCGGCGTCACCTGGGTCGATGACGAGTTGTGGCATGGCACATGGGAAGGCGATGAGAGCGATCTGAGACGCATCGACGCGCAAACGGGCGAAGTGCTCGAACAGATCGAGTTGCCGCAAGGCGTCTTCGTATCGGGACTCGAATCCGATGGCCGCGATCTGTTCTTTTGCGGCGGCGGCGGCAGCGGCAAGGTGAGAGCCGTGCGCCGCCCCGGCAAAGCAACTCGCGCGTGACGCTGCGACCGTCGTACAGGCCGCGTTGCTTCCGCTTGTTCCGGCTCCATTAAATCAGTTGGAATTTTGTCCGGTCATTGGGCCGGTTTTCGCTGTCTTATCACTTAGGTATTGACCTAAGTAATATTCGCGTCTTATGGTGAGCCATCGATCCATTCAAAGGCGGCGCAATGCCAATCCCGACGAATACGACGCAGCACCATGCCAGCGCGCCGCCCCCGGCGGTGATCGAGGGCATTTTCCGAGCCTTGTCGGACCCGACGCGCCGCGACGTCATCGAGAGGTTGAGCGCGCGGCCGGCATCGGTCAGCGAACTCGCCGCGCCCTATCGCATGGCGCTTCCCTCCTTTCTCGAACACATGAAGGTGCTGGAGAGCTGCGGGCTCGTGCACTCGCAGAAGAAGGGCCGGGTTCGCACCTATGAACTCGCGGCCGACCGACTGAAGGAAGCCGAAGACTGGCTCGGCAAACAGCGACGCCTGTGGGAGCGCCGTTTCGACCAACTGGATGAGTATCTTTTGAAGATGAAAGAGGATGGCCTGACATGAAATCCGTGCTTGTGAAACCCGACCCGAAATTCGATCTCGTCCTGGAGCGCGAGATTGACGTGCCGGTATCGCTCATCTGGAAAGCCTGGACGACGCCGGAGCATTTGAAGCACTGGTTCTGCCCGCGCCCCTGGACCGTCACGCAATGCGAGATCGACCTGCGGCCCGGCGGCGCCTTCCGCACGGTGATGCGCTCGCCGGAAGGTCAGGAATTTCCAAATGTAGGCTGCTATCTCGAAATCGCCGAAAACGAGCGGCTAATTTTCACCGATGCGCTCTTGCCGGGCTTCCGCCCTGCGGCCGAGCCCTTCTTCACCGCCGTGCTTGAGCTTCATCCGCTCGGCGCGGACCGCACCCGCTATGTCGCGACCGCCATTCACGGCAGCGAAGACACGCGCAAACGACATGAAGACATGGGATTTTTCGACGGCTGGGCGACGGTGGCGACGCAAATGACCGAGTACATCAAGGCCGGATTCAAGCCTGTGAGCTGACGGCGGCGTCTTCGTCCTTGTCTCGACCGCCAAGATAGTCGCGCGGACCGGAGTCGACATGAGGCGTCTCGCGCTTCATCGTCCAGTCATTCTCGACAAGGTGACACTTTCCTTGGAGACATCGCATGACCGAGATGATCCTGACGACCTTCGACTGGGTGCCTGAAATGCCGCGCGGCTATGTGCGGGACCTGAGGGTGCGATGGGCGCTCGAAGAAGCGGGCCTGCCCTATCGCGTCGAAAGCGTTCCCTTCCGCGAAAGGGACGCCGGTCACTTCACGCGCCAGCCTTTCGGCCAGGTGCCGTGGTTGAGAGACGGGGACATCTCGATTTTCGAAACCGGCGCGATCCTGCTTTATCTGGGCGAGCGCAGCAATGCGCTGATGTCGAGCGATCGGCATCGCCGCAGCGAAACGATCGAGTGGCTGTTCGCGGCGCTCAATTCCGTCGAAATGGCCGTCCTGCCCTGGTTCCTGCAGAAGACTTCAGGCGGCGGCTCAGACGCGCCGGTGCCGGAGCATCTGGAGGCGTTTCTGAAAGCCCGTCTCACACGCATGGAGGCGGTGCTGGCGGGACGCGAATGGCTTGCGGGGAGCTTTTCCGTTGCCGACATTCTCATGGCGGATGTGCTGCGCCTTGTCGCGCGGCTCGACGGGCTGGCGGCCTTCCCCGCCTGCCGCGACTATGTTGCGCGCGCCACCGCCCGTCCGTCTTTCGTCAAGGCTCACGCCGATCAGTTGGCCCATTTCGCGGCGTCGGACGCGGCTTGACGGCCGATGCGGCGGGCGTCGCTCAGAGTGCGGCGCTATAGGGCGTCATGTCCCAATTGGGCCAGCGCTGCTTCATGCGCGCGATTGTATTCGCGGTCCAGAAGGGATCGCCGGGGCGGGGAATGCCGAGGCAAGCAAGCTGTTCGGGCGAGGCATTGTCGACCACATTGTTCCAGGGCTTCAGGAAGTGATAGGGCCATGCCGTCCAGGCGACCTGGTCATTGCCCGCTGCCTTGAAGCTCGCTGTGATCGTATAGCGGTGCCCGCCCGGCCGCGTGAGATTGGTGCCACGGTGATAGACGTCGATGCTGTAGGCAAACACGGATCCCGCCGGCGCGGCACCGGAACGCTCGATCTTCTTGAGCGCGAGTTGCTTGGGATGGGCAAAGGCCGTGGCATGATTGTCGTCGAATGAAATCTGCGCTCCGCCGAGCCCCGCGCCGCCATCGGCCTCCTCCGGCATGATCGTGCGCATGGGCCCGACGATGGCTGCCGCTTCGGGATTTGGCACGTAGTGGATCGCACCCAGATCGTCGCTGACATCGGTGACGAAGATCATGAAGTTGATCGTGCTACCTGCCGCCGTGTCGCCCGGCACTGTCAGCGTGTGGTTCTTGAAGTCGCAATGGAAGGGCTGATCGTAGTCGGCATCGCCGGTGAACTTGGCCCAGGCATCGCACTGATAGAGACGGACGTCATCCACGCCGAGCGCGGCCTTCGCAAAGGCGATCAGCCTCGGATTGAGGCCGATGAGGTTCATGGCTTTCGAAGCGGCGAAAGGCAGGTGCTCCGTATTCCTGAACTGCGCAGGATCGAACACGCCGACAGCGCCCTTGGGTGTGTTGACGACCGCGTTGTGGCTGTTGCGCCTTGCAAGGAACATGGCGTCGCAATCCGCATTGACCGGAGCGATCTCATCGGCGGCAAGGAACCGGTCGAGAATGACCGCGCCGTCGCGGCGAAAAGCCGACACCTGGTCGGATATGCGGCATTCGGATTGATCGTCCTTCATCATCTCTCTCCCTTGCTCCTCATAGCCTTTTTGTCGGCAGGCTCCTCCGCGACGAAGCCTGGCCGGGGCACAGCCAAGCCTCGCTCGAAGAGGGGTATCCGAAATGTTGAATGTCTTCAACATTTATGTTTAAGTCGTTCAACATTGAAGGCCGAGGCTTGGATCGGCTAGGGTCGGACATGGGAAATCGACAATGACGACGGCGGCACCTGCCAAGTCCGAACGGCGCAGCCGCACGGAAGCGCGGCTCCTTTCCGCGGTCGCCGAGATCCTAGAATCCGAGGGGTTTGAAGGGCTGACGATCCCGCGGGTATGCGAGGTGTCGGGCGTAACCTCGCCGCTGATCTATCGGTATTTCGGGGGGCTGGACGATCTGTTCGATGCCTATCTCGAGGCTGAGCCGCCCATGCTCACCGACGAGGAATTCCGCAGGCAGGTTGAGGCGGACGGCTTCGATGCCTTGCCGCTACGCGCGAAGCTGAAGCGCATCCTGCGCGGCACGCTGGACAATCTCATCCGCCGTCCCGTGGTCGGCAAGATGCTCGTGCGTGAATTGTCCAGCGGCGGCCGCTTCGCAGATCGGGTGGAGGAATTCCGAAAGCAGCGGACGCGCGACTACATCGGCTCTCTCCGCGCGTCCCTCCGGTCGGCCGGGGCGGACATAGACGCGGATCTGGAATTCGTGCTGCTGCTGGACGGGGTCATCCTTTTCGCGATCCGGCAGACGGTCCATTCCGACTATCATGGCCAGACCTTCGTCGAGAACGACGACTGGAGCCGCGTGCACAAGGCGCTGGACGCCATGGTGGACCGGCTTTTCCCCGACTGACCGGGCAAGGTCGATCCGCCAGCGCAGGACGGCGCTACTCCTCCAGCGCCTTGATCATCTCCACGCGCGTCGCATGGCGGGCGCCTTCGAATTGCGCATTGAGAAAGGCATCGACGATATCGAGGGCCAGCCCCTCGCCCACCACGCGCGCGCCGATCGACAGCATGTTGGCATCGTTATGCTGGCGGATCATGCGGGCCGAGAACGTGTCGGCGCAGACGCCGCAGCGGATGCCCTTCACCTTGTTCGCCGCCATCATGATGCCCTGGCCGGTGCCGCACAGGATGATGCCCATATGGCAATCGCCGGAGGCGACGAGCCGCGCGGCCGCGGCGCCGTGCTCGGGATAGTGCGTGCTCTCCGGCGTCGTCGGCCCGATGTCGACCGCCACCCAGCCCTGCGCCGCGATGTGAGCGGCTATCGCCTGCCGGAGCGGAATGGCAGCGTGGTCGCTGGAAAGGGCGATGCGTTTGCCGGCTGTCATGGAGAAGTCATCCCTATTTCCGAAGCGTTATGGCGGTCCGGCTGAGTTTGTTAGAGTCCCAGCGCAAACTGAATGGCGATCTCACTCCGCCGCATTCAAAGTTTTCGAGGGCGCACACCAACCTCGTCGAGAGGCACTTCTGTCGCGCAGCACTCGCAAATGACGACCTGCCGGGTCAACCCTCCACAATTCCTGTGGATGTAATCTATCGGTCCCGGCCGCAACCATCGATCGCCCCAATCATTCAGCGAGATGATGACAGCCTTGAGGGCTCTCCCTTTCTCGGTGAGGAGATATTCGCGCGGCGCGCCGGGCTCCGTCCGCACCTCCATCAATCCATTGGCGAGGAATGTCTCCAATCGCTTGGTCAGAATATTTGGAGCAATGCCAAGGCTTCTCTCGAAATCCGAGAAGCGGGTGTGACCGCGGAAAAAAGCGTCGCGCAGGATGAGCAGGCTCCAGCGCTCTCCAACAAGCTCGAGAGCGCTCGCAGCCGAGCAAATCTGCCCTGGATAATTTCGGCCCAACATTTTTCATAGGTATCACAAATTACTTGCATCAAGCAAGTGATTGACTATCGTGATGCAAGTCACATGCGGGTGCGCTGGAGACATGGGGGATAAGATGGCAGTCAAACTGTATGGAATAGCCGGCAGCCCGAACGTGCGCGGAGCAATGCTGGGGCTTGCCGAGAAAGGGGTGGCGTTTGAGCTGATCGAAGTAGCGCCGCCGTTCAAAACGGACGAGCATCTGGCTCGAAACCCATTCGGTCGCGTGCCCGTGCTGGAACATGACGGGTTCATGCTCTATGAAACGCAAGCCATCTTGCGGTATCTGGATCAGGCCTTTCCGGGTCCATCGCTCCAGCCGGTGAGCCCGCACGAAGCGGCTCGCATGAACCAGATTCTCGGCATCATCGATTACTACTTATTTCAAACCTGGAGCGGCACGATCGCATTCGAGCGTCTGGTCGCCACAAACCTCCTGGGCCGGCACAGCGACGAAGAGCGGATTGCGGCCGCCGTTCCGATGGCGCGCCTCGCTGCCGAAGCAGTCGAAGATTTGAATGCAGGGCCCTATCTCACGGGCGATACCTACAGTCTGGCGGATATTCGCCTATTGCCGCACTTCCAGTGGTTTCGCTTCACGCCGGAGGGCGAGGCTGTCCTCGCCGGCAAAAAGAGGCTCGCTCAATGGTTTCAGTTGGCGAGTGAGCGTCCGAACGCCAGGGCAGTGCTTCAACAATAGTCTTGGCGTGCGAAACATTGCCGCGAAACTGATTACTCTCGCCTGGCACAGCTCAGTCGGCGGATAGTCTGTAATGCGCATGACTGTTCGCGGCGATGAGGCCCCTACTCCCGCTCGATCGTTCCCGGCGGCTTCGAGGTCACGTCGTCGACGACGCGTCTGCCGGCCGTCATTGCGAAATCATCCTATTCCCGAAGTGCTATGGCGGTCCGCCTGAGTTTGTTCGAGTCCCAGCGCAAACTGAACGGCGAACCAACTCCGACGCATTCAAAGTTTTCGCCGCCGCACGTCTGAAGCCTGAAGCCGGCTGACGTCTCGCCGGTTCACTTCCGCTCGATTGTTTCGATTGCACATAACGATTTGATTTACCCGTAAACCCGGCGCGGGAAAAAGGCTGCTCGACGCGGCTCAGGGCAAGAGCCGCGCTTCAGTGGAGACCGTGTGATCGCGATGGTCGATCAAGTGGAAAGGCGGGCACGTAGCGGCCAACGCCTTACCGTGCGATACTGACAACGGGCTGGCTTCAGAAGGAGGTCGTCATGGCGGAGCGTACAAGTGTCAACGGCGCGTCCATTGTTCTGACGAACCTAAGCAAACAGCTACCTGAACTTGAAGCGCTTTATAAAGACATTCACGCTCATCCCGAATTGTCGATGCATGAGACTCGAACGGCGGGTATCGCCGCCGACAGGCTCAGAAAAGCCGGCTACGAGGTGACGACGGGGGTGGGCAAGACAGGTGTGGTTGGACTGCTTCGCAACGGCGACGGACCAACGGTGATGCTCCGCGCCGACATGGATGCGCTACCGATCGCCGAGAACACCGGCCTTACCTATGCGAGCAAGGTCACGGCGACGGACGCCGAAGGCAACGCCGTACCGGTGGGCCATATGTGCGGCCACGACATGCATGTCACATGGCTGGCCGGCGCGGCGGCACTGCTGTCGCAGGCGCGTGGTGCCTGGAAGGGCACTCTGATGGTCATATTTCAACCGGGTGAAGAAACCGCGCAAGGCGCTCAGGCCATGATCGACGATGGCCTGCTTAAACGCTTCCCGACGCCCGATGTCGTGCTGGGCCAGCATGTCATGGTTGGCCCCTCCGGCACCGTCGCCGGAAGCGCGGGACCGATCACCTCGGCGGCTGACAGCCTGCAAATCCGTTTGTTCGGACGCGGCGCACATGGCTCGATGCCGCAAGCCAGCATCGATCCCGTCGTCATGGCGGCATCCGTCGTTCTACGGCTCCAGACCATCGTGTCCCGCGAAGTTGCCGCAACCGACGCGGCGGTTGTGACGGTCGGTGTGCTGCAAGCCGGCACGAAGGAAAACGTCATTCCCGACGAAGCCATTATCAAACTCAATGTGCGCACATTCGATGCCGGTGTGCGCAAGCATGTCCTTGCGGCGATCGAGCGGATCGTCAATGCCGAGGCCGAAGCCTCGGGGGCCCCGCGCAAGCCGGAGATCAAGCCGCTCGACCGCTACCCGCTCAACGTGAATGATGAAACCGCGAGCAACCGCATTGCCGAAGCTTTTCGCGGCCATTTTTCTCCCGACCGGGTCAAGCATACGGGCCCAGCGCCGGCGAGCGAGGATTTCGGCTGCTTCGGCACCGCTTGGCAGGTGCCCTCGGTGTTCTGGTTCGTGGGCGGCAATGATCCCAAAATCTATGCGCAGGCCAAGGCGGCGGGCAAGTTGAACGAACTGCCGGTGAATCATAGTCCGCAATTCGCGCCGATTTTGCATCCAACCCTGGAAACGGGCGTCGAGGCGCTGGTTGTCGGCGCACTGGCCTGGCTCGGCGCTAGCTGACGGCTTGTTGAGCCATGTCGTTTTTTCATCTCGATACGCCAAGTTTCACGGGTGGGGTCGCAATGATCACGGTTGAAACCTTCGGGCATATCCTCGACCTGGGAGGCACATTCGTCTTCGCAATCAGCGGGGCGCTTGCCGCGATCAATCGCCGGCTCGACATTTTCGGCATCCTCGTTCTGTCTTTCGTGGCCGGAAATTTTGGCGGGATCAGCCGCGATGTGCTGATCGGCGCGGTGCCGCCAGCCGCGCTGATCGATGGACGATATTTGCTCGTTTCCGTCCTGGCCGGGCTTATCGCCTTCTTCCTTTACGCCGGCGTGGATCGGCTGCGCAGTCCCGTGCTTCTGTTCGATGCAATCGGACTTGCGTTCTTCGCGGTCGCCGGCGCGCAAAGGGCGCTCTCGTTCGGGCTGAGCCCGGTCATGGCCGCTCTTCTGGGCATGTTGACCGGCATCGGCGGCGGCGTGATGCGTGACGTGCTCCTCACCGAAATCCCGCAAGTGCTGCGGTCCGATCTCTATGCCGTTGCGGCGCTGGCCGCCTCGTCCGTCGTCGTCCTCGGCGATCAGTTCGCTGTACCCTATGCAGCCTCAGCTCTGGTCGGAGGGGCCTTGTGCCTTGGAATTCGATTCATGGCGATCAGATATGGCTGGCATTTGCCGGTTGCCCGTCTTTCGGCGCGAGGCCGCGCGAACGATAGTCATTCGGACGATGCAAACTCGAGCTGAGGCGGAGCACAAGCTCCACGATGCCCCTCACTCCCACTCGATCGTGCCCGGCGGCTTCGAGATCACGTCATAGACGACCCAGTTGATGCCCTTGACCTCGTTGATGATGCGCGTTGCAACGCGGCCGAGGAAGTCGTGGCCGAAGCGGTAACAGTCCGCAGTCATGCCGTCGGTCGAGGTGACGGCGCGGAGCGGCTTATGTTCCGGCGTGCCGCATGGCGGCAAGTCCGGCGTTCATCGTGGTTCGCGGCGCGTATCCCAGTTCAACCCTGGCCTTCTCGGTATTGATCGTGAAAGGCTTACCGATCAGTCGCAACATCTGACGGGTGATGGGCGGCTGCCCCTTGAGCCGCAGCAGACGCCACACGACACCCATCAGACCGGCCATAAACCAGGCCATCCCGAAAGGAACAGCCTTGTCGGAAACGCTGACGTCGCGTGTGGACAGCAGGGCTGAGATAAAGCCTTTCAATGTGCTTATTTCATCGTCGGCAACAAAGTAAGCCTCGCCGCCCCGGCCCCGGTCTGCGGCCAGGATCAGGGCTTCGCAAAGATTGTCGACGTGGCAGCTCGACATCGCCTGCTTGCCGCCGTCAACCCACTGCCAGCGACCGGCATGCACGGTCTCTACCATCTCGTCGAGGGACGACATCCCAGTCCCCCAGATAAAGGGCGGCCGGAGCGCGATCGTCTCGAAGTCAGGGCGAACGCGGTTTGCTTTCAAAAGCACGTGCTCTCCTTTGGCTTTTGAAGAGCTATAGGGCGAGAAGGAACGGACCTGCAGGGGAAAGGTCTCGTCCACATCGACCATCGGCTCGGGATCACCCATCACCACCGCCGCGGCGCTGACAGCCACCACCCGCCGGACACTTGCAGTGGCTGCGGCTGCTTTCACCACGTTGCGCGTCCCGACGACATTGACCCGATTGAAGAGCGCCTTCTTGCCCCAGAGCTTGAAGTGCGCAGCGACGTGGAAGACGACCTCGCAGCCTGCCATGGCTTCTCGCAACGCCCGCTCGTCACTGAGACTGCCTTTGACCGCCGTGGCGCCCAGCGCCCGAACATCAGCCTCGCTTTGGGAACTTCGGGCGAGCGCGCGGACTTGCCAACCATTCTTTAGCAGATGCGCAATCAGGTGCCCGCCGACGAAGCCGGAACCACCGGTAACGAGCGCTGTGCGACGGAGTTCGGATGGGGTCAGTTCGGTCATGGGCATCCTCGGCGATGAGAGATCGATTGATCAAAGCTAACACCGCTTCGTTCATAATTCAACGAACATATTTCATATTATGTTCGTTCTTGTTTGGTTTGCCCTATATCGGTAGAATTGCCGAAATTGCAGGTCCCCATGCCCGAAGCCTCCACTTCTTCCACCGACGACCAATCCTTCCGTGCGCAGATCCTTGAGGCGGCGCGCATGCAGGTCCGCCGCTTCGGGGAAGCCAAGACGAACGTCGTCGACATTGCCCGCGCACTCGGCACTTCGCACACCACGATCTATCGGCACTTCCGCCTCAAGTCGGAGATATTTGACGCCTTGGTCATCGAGGCCATGCGCGACGAGGAGGAGATGGCCAGACGTTTCGTCGAGACAGACGGACCTGTCGTCGAGCGTCTGGAGGGCATGGTGCTTGCGCTACACGCCCGCAAGCGCGATCGCTTCGCGACCGATCCCGAGGTGTACAGCCTCTATCGCCGCATCATGGAAGAGCGACCGGAGATCATCGCAGCCTATGCGGCGGCGATGACGGCTCTGATCGCCCGTATCCTCGAGGATGGCAGACGGCGTGGCGAGATGCGGATTGACAACATCGAGGCCGCGGCGGGCGTTGTGCGGGATGCCGTCACCGTATTCATTCACCCCGCCCATGTGGCGGCGGCCGTCACGGCAGGCTTACCCAGCGAGAGGATGGCCCGCAACGTCGTGCGCACACTTTGCGCCGCGTTTCAATCGGGGGTCGAGCTGGGCTGATAGCCGCGGCGATCTGCGGCATCTTCGGCGCGCCACGGAATCCTCTTCGCCGACATTTGCGTTTGCTCCCTCCCCTTTCGGGACCTGTCGGCGTCTGGATGGTTCCAAATCATTCCCACTCGATCGTGCCCGGCGGCTTCGAGGTCACGTCGTAGACGACGCGGTTGATGCCCTTGACCTCGTTGATGATGCGCGTTGCGACGCGGCCGAGGAAGTCGTGCGTGAACGGATAATAATCCGCCGTCATGCCGTCGGTCGAGGTGACGGCGCGGAGCGCGCAGACATAATCGTAGGTGCGGCCGTCGCCCATGACGCCGACAGTGCGGACGGGAAGCAGGACGGCGAAGGCCTGCCAGATTTCATCGTAGAGGCCCGCCCTGCGGATCTCGTCGAGATAGACGACGTCGGCCTTGCGCAGGATGTCGAGCTTGTCGCGCGTGATTTCGCCGGGGATACGGATGGCGAGGCCCGGTCCGGGGAACGGATGGCGGCCAACAAAATCCTCAGGCAGCCCCAACTCGCGGCCCAGCACGCGCACTTCATCCTTGAAGAGTTCGCGCAGCGGCTCGACGAGCTTCATGTTCATGCGGGCAGGAAGGCCGCCCACATTGTGATGGCTCTTGATGGTGACGCTGGGGCCGCCGGTGAAGGAGACGCTTTCGATCACGTCCGGGTAGAGCGTGCCCTGCGCGAGGAAGGCCGCGCCGCCGATCTTCTTCGCCTCGGCCTCGAAGACGTCGATGAAGGTCGCGCCGATGATCTTGCGCTTTTGCTCGGGGTCGCTCACGCCTTCGAGCTTGCCGAGGAACAGATCGGTCGCATCGTTGTGGATGAGCGGAAAGTTGTAGTGGTGGCGGAAGAGGTTCACCACCTGCTCGGCCTCGCCCGCGCGCATCATGCCGGTATCGACGAAAACGCATTGGAGCTGATCGCCGATCGCCTCGTGCAGCAGGACCGCGACCACGGATGAATCGACGCCGCCGGACAGGCCGCAGATCACGCGCTCCTTGCCGACCTGCTTGCGGATACGGGCGATTTCCGTTTCGCGGAAAGCGGCCATGGTCCAGTCGGGCTTGCAGCGCGCGATGCGCTGGGTGAAGTTCCGCAGCATCTGGCTACCGCGCGGCGTGTGCGCGACTTCCGGGTGGAACTGCACGCCGTAAAAGTGTCGCGTCTCGTCGGCGATGGCGGCGAAGGGCGCATTGCCACTGACGGCGACGACCTTGAAGCCCTGCGGCAGCGCGACAACGCGGTCGCCATGGCTCATCCAGACCGGCTCATGGTCGCCCTTGGCAAGCAGGCCTTCGAAAAGCGCGCAGTCTTCGATGACGTCGATGACGGCGCGGCCGAATTCGCGCTCGTCGTCGGAGCCTTCGACGCGGCCGCCGAGCTGGGCGCACATGGTCTGTTCGCCATAGCAGATGCCGAGCACCGGAACGCCGGATGTGAACACGCGGTCGGGGGCGCGAGGCGCGTCGATGCCGGTGACGCTGGCCGGGCCCCCCGAAAGGATGATGCCCTTGGCGTCGAAGCTGTCGAGTATTTCATCGGCCTTGTTGAAGGGGACGATCTCGCAATAGACGCCGCTCTCGCGGATGCGCCGCGCGATGAGCTGGGTGACCTGACTGCCGAAGTCGATGATGAGGATGCGATCGGTCATTGTCGGTTCAATTCTTCCGTTCGAGAACAGCGATGAAGAAGCCGTCGGTTCGTGTCGATGCGGGCGAGAGGCGCAGCGCGCCGCCTGCGGGCGCGGGCGGCAGGGCGACGCCTTCCGGCCAGGCCTCGTTCCATGGGCGAAGCGCGAAGTCGGCATGGGCGGCGAGGAAGGCGTCCACCTGCCCTTCGTTTTCGCATGGCAGGAGCGAGCAGGTGACGTAGACGAGACGGCCGCCGGGGCGAACAAGGCGGCTGCCACGCAACAGCACTTCGGCCTGCGTCGCGCGGTAGCTGTCGAGCAGTTCCCGCGTCAGCCGCCAGCGCGCATCCGGATTGCGCCGCCAAGCGCCCGAGCCGCTGCATGGCGCGTCGACCAGCACGCAATCCATGCGCGCTTCGAGATCGGCGAGGTCGGCATCGGGTCCGCCGGGCAGAATATGCGGCTTGATGAAGCGCGTCTGGATGTTGCGCGCGCCCGCGCGTTGCGCGCGCGGCATCAGACGTCCGAGACGGCGGCGGTCGGTGTCGCAGGCATGGATCTGGCCGCGACCGCCCATCATGGCGGCCATGGCGAGCGCCTTGCCGCCGCCGCCCGCGCAAAGATCGACGATCTGCTCGCCGGGCGTCGCAGCGGCGATGAGGCAGGCAAGCTGCGAGCCCTCGTCCTGCAATTCGATGAGGCCGTCGCGGAAGCTCTTCAACCCCGCAATGTTCGCCCGCGCCGTGAGGCGGAGGCCGTTCGGCGCATAAGGCGTCAGTTCGGCGGCGATCTTTTCCTCGGCAAGTGCGGCGAGCGCCGCATCGCGGTTCGTCTTCAGCGCGTTGACGCGAAGGTCGGTCGGCGCGCGTTCCATCAGCGCGGACATTTCCGCTTCGAGGCGCGGGCCGAAGGCAGCGAGAAAATCCTCGTGCAGCCATTCGGGATAGTTGAGGCGGATGAAGGGCGGCGCATCGCCGTCGGGCAATGTCGCATTTTTCAGCGCCGTCGCCTCGTCGGGTTCGAGCGGCGGCGGGGCGTGGCGCGTGCCGTCGGCCAGAGCTATGGCGGCGGCCGCTCCCGCCCCCTCGACCATCGCCACGGCGCCGAGCGCGAGGAGGCGCGGCTCTTCGCTTCCCAGGGCGGTGGCAAGTTCCGAGCGGTGACGGAGCACAGTGAAGACAAGTTCGCTCACCGCCGCGCGGTCTTTCGATCCCGCATAGCGGCTTGAGCGCGCCCAGCCGTCGAATACACGGTCGGCCGGAGCCCTGGTGCGGCCGATGGATGAAAGAATGTCTATCGCCGCCTGAAGGCGGGCGCCGGGGGTCATGGCTTCCTCTGGGTCAGCTGCCGATACCGGGATAGTTCGGCGCTTCGCGGGTGATCGTCACGTCATGGACGTGGCTTTCGCGCAGGGACGCCGAGGAGATGCGCACGAATTCGGCGCGCGACTGAAAGTCCTTCACCGTGGCCGAGCCCGTATAGCCCATGGCCGCGCGCAGGCCGCCCACGAGCTGGTGGATGACGCTGCTCACCGGGCCCTTGTAAGGCACTTGTCCTTCAATGCCTTCGGGGACAAGCTTCAGCGAATCCTTCACGTCCTGCTGGAAGTAGCGGTCGGCTGAGCCAAGCGCCATGGCGCCCACCGAGCCCATGCCGCGATAGGCCTTGTAGCTGCGGCCCTGGAACAGGAAGACTTCGCCCGGGCTTTCTTCGGTGCCCGCAAAGAGCGAGCCGATCATGGCGCATTCGGCGCCGGCCGCGATCGCCTTGGCGAGGTCGCCGGAATATTTGATGCCGCCGTCGGCAATGACGGGAACGTCGGCCTTCCGCGCGACTTCGACGACGTCGAGAATCGCGGTGAGCTGCGGTACGCCGATGCCCGCGACGATGCGCGTGGTGCAGATGGAGCCCGGTCCGATGCCGACCTTGACGGCGTCCGCGCCTGCGTCGATGAGCGCCCTGGCGCCGTCGCCGGTGGCGACATTGCCGGCGATGACCTGCGTGGCGTTGGAAAGTTTCTTGATGCGCTGGACGGCTTCCGCGACGCGCGATGAGTGACCATGCGCGGTGTCTACGATGATGACGTCCGCTCCCGCGGCGAGCAGCGCCTCGGAGCGCGCGAAGCCTTCGTCGCCCACCGTGGTCGCGGCGGCGACGCGGAGGCGGCCCTGATCGTCCTTGCAAGCGTTCGGATGGAGCTGCGCCTTCTCGATGTCCTTCACCGTGATGAGGCCGATGCAGCGATAGGCGTCGTCGACGACCAGCAGCTTTTCGATGCGGCGCTTGTGGAGAAGGCGCTTGGCTTCTTCCTGGCTGACGCCGTCGGCCACCGTGACCAGATTTTCCTTGGTCATCAGGTTGCGCACGGGTTCGCGCATGTTGGTGGCGAAGCGCACGTCGCGGTTGGTGAGAATGCCGGCGAGCTTGCCGCCCGCCTCGACCACGGGAATGCCGGTGATGCCGTGGCGCTCCATCAGCGCGAAGGCGTCGGCGAGCGTCGCGTCGGGGCCGATGGTGACCGGGTTCACGACCATGCCGCTTTCGAACTTCTTCACCATGCGGACCTGCTCGGCCTGCAATTCGGGCGACATGTTGCGGTGAAGAACGCCGATGCCGCCCGCTTGCGCCATCGCAATTGCGAGGCGGCCTTCCGTGACGGTGTCCATGGCGGCGGAGATGATGGGGATACCGAGCGTCACCTCTCGGGTGAGCCGCGTTCGCGTATCGGCCTGGCTTGGCAAGATGGATGAGGCCGCAGGCAGCAGGAGAACGTCGTCGAACGTCAGTGCTTCGCGGATCATCAGGCCAACCTCCTGTCCCGCCTTGCGGGACCAAACCATGTGTTGGCGGTGGCTTCTACCACCACTGCTGGAGAATGCAAAGGGCGTTATTGCACATGCGATATGCGCATATCGCACAAGGCGCGCGAAGCTCGCTAAGAGTCTGCGGAATGGCGGCGAAAGCCTTGGGCCAGCACGTACATTTCGGCCGAATCGGCGCGACTCGCCTTGGGCTTCACATGGCGGACGGTCTGAAAGTGCTGTTTCAAAAGCACCAGAAGCTCGTTCTCGGTTCCGCCGCGCAACACCTTGGCGCAATAGGTTCCGCCCTCGCTCAGCACGTCGATAGCGAAATAGGCGGCGGCCTCGCAGAGCGCCATGATCTTCAGATGGTCGGTCTGGCGGTGGCCGGTCGCATGGGCCGCCATGTCGGAGAGGACCACATCGGCCTCGCCGCCCAGCACCTTCTTCACCTCGGCGTCGGCCCCTTCCGCCAGGAAGTCGAGCTTCATCACGGTTGCGCCGGGAAGCTCATCCATATTGCCAATGTCGACGCCGATGACGCGGCCGCGCTTGGCGCTGCGGCCTTCGAGCGCATGGGTGCGCGCAACGGCGATCTGGCACCACCCGCCGGGCGCGGCGCCCAGATCGACGATGCGGCCGCCGGGTTTCAGGAAATGATACTTGTCGTCGATTTCGGCGAGCTTATAGGCAGCGCGGGAGCGGAAGCCCTCTTTCTTGGCGGCCTGCACGTAGGGATCGTTCAACTGGCGCTCAAGCCAGCGGGCGGACGAGAGCGTGCGATTCTTCGCCGTCTTCACGCGAACGCGGAGCTTGCGCGCGCCGGCCTCCGGCCCTGTCGCGGTGGTGCCTGGTTTCTTGCCGGTCATATGCTGGTCTCTGCTGTCTGGCTCGCGGGTTTCTGCCCGCGACGCCTGCGGCGGCGACGGCGGCGGCTGCGATTGATGTCCGCCTCCATCAGGGAAAGGAGAATGCCTTCGCGCAGGCCCCGGTCGGCGACGCGCAGGCGTTCGGCCGGCCAGGCGCGCGCAATCGCCTCGAAAATGGCGCAGCCGGCAAGAACGAGATCGGCGCGTTCGCGGCCGACGCAAGGGTGGGCGGCGCGGGCGTCATAGGTCATGGCGAGCAGGTCGCGGGTGACGCTGTCCACATCGCCCGGCGAGATCCAGATGCCGTCGACGCGGTTTCTGTCGTAGCGCGGCAGGCCGAGATGGACGCCGGCAATGGTGGTGACGGTGCCGGAGGTGCCGAGAAGGTGGAAGCCGCCGTCGAGCCCCGCCCGCGCCTCGCGGAGCCGCGCGACGAAGGGCGCGATGCGGTCCGTCACCTCGTCCACCATGCGTTCATAGACTTCGCCCGGCACTTCGACGCCACCATGGCGCTCCGCCAGAGTGACGACGCCGCAGGCGAGCGAGGTCCAGTCTTCGATGCGCGGGCGGAAGCGCGGCTTCGGCCGGTCGGGGTCCGGCTGTTCCATGCTGACCCAGATCAGTTCGGTAGAACCGCCGCCGATGTCGAAGACGAGCGCCGAGGCGCATTCGCGGTCGAGCAGCGGCGCGCAACCGGCGACGGCGAGGCGCGCCTCGTCCTCGTTCGACACGATTTCAAGCGAGAGGCCGGTTTCGGCTTTGACGCGGGCGATGAAGTCCGCGCCGTTGGACGCTATGCGGCAGGCTTGCGTCGCGATGAGGCGCGAGCGGGCGACGCCGCGCCGCGTCATCTTGTCGGCGCAGATGCGCAGCGCCTCGACCGAGCGGTCCATGGCGGCATCGCTCAGCGAGCCGCGCGCTGTCAGGCCTTCGCCGAGCCGGACGATGCGCGAATAGGCATCGACGACCTTGAAGCCCTCGCGCGTGCGCCGGGCAATGAGAAGGCGGCAATTGTTGGTGCCGAGATCGAGCGCGCCGTAGAGAGGCTCCTCGTTCGAGGCCCCGCGTGTCTGGTTGCGGCGCGTATCGGCCTGGGGTTTGGTCCGCCCCCTGCCCCGGCGCCGCGCACGGCTTCCCTCGCGCGCGGGACGCGGCGCCCGGTCGGCGGAAGTTGCTTCGGCAGTCGGTGAGACGTCCTCCGACGCGTTTCCATTGCGCGCCGGCTCCCTCGCCTCACGACCGGCCACGGACACGGGGGGTTCCGACCCCTCCGCGCCCCTGTCACCTTCTGGGTGCACGGTCGACCAAGACCCGGGAAGCCGCACGAGACCCTTATCAGGGACAGCGCTTCCGACCGGGCTCCTTATCTGTTCAGTTGAGGGGAGTTTAACAGGTCGGGCCCTAGGGTAAAGGCGCGGCTTGGGGCCCTCTTTGGGACGCCGCCCCGCCCCGGAAGCGGGAACCAAAGAGCAAGCCGTTACATATGGTTGACGGCAGCGTCGACCATGACTAGGTTTCGGCCCGCGCGGACCAGAGCCCGCGCACCGCTTCGCTTCCGGGCCCCGCGCCCGAACCGCGAAGCCCGAGACCGGCGCTTTGGGGGATCGTCTAATGGTAGGACTGCAGACTCTGACTCTGCCTATCTAGGTTCGAATCCTAGTCCCCCAGCCAATTTAATTTTACCTCATTAAATCAATCACTTAACTCAAGTGATGAAGTGAGTTTAGTACACAGCTTTAGTACAGGTCGCTGCCCTTCAAGGTGACTGCGAATGGCTGGAAGCGAATTGGCTGCAAAAATATCTCCGTGGCAGCGATGGAATGAAATGCACAGCACGAACTACTCCTGCGGACCGCGCACTTTACGAAGACAGGTGGGCTTGCCAGCACGCCCGTAGGGTGAGTTAATCCGTATCGTTCGTCCCATGACGATTTCAAATCGCAAGGGGCGAAAAGCCCGCCGCCGGAAACGGATCGCATCCGCGTGGCTCCTGAACGCGTTCGCCGGTTGGTACATCTCAGTCTCAAGATCATCGTATTGGTTACTGCGTTGGCCGCTTATCTTGCCTCGTCCAAACCAAGTCCCCGACACCACCCTGCTGAACACGTAGAAGCGGAGAGAACGTGCACACAATCAATCGTATTGAAGATGTAAGCGCAGACGTGGTGAGCGGCTACAACGGATTTTTGACGTGTCTTTTGTACACCACCGCTCATACCGAATTTCGAAAAATGATTATGCAACAGTGGGACGCACTCGACAGCTTCTCCGACAATGTACTTATTCTCGTAGCCGACCACCCCGAACAAAGCGCACCTGTCTCCAAACCTAGTCCGCACAATCTGCAAACCGGGGGAGGTTCTGCGGGCACGATACACATGATCACTTCATTGCCGGGCTTTGTTGCAGGCCAAACCGACAAAACAAATGCCAAGGCGCTCAAGCACTATGGAATAAGTCGTTCGCTGATGCCGTGCATTGTCTTTTTCAACGACCCTCTCTCTTCGACCCCCACGACGATTACATATTCGTTCAGAGGAATCGACCGCCCGCTCGTGGACGACTTCATGGATATATTTGAGAAATGCAGTAGCGTCTGGAGTGAGCCAAGCGCGAATGAACGCAACGACCTAGCCGGGTTTCGAGCGCGTAAGATGATTGAGCTCGAACCGCTAATTAACCGGCTCCAGTTCTTGCAGTTCGCTGGTAAAGTGGTGAAGAACGCGGCTTTCGCATCGTTGCTCGCGCTGATCGGCAAGATAGTCATATAGGTCAGATTTGATAGCACCGTGTAGGCAGCAAGCTCGTGTGCGGACGCTTCACCCAATTCTATTCATGGCGCGAACTGGTGGACCTCTATGGCCTCTCTGGGACGCCCCTCAATCTTGAGCCTCGGTACAACATCGCGCCCACTACATCGGTCCTAACTGTCCACCTCGACGGCAACTCCCGCGTTGTCTCTCAAATGCGCTGGGGATTGATCCCGACATGGTGGAAGGAAGAGAACCGCCTCCCCGCCACCTTCAATGCCCGTTCGGACACCGTAGCGACGAAGCCCATGTTTCGCTCTGCGTTCAAATCGCGGCGGTGCATCGTGCCCATGAGCGGGTTCTTTGAGTGGCGCACCGAGGTGAAGGTGAAGCGGCCCTTCTATGTGACGATGACCTCAGGCCAGCCTATGTCGGTGGCAGGCATATGGCTGCCCGTCGAAAGGGAACTGAAGGGACACGTGAAAGACGCTGTTGAATTTCTTGAAGGCTGGGTTAGGTGGGCTTCGCCATACGACACCCTACCCTTCAGCACGGCAGCGCGAGTGATAGGAATGTCACCTCGCGATTTCAACAAAGACGTGAGACGGCACGAACACTTCATATCCGCTATCGCGGAGTTGGGTGTTGTTGAATGGGGTCAGGGAGAAAGGTTCTCGGCCTTCATGTCCATCTCTTCCGTCCCAACGCCAAGAACGGCAACAGGGGGGAAGTTACGTATAAGAGCCTCTTCTACATAATCTCCCCCCTCTGAAGTGACTTCATCGTTCCCATGAGGCAACGACAACAGAACCTCAAAGGGGAAGGTGGATGGATGTTGATGGTGGCTATCACCGCAAGGGACGCTTCAAGATAGCCTGGAAGGACACCTGAAGGGACCGGGAACTGGCGACGTGGGTAACACCATCAACACCAACTCCCTCGACGGTTCGGATTCAAGCTCCCCATATGGCGTACCGAAAAAGCCACTTCAATATGGCTCATGGGCTTTGGTCTCACCGCACCAGCGGCCTTCATCGCCCTTTATTGTCTTCCACAAGACGACGGTAAGACGCGACAGACCGAATATAATCCGGGTCTGCATTTCGCTGCTTGACCATTGTCAAAAGCGTTCTGCCAAGCTCCGCCCTAAACTGATTTATCGGCACGACAGGTTCCGTAGGATGGTCTCCAGCGTAATGCGTTCGGTATGCTTCCATCGTTTGCATGATCGAAATACTTTCATCGAGCTTCCGCGTACCATCGGAGTAGTACTGCGCATTGTCGCTGGCTTGGTAATTGTCCAAAAAGTAGTCATGTATCAAGCCACGGCAGATAGGGTCTTCCCATTCATCTGGACCGTGATCTGACATTGTGTCGGCGCTTGCCGGGCGTAAGGTCACCAAACCAAGTAAGAAGAAAACTAGACCCATCAAGGTCATCGCTCTGAGTATTCTCATTGAAATGCGCTCTCCCTGTCATCTGCGCTTTCGTCACATTGTCAGAGTACGGTACTTATTAAAAGCTACTTTAACGGACCCGCGAAACCCCGGTGCAAGGCTTCCGAGAAACAGGAACAAGTATTTGAACAGACTAAGAGTCGAGGCTTCCAGCGTTGGCGAAACCTAGAAACCGTACAACCCATTTCGACCATCCCAAAGAACGCATTCGGATCAAGCAAGGTGCACCCTGCGAGATAGATGGCTGCCCCAACCTGTCGGACAAGAGTTCATTTTCCCCGCTGTGTCGCACTCACAGAAACAGGGTTCTGAGGTACGGCAGCCCGCGTGGTCGGAAGATTGGCGCGCATAGCCCCCAGTACAAACGTACCGCTCTTATCGTTGACCGCTTTCTGGAATTGAATGCACAGCATCCGGCGATCATGGAACTGTGCATGTCCATCGACAATTGGATGAATGAACAGAGCTATCACGCTATCCGCGAGAAACACCGTGAAAAGCCAACGCTCCAAACTCGTGTCGCCCGCGAGGTCTACGAATGGAAGCTGGCGTCGATCAAGGGGCGTGACCTTCTAAGGGATGTTCTGATCGTCAATCTATTTGTTGACTCGGGTTGGTCACATATCGAGCAAGCGACCGACGATCACCGTTTTGCAGTCGTGAATTTGGTTCGACGCAAGAGCGATAGGCACAACCGCCGCTTCCTCTCATATCGCATAAAGAGCGAAGTAGGACGCATCATCCTCGTGCATCTATCACGAAGCGCCTACCAGATTTGCGAACTTCTAAAACCCAAACTCATCCCGAAACATCAAAGATTGAGGATGCGAAAGACGAACCATGTCCAAGAAATGGAAGCGGCTTAAACCTGCTACCCCCGAGAAGCACAAGAGGCTGATTGCCCGCTCGATCCGGTTGGCGAAAGAAGAAGTGCTCTGGGATGAAATGCTCTCACTTCAGTTGGCCTCAGGTACACCCACAGCGAGCATCATCAAGGCCCCAGCACCGCCCGCAAGACGCCTACGTCTCGCCACGCCTAAAGCAAAATCTAAATCGTTGAAGCTCGTCATGGATCGCGGCTTGCTTGAGCAAGTGTGTCGTAACCGGCAAGGCTGAGCGACATAGGCTGGTCTTAAACGCCACGTCGCCGCGCTTGCGTCAATACGCCGACCGCCTTCTATGACGTAGCCGAAGATCAGAAGCGCCGCGTGACGGGTGGTGTTGCCGCGAGTGAGGGAAGCGTGCGGGCGACCACCTCCGCTCCACAAGTGGCTGTGCAGGTCGCGGAAGCTGTCGTCTTTAGTGGACCACCGCTGTCCGAAGTCCTCCCGAACTTCCTTGACCTGATGACGAAGGACCAAGGCTGGAAAGGCCAAACTCTTGCTCAGAACTCCACCACCTATCGCATGTTCCAGCAGGTATGTGGTGATCGGCCGGTTCAGGCTTACCGGCGGACGGACTTGGCTATCTTCTACGACACGCTTCGCGGGCTTCCATCGATGTATTCACGGAAGGCTGAATGGCATGACATGCCGCTTCAAGCGATAGTCGAAGCCACATGCGATCTTGACGTTGAGCGCCTGACTATGAAGACGATGAAGCGTCATTTCTCTGCACTAGGCCGATTGTTCTCATACCTGAAACGTCGCGGTGCCTACGTCGGAGACAATCCAGCGCACGGTTTCGAGTTTCCGTCCAAGGGACGCTCACTATCTGAACGTACCGGATGGAAGGGCGAGAAGCTCACAAAGCTATTTGCGTCACCTGTATGGGCAGGGTGTCTTTCTGCGGCGCGGCGAACAAAACCGGGCTCCGAAGTCGTCAAGGATGAGAAATACTGGCTTCCTATTCTCGGGCTCTATCACGGGAACCGCTTGGAAGAATTCGCGCAGCTTCTTCGGAGTGACATTCGCTTCGATCATGACATCTGGTACTTCGACATCAACGATGAAGAGATGAAGCAGTTGAAGAACGAGCAGTCGATACGGCGCGTTCCCATTCATCCGACGGTGAAGTCACTTGGCTTCTTGGAATATGTCGAGGCGGTCGCGCCTATGCCGACACAGCGAATATTCCCTCAATTGGAGCCGGGCGGACCTGACAAAAAGCTCGGCTTCTATTTCAGCAAATGGTTTTCTCGCTACAGGCAGGACGTGGGCATCTACGAACGTGGTTTGGACTACCACTCGCTTCGGCACAGCGTGACCACGAAGCTCTTTTCCATGTCTGTTGAAGAGTATTTGATTGACGAACTCACCGGTCATGCGGGCGGCGGGATCAGCCGAAGGAAATATAAGGCGGACGGCGAGATACCGCTGAGTGCTCTGTACGGCGCCATTTGTAAAATCGAGTGGCCGGAGGTTTCTTTTGGGAAGAAGCTTCAATTAAAGACTGCTTGAAATTGCCAGTCTACCGGAGGTCCAATGACGCTAATCATTTCCGTTGTATCGCGATGGGGCATTTGGCAACTGAGCGATCATCGTCTTACAGCCGGAGGCAATGTGGTTTCAGACGTGTCGATGAAGACGGTGCGCCTTGAAGCGGAAGACGGGAGGGCACTTATCGCCTATTCAGGCATTGGCAAGGTGGAGAACCTTGAAATTTCCGATTGGGTGCGGCGTGTTCTGCGCGGCCAACGGCGCACGATAGACCAGCACGTTCATCTTCTCTGGGAAAAAGCCAATAAGAGCCTTGCGCCGATATGTAGGCGAGAAAGAATCTCGCACTGGTTTTCGATTGCCGCCTATGTCGGAACTGAGCCACGGATTTACATAGTCCGCTATGTTGTTGGTTTTGGTTTTAAGATCGAAATGACGCCCATTCCGCTGCCAAAGCACTGCCTGATTGATCTGGCGGAAAGCAGCGGTCGAGTGTCGATCACTCGGAAAGATATAAATGACATTCACGCCATCATCCGCACACGACGATTTAAACCGACTGTGGGAAAGGATGTTGCAGCGATGTTGGGGCGCCTGTGCAGGAAGGCGAATAGCGTCGAACTTAGCGGGGTGAGCCCGAATAGCATCGTGTCGTACCTTGCCAAACCGAGCGAAGCATTCGTTACCTACTATCAGAATTGGCCTGAGGGCATGGAGAAGCCAATGACTAGCGACGTGGCTGGGGGATTTGATGTTAAAGAGCTAATTCAGGCCGTTTTTCCATATATGTCGGAGATTACTCTGGCGAATCTTACTGCGCTTGAGGAAGGCCGAGAGCCTAGCGCCGAGGTCAACCGAGATAAGATGAATAAATTGCTCAAGGGTGCTGACTTTGAACCTCGCGACGATCTAAAGGAATGAGTCTATCGGACCTACGGTCGCGCTGAAACGCTTTCCCGCCACCTTCAATGCCCGTTCGGACACAGTAGCAACGAAGCCAATGTTTCGCTCTGCGTTCAAATCGCGGCGCTGCATCGTCCCATGAGCGGGTTCTTTGAGTGGAAAACTGAGGGGAAAGTGAAGCGGCCCTTTTACGTGACGATGACCTCAGGCGAACCCATGTCAGTGGCGGGGATATGGGACACCTGCACGCGCGACGGAAAGGCCCTGCACTCTTGCTCTATCGTCACAACCGACGCCAACAAGGTCATGGGGGAGATACACGACCGGATGCCGGTGGTCTTGGGGAAGGAGGATTTTGGCGCTTGGCTGTCAGCTAACAAGGGACAGGAGTTGCTTGTACCGTGCCCTGACGATTGGATTAAGGCTACTGAGGTAAGCAGCTACGTCAACAAGGTAGCGAACCAAGGGGCGGAATGTATAAAGCCGTTTGCATTGGAGTCTTAGCTAGCTCGACAGTCTGCGCCGCCTAGAAGGGAATAACATCAGATGTCATCCGGCAAAGAGAAAATCGCATTCAAGGAGGCTTATGCCGTTGTTGGAGAGCTAATCTTGCTCGCTACGGCGCTAGACCACCAATGCAACCATGTCCTAATTCAGGTGTTGAATTTGGGTGGGGCACCCTTACTAGAACCAGTGGTCGCTACACTTGATCCCGTGCGCAAAATCGAAATCCTCAAAGAGCGTGCCAAGCATATCGGTCATGTAGCGTGGAAGACGCCGCTCATCAAATACCTAGAAAAGGTAGAAAAGATAAATGCTCAGCGCAATATCGCTTGTCACAGACCCCTAATACCTGACGGCGACGATGCTGTGTTTGGCTCGGTTGCTGCCGCGAAGCTGCTGAAAAATCTGTACAAGGATCGCCCCTCAGCGGCCGACCTCAAGAAGACAATTGCACTGGGAGAGGTGGCCCTCGGCGAAGGAATAAATTTGATTGAGAATTTTGAACGCTTTAACAAAGAGTATGAACTGAGAAATTCTACAAGTCACAAACCGACTACCCCCGAGTCCTTACGTTAGAAGCCCCCGGCAACGAACACAAAGTAGATATAAGAGGCCAAATAGAGAATGGTTTGGATGCCCATGTACTGATTATATTCGTCTTCCGCGAAGTCGAACTTAGCCGCCCACGAAAATTGCGTCACTACCAACTCCTTCATTACCAACAGATCAATTAGAAGCGCGAGAGCAGCACAAATGGCAAAGCCGACCGCAGCATGGAAATTGCCAAGTGATTTCACATGAAAAAGAAACTGATAGTCGAAAACGGTGATCGCTACGTTCAACAAGCCGAGAAATAAGCTCGCAGTCAAAACTTGTCCCCGTTGTCCCGCATACCAAACCACGGCATGACTTACGAATATCGAGCAAAGGGACTGAGCTATGAAGAAGAGGAAAAAGCCTGACGTGGCAGATAGTTCTACGTAATCAGGAACGGACAAATATCTGAAATTGCCAATAGCTAATATTGCATAAGCAGCGTTAGCAATCGTAATCACTGATGCTAAAAAATTCACGGCACGCTCGTTCATTCCTGACCCCAAATAGTCGACGAATTTCTGCTCCATTTAATCTGAGTACAGAAATATTTTATCACAAATTTACGTGCGGCCTATCGTGGGGTGGTCTCCGTCTATTGTCCCCCGTACCGGGTCGCGCCCGCACGCACAGAACAGCACCCGCTCGCAACCGCCTAGGCGCGCGAAGGAATGTCCTTAGTCGCCACCGGCTGTCTCACTTCAATCCCCACAACAGGCCACCTGTCAGCGAAGGCTTGGGCCGTCGCCAGATCGGGAAGGTAGAGGTGGGTTGCGTCCATCCCTCGCTGACCAGACGGCACCCACGCAAAGCCGTCTTTCCCAAGTGTCGCCTCAAGCCACCGCGCCATGTCGTTCAATGCGTGCCCGAGGCCGCCCTTAGGGATGCCAATGGTCAGCCGAACGGGCATCGTCTGCTCAGCTCGGTGGCGTTGGTCCCGGATCAGGTTCGCTCGCTGCATCATGGGGAAAGGTCGATTGCCGGTTGTTCCTATTATGTTCAGGCTACATGATTGGCTGGCCAACGCCAGTCCGGCCCTTCCAAGTCAGGTATGACCGCCCTCCCTGCCCCCTAGAATGCCCCTAGGAGTCCCACAGGAGCCCCGTGGGGAGTCTTTGCGGTCCTAGAGCTGCCATCCTAGCTCTCGAAGCCGAAACGCCCCAGCGAGTCAAGGGCTTGGACTACGTTATGTCTCTTATTCTATACCTTGAGTGACATTCCTCTTGACGTGTCTCATTTCATGTCTCATATCTATGTTCTCGCATAGCTTAGGACATAGGAGACACACATGGCCGTGGTCGGATACGCCCGCGTCTCGACGACAGGGCAGAGCCTCGACGTTCAGCTTGAACAACTAGCGAGGGCAGGATGCGAGAAGGTCTTCAGCGAGAAGCGGAGTGGCCTCGACGGCAAGCGCCCGGAGTTGGCGAACTGTCTCGACTATGTTCGGGACGGCGACACCCTCTTGGTGACAAAGCTCGACCGCCTCGCGCGCTCCACCACTGACCTCTATCGAACCATCGAGACTTTGAAGAGCAAGGGCGTCGGATTTCGTGTGGTGGATGATCCGACAATCGACACCACCTCGCGCACCGGCAAACTCATCATGGGCATCCTCGCGTTGATCGCGGAGTTTGAGACCGACATCCGCAAAGAGAGGCAGATGGATGGCATCGCAAAGGCGAAGGCCGACAAAAAGCAGTTCGGGCCACCACGCAAAATCGAAGACGCAGGCAAAGCAGAGATCAGGCGGAAGCGTGCCGAGGGAGTGCTTATCAAAGACCTCATGGCCGAGTACAAGCTTTCCAAGGCTCACGTCTATCGCATCCTGAGTGGCACTCCGGCATGACGAAGAAAATCCCTCTGCCGTTGCCCGTCGCCATGATCTATCGCGCCGTTGCCGAGCTTGAGAAGGCATACCCAGGTCGCAAGTTCACGCCGGACGGCCACCTTGTCGGTTCAATTGGAGAAGTGGTCGCCGCTGAAGCGTTGGGCCTCACGCTCTATCCGATGTCTCAGGCCGGGCACGATGCCTATGACGCCAACGGCGATGTCCAAATCAAGATGACGGCGGGAACGAGCATTGCCATGTATGCCGAATGTGTGCGCTTGGTGGTCCTGCGTGTCGCCTCGCCTGAGGAAGCTGAGATTGTTTACGACGGTCCCGGCGCACCGGCATGGGCGCAAGCTGGCAAGATCGGCAAGAATGGTCAGCGGGTTATCAGTCTGAAGAGACTCCGCGACATTGCTAGGGCCGGGTGAGCAATTAGGTTGCACTATCCCTGAGGGGAACCTACCGCATTTTGCCTTTTGCCCGCTGCCAGATCGCAATGAAGTGCGGCTTCCGCAATTACCCTGCACTAACTGGACGATATTCCATTCTAGCGCGTCACCTACAAAGTCACTTCAGTTTTCCCGGCTGACGAAGAGGACGACGCCTCTCACGGTTATCAATCAAGTCCTACTGATTGAACGGGGGTAGTGTCTGCCTAAAGACCAATTACCCCACACTAATTGAGCGAGGGAGCGACCTCAACGGTTGAGCAATTAACCCCCACAAATTGAACGGGGGAGTTTCCGCCTCCTAAGCAATTACCCCCTACTTATTGAACGGGGCGCGCGTTTCCGCGTCCCAGACAATTCCCCTCCCCAATTGAATGAAGTCGCCCTCGTACGTTTGTAACGAGGCCTTCTTTATTTTTCGAAATGCACCTATCGCTTCCCAGCGAAATCAATAGGCAACCATCTTGACCAAGAAAACCTACATCGGGCGTAGCCGCGACGCCGTACCATTCGACATTGCGTTGGATCGCGCTTCGCTAGACGCCGCGCATGCGTCAGTTGACAACATCAAAACGCTGACAGGCATCGACGCTTCCATTCCGATCATCGTCCGCACTGCCCTACGCTATCTCACTCGCCATCTTCAGAACCTCCCAAAAGGCACCGATGCCGAGACGGCTGGGTTGCGCTTGAAGGTGGATGTCATGGCGGCGGCCAGAGGTATCGCGAGCGTCTAGGACTACGCCTCGCACCCCGACATCAAACTCACTTCATTTTCCTAGGAGGCCGCGCGAAAGTGTGGCTCACGACCCGTCATGCCTCAAACACATCGCCTGCGCCTTCGCGTGGCAGTACCAACACAAGTCTGGAATGTCGATGCCGACGACATCCACAAGGGTATTAGCCACCACAATCTGACCGTCCCCGCACATCAGAAGCTAATCGCCACTCTAACGCGCCACGGCAACGACCTCGACCAGAACCATAAAGATGTTCTCTTGGCACTTGTTGGGTCGATGACGGAAATGGCGCAAGGAAAGATCGAAGGCCGATATGCGTTCGGTCTGCCAACCGGGTTCGGCAAAACGTCCGCCGTCACCTCTTGGGTGTCAACGCTCTATCGACCCGGGAGCCCACGCCATCATCTTTCCATCTCGATAGCGGCAAGCAAGGTTGAAGCTCTATGCGACGTTCAACGCGAACTGATCAGAGCGGGCGTTCCGGCAGAATTGATCAGTCTCATTCACAGCTACAAGGGCATGGATGAGTGGCAGCCGGGAATGGAGATACCGGAGGGCTTCGCTTCGATCCCGGCAACATTGTCGGACGAAGACCGCCCCATCGTTTTAGTGACGCACAACAAGGTGCGGGGAGACGCAGGGCTCAATCGCTTCGCCAGCTATAGGGGCAGACCCCGCGACCTCATGCTGTACGACGAAAGCCTAATCATCTCCGACAGCACCGGAATTAATATCACCCTGTTACGCGGTGCGCTTGGATGGTTCCGTGAAGTAAGCGGCGACACAGAGAAGTATGCCGAGGTCATCTCGTACCTAACGAACGCAATTGGCATAATCCAAACGGAGTTGGACTGGCAACAGCAGAGTGGGACTTTAGGTGGTGTTATCTCGCTGCCGGTCCTCGACCATGAGACCGAACTGAAATACGTCTGCCTTCTGCCGACCAGCAATGTCATGGAGCCCGCCGTGAAGCTCCTATCTCTGCATCGATCACCCTTGCGTGTCGTCTCTACGGCACAAGGTGGCGTAGTGCAATACGACATCAGTGTGCCGAGGGAACTTGGGAATATTCTCGTTCTCGATGCCTCTTACCCAATCCGGTCCCTCATCCACCTTGACGCCACGATCCGCGATGCGGAGACGAGCTTGGATGTCGTCAAACGCATTGGCGTTCCCTTCTCGCACCTCAAGTCATTTGAGAACGTCAACATCAATCAGATGTTCACTGGCGGTGGCAGAGCGACGCTGGGGGAAGATTTTCTGAAGCCCCAACCCAATCAGCGAATGACGAAGGAGATTGCGGAGGTTGTCAAATCGATCCCGCCCGCCGAAGCCATCCTGATCTTCACCTACAAGAAGCGTCCGGGCGACAGGGTGAACTTCAAGGGCATTCTCACCAGCGCTCTCGAACGAGCCGGAATTGATGTCAGAGCGAAGCTTGCTGACGGAAAGAGCCGCGTCAACATCGTGACATGGGGAATGGAAACGAACCTCAACAACTACGCGCACTGCTCAACGGTGATCCTCGCTGGCGTCCTTCAGCGGTCCCCCATCGACCTAACTGCCAGCTTCATCGGCCAGTCAGACGACCTTCAAAAGCCGATACTGACGAATGTGTTGAGGGAGCTTGGATCATCGGAAGTCACTCATATGATCTACCAAGCTCTCTCTCGCGGCAGTTGCCGTGTCATGCAGGCCGGGAAGGCCAAGCCCATGACTGCATACATTGTCCATCGCTATCCGGCGATCAGGGGCGCCTTGGAAAAGGTCATGCCAAAAGCCAAGTGGTGTGAATGGTCTCCGCTGCTTGAAGTTAAATCACACCCCAGTGGTCTGGCTGCGACAACGGCGACCAAAGTTGTCGAGTTCCTGGGAACTCTTTCCAATGACCAAAATTCAATCTCGACAACCGCTCTGCGCAAGTCGATGAAGTTGAGCGTAAGTCCGGCTGTGTACGTAGACGCTATCCGTAAGGTGACCCAGATGTGCGCTTGGCAGCACAGCGGACGGAGTCTCGTGAGACAATTTCACGAGGTCACCTAAGTAGCCCATCCCTATAAGAAAGAATTCTATAGGGAATGGCTAATTAGTTTCAGATGCCCGACGCCGAAACAAACTAACAGAGGTTACCTTCGTGCGCACCTTCAGAACGCACATCAATAGCTAGTGAGCGCCTTCCGTCAACTGAACATGCCCCTACAGGTATCTTCGGTTGTGCGGGAGGCGTTTTTTCAGAAGGGCTTGCGGGGGGAGTCATCTGCGGTGCTAGACTCAATTTTCATGATCACCAGCGGGGGCCTTTAAGTGACCAATCAAGCGACTGTTCCAATCCAACCAGCGTCGTTCCGGATCGGACGCGCAATCCGCGCGCACATGCAAAGTCACTTGGGGCCGTCCACCCTCGTTGCCATCGCCTTGATTGTTTCAACGCTGATCTACCGGCACGAAGCGATCCTCGACCGCGATCAGAAGCAGTGTCAGATGTATGTTTCGATCAACGAAGACAATGGTGCCTATCTCGTCATGGCGACCGAACATCCGAATTGGTCAGCAAGCGAGGTCGCTCAAACGGCGCGTGCGTTGGCGCGTGACGGTGAGAAGTTTTTTCATCTGAGGGATGACGGAAATAGCTTTTGCGATTTGCTTCCGCCACCCGACACGCCGCGCTAATCAGAGCATTGCCATGAACAAGCGCAATCCTCTTTTCCTGCTAGGCGCTGGGGCTTCGAAGCCAGCCGGAGTTCCGCTCGCCGGTGAGATGACTCTGGAAATGATAAGGCGGTGCGACGCGAACCGACGAAGCGAGTTGGGGAAAACCATCAGAGCAATCGAAGGCGCGCTTCGTATGCAGAGTGGTGTAGTAGACTCCTTCCACGGCGAAGCTGTAAATATCGAAAGCATTTTGAATGCGGCCGAGATGTTGGGCGACAGGTTTTCTTTGGAACTCGCTCCATTTGTCGCTGCGTGGCACCCAATCATTGAGGCTCTTGAAGCCACCCGCCTGAGTTCGTTTGAAGCTGAGAGTATTGGGCGCAGAGCGGGTGGCCGGTTGCACTTTCCCAGCGGTCCACGTGTCGCCCAAAGATCGCAGCACTCAAACGAGTCGGACATAAGAAGCACATTTAGCAATGCACTTGCCGGAGCCCTCCTTGACCTTTCGTCGCGCCTCCAACGCCGCCCTGACGGTTCACTTTTCCGGACTCTCAAAGCGTTCCTCACAGGCGAGCTGGCTCGGATAACATTGTTGAATGATCCACTGCCGCTTGCCTATCTGGACTCTTTGCTCGAACTCGGAAGAAGCCGACCAGTTCACATCGCAACTCTAAACTACGACAACAGCATCGAACTGCGTGCACAGGCGCTCGGTATTCCTTGCTCAACCGGCATCGCTGATTGGGTAAACAACGCGAGCTTCGCGGCCCCTCAAAACGAACCGGGGATTGACCTAATCAAACTACACGGCTCTGTGCGATGGTTGTGGGCCAAACCAAAATCCGACCTTCCTGCCGGATTTGAAGATCGGATAGTCACGGAAGTGGGCGATGACGTAATGAAAGCCAGTCTCGATGGCACTCCCCTAGTTTTTCCTTCTGAAACCATCGGCAACCAAATGGCGGTCATATTCGGTGGGCGAAACAAACTAACCGCTGAAGGCCCATTCCTTGATCTCTTGATCAAGTTCAAGGCACTCCTCGTTCAAACCGATGAATTGATTGTCGTGGGCTACTCGTTTCGCGATCCCCACGTGAACCACTGCATACTGAGATGGCTGGGAGCGACCGGACGAAAATCCCGGCTGATCGTAGTCGAGCACACCGAAGTTGCACTGGACGACGTTGCATTCCTGAAGCTCATTCAGAAAACAACACCGGGCCAGCTTGATTTCCAACCTATCGGAGCAGAGGCAGGCATGAGGCTGTCGGCTAACTAAGCATTAGAGGTGTGCAACAATGTAGCTTCTATTTTGTGAACCTCAATCCTGTAACGCCCGCTTTAATTCACGGCCATATGCAGTTGGATATGCGTTCTCCGGCGTGCTTAGGTGCGCAGCGGCGCAACCAAGCCCCGTCAGATGTGAGATTGAAACCTCTATCCTATCGCTTGAGCATTTTAGCTGACTAGCGATGAAGTCTCTCGCATTGGGGGAATAGTTTGCGCCGCCCAGCTTTTCCAGCACGGCAGCGTCTATCGGGTTCATTTGCTTTACGGTCTCAATAAACTCCATCCGCATAGTATCGGACCTCCCCGGGTCCATAGCTGTCGCCAACAATCTAGCCCACAAATCTTGAAGCTCGGCTCGGCCTTCGTCGGCTGCCGCTTCCAATATCGGACCACCTATCGCCAGCGGTATCGGTTTGGAACTTTCGACGCCGCGAGCGGTTAGCCGCGTGTGGACCTTCTTCACCACTTCGGTGAGATTTTCCGCCCGTTCAATTTGTCGTCGCGTCCTGTAAGCGTGAAGCGCATCTGCGCCGAAGAAGCCTATTAGGTCTTCCGGCATGGACCCGGCGATGTCCTTGAAGTAACCCCCGAGGCCCCGCAAGGCTTTGACTATCTCAGTACCTAGCTCGGCCTGAGCGTCGGAAATGGGAATGAGATTGTCGGGCATTTGACCTCATCTCAGGAGAGCTCATGCAGACAAGAATGGAACGCCATGCCGCCTGAGGGTTTCTCTGATGAGCTCATTGTATTCGTGCATTGTCAGATCGTCACGAAGCGTTCCGTCGATGATATTAGCAACGTTGACCGCATGTCCGTCGAGATGGTCCGTGACGATTTCTCGCCACCCCCGATGTGAAATTGCCGCTATGCGCTTGACTGACGCCACAGCATCATCCGCCAGTTCTTGGAGGCAGGCTTTGGGAATGCGCCGTGTTTTGACACCATGTTGAGATAATCTATCCGCTAGATAGAGGCGACTCGTGGTCCGTATCGGGAGTACTAGCCCCGTGACAAAGTAGACGATTTTCAACATTTCTACTCCGCGAGAAATTTCGGCTTCATGTGTGACAAGTCCAATCCCTCAACACGCGACTCATTCATTTTCAGAGCCAACGCAGCAACAGCCCCAGTCTGACCTATTTGCCACCTTCAGTCGTCGGTGCGCGCCCTGTAATTCGCTCCCCTTTCTCCCGGCAAAGTTTTACCGAGAACGGGCAACATCTTGCCGTTGTCAGAATGTTCTAGGGGCGACGTGATGGCGGACGCAACGGTATCGAGCGACTACGATTGACGTGCTCCCACAATGCTCCCACAATCGCTCTCGTCGGCTGATTTGATGTGCGATTTCAACGCGGTAAAGCGACTCGGGGCGTTTCCTAGTCCCCCAGCCACTCTCTTCCCGTATCACGGCGCAAACGCCACAATCTCCGGAGCCTCGCTGCTAAGGTGCGCGGGGCGAATTGGTCATTCATCGGGAGCATCTGTTGATGGAAGCGCGTCGCGTCGGCCCCTTCGAGGTTTCGGCCATCGGCCTCGGTTGCATGAGCCTCTCCCATGCCTATGGTCCGCCGCCGGCCCGCGATCAGGCGGAACGCGTTCTGCTCGGCGCTATCGATGCGGGCTACACCTTCTTCGACACCGCCGCCGTCTACGGTCTCGGCCACAATGAACGGCTGGTTGGCGAGGTTCTGAAGCCGCATCGCGACAAGATCGTGCTCGCTTCCAAATGCGGCATGACGCGCGGCGAGGAGCGCGACCTCAACGGAACGCCGGAGCGATTGAAGCAGACCTGCGACGAAAGCCTCGCGCGGCTCGGCGTCGAAGTTATCGATCTCTACTATCTGCACCGCTGGGACAAGCGCGTCGCCATCGAGGAAAGCGTCGGCGCGCTGGCGGAGCTTGTGAAGGCCGGCAAGATTCACAGCATCGGGCTTTCCGAAGTCGGCGCCGCGGCGCTGCGCAGGGCTCATGCGGTTCATCCCATTGCCGCTCTGCAAACGGAGTATTCGCCATGGACGCGCAATCCGGAAATCGCCGTGCTCGACGCCTGCCGCGAGCTTGGCATCGCCTTCGTCGCCTTCAGCCCCGTCGCGCGCGGCTTTCTTGCCGGCGGCGCAAGCGATCCGGCGAAATTCGGTCCGGGCGATTTCCGCAAGGCGATGCCGCGCTTTCAGAGCGAGGCGCTGGCAGCCAATCTGAAGCTGCTGGAGGCCTTCACCGATCTTGCCCGTGAGGCAGGCTGCACGCCCGCGCAGCTCTGCCTTGCATGGCTGCTGCACAAGGATCCGATCATCGTTCCGATCCCCGGCACATCGAAGCCGGAGCATATGGTGGAAAATGCGGGTGCGGCGGCTATCCGCCTGTCTCCGGAAATCATGGCAAGGGTGGAAAAGCTGGTGAACGAGCGCACCGTTACCGGCGCACGGTATCCGGAGGCGATGCAGGCGACCGTCGACACGGAAGACCGGGCAAGCTGACGAGGCGCTGCTGGAACGCAAGCGGCTGCTTTTCTAGTTCGCCCGCTTGAGGATCAGGGATGTATTGACGCCGCCGAAAGCGAAATTGTTCGACATGATGTATTCAGCGTCGATATCCCGAAAGGCGCCAGTGATGTAGTCGAGCGATCCGCATTTCTCGTCGACCTGCTTCAGATTGACGTTGGGTGCAAAGCGCTTCTCTCTCATCATCTCGATCGAGAGCCATGCTTCGATCGCGCCGCAAGCGCCAAGCGTGTGGCCGAAATAGCCTTTCAGCGAATGGATCGGCACCTGTCTTCCGAACACCGAAGCGGTCGCTATCGTCTCCGCCACATCGCCCTGGATCGTCGCCGTTCCGTGCCCGCTGACGAAAGATATGGCGTCAGCCGAAATGCCCGCATCGGCGAGCGACAGATCGAGCGCGCCCGCCATGGTTTCCGCAAGCGGATCGGTCACATGCGATCCGTCCATATTGGTGCCGAAGCCCGCGATTTCGGCAAAGATGGTCGCGCCACGCGCGATGGCATGTTCGCGTTCTTCAAGAACAAGCGCCGCGGCGCCCTCGCCGATGACGAGTCCGTCGCGGTTCTGGTCGTATGGCGAGGGAGAGGTTTGCGGCGCGTCATTCCGACAGCTCGTCGCGAACAGCGTGTCGAAGACGATGGCCATAGTCGGGCAAAGCTCTTCCGCGCCGCCGGCAATCATCACATCGGCATGGCCGTATTTGATCGCCTCATAGGAATAGCCGATGGCTTGCGAGCCGGAGGTGCAGGCCGATGACGTCGTGATGACGCGGCCTTTCAAGCCGAAAAAGATTCCGATGTTGATGACGGCCGTGTGGCTCATCATCTTGATGTAGCTCATGGCGCTGAGGCCCGTGGCTTCCCCCGTCTCCATGAAGCGAACAAAGCCGACCGTCGGCTCGGTCGAGCCGTATGAGGAACCGAAGGCAACGCCGGTGCGGCCCGAGGTCAGCACCGGATCGCCGATCAGACCCGCCTGCGTCAGCGCATCCTGCGCAGCCTTGACGCCAAGCGCGGCGACACGGCCCATCGAGCGCATCTGCTTGCGCGGAAAAATCTTCGCATGATCGAAATAATCGGCCGGCGCGCCAAGGCGCGTCTTCAGGTCGCCAAGCTTGTCCCAGGCTTCGATATATTTGACGCCAGTGCGACCGGCCGCCATGGACGCGGAGATGCCGCTCCAGTCGGTGCCGAGCGGCGTTATGCCCGCCATGCCCGTGACGACAACCCGCCGCATCAGCTGATCCCCCCATTGACCGAAATGACCTGTCGCGTGATGTAGCTTGCCTCATCCGAGAGGAGAAAAGCTACTATCCCGGCCACTTCTTCCGGCTGTCCAAGCCTCTGCATGGGGATGATCTTCAGGATTTCGGCAATCGGCGCGCCGTCGATCATGGCCGTCTCGATGATGCCGGGGGCGACGCAGTTGACGGTTATATTGCGCGTCGCAAGTTCGACGGCCAGCGCCTTCGTCGCGCCGATGATGCCGGCCTTGGCGGCGCTGTAGTTGACTTGGCCGCGGTTGCCGATAACGCCCGATACAGACGAAATGGCGACGACGCGCCCGCCGTCCTTCCGCCGGATCATCGGCATAGAGAGGGGATGCAGGACGTTGAAGAAGCCGTCGAGATTGGTCGTCAGCACCCGGTCCCAATCGTCACCCGAGAGGGCCGGAAAAGCATTGTCGCGTGCTATGCCCGCATTGAGCACGACACCCCAATAGGCGCCGTGTGCCGCGACGTCGGCAGCAAGAGCGGCTTTCGCCTCGTCGCGGTTTGCGACGTCGAAGCCGAGCATACGCGCAAACCCTCCTTCAAGCTCGATCTGCCGAACCGCTTCTTCCGCCCCCGCCCGGTCCTGACCGTAGTGAACAGTGACGGGAAAGCCCGCCCGCGCGACACGGATAGCAATCGCCCGGCCTATGCCCTTGCTCGCGCCGGTCACGAGAATGCTGCGCTTCGCGGCCTCGGATATCTCGCTTTTGCCCGTCATTGCGCTTCCCCCGCCATCATAGCGGCGCCGCCGTCTTCCGGCCGATAGACGCTGAGCGTCGCCGTGACGCAGGTCTCGCCGCCAATGCCGATGCGGCAATCGAAGGACGCCATTCCGTTCTCACTGAATACCATTTCAACCCGTATCGACAGCAGCTTGCCTGCTGGAAAATAGTTCAACGTCGCCGCATAGCGCCGCGTGCCGAGAAGAAAGCCGATGGCCGGCGGCTCTCCACTGACGGCGCGAAGCGCCCCGTCATAGGCCGCGACTGTCTGCGCCATATATTCGAGGCCCACATAGGCCGGTACCCCCGACCCCGCGCGGTAGAAACGCGAGCGCTCCGAAACAAGCACCTCGGCGACAGCGTGGGTCCCGGAAGCCTCGACAAGCCCGTCGATCAACAGCATCGGCCCGCGATGCCGGATCAAATCCTCTATGGGCGGAATGGGTGCAGGCATCAGTCGCGGGCCAATATCAAAGCGATGTTGTTTCCTCCGAAGGCGTAGGAACAGCTCATCATATAGCCGCGCTGAACGGTTTCGCCGACCTTGTCGACAAGGCGGAGAGCCGCAAGCGCCGGGTCGACCTCACCGTCCCAGACATGGGGCGGCACCTCGCCGCGCGAAAGCGCCATGGCAACGAAAGCCGCCTCGTTCGACCCCGCGGCTCCCAGCATGTGTCCCGTCAATCCCTTGGTTGAGCTACAGGCGAGCTCAGGTCCGAAAATGTCGTGCGTCACGCGGGCTTCCATCGCATCGTTGAGCCGCGTCGCTGTGCCATGGAGATTGAGATAGGAAATTTCCGAAGGCTCGATATTGGCGCGGCGGAGCGCTTGTTCGATGGCAAGTCTGGCTCCGTGGCCTTCCGGGTCCGGAGCGCTCAGATGATGGGCGTCGGCGCTTTCGCCCCAGCTGGCGAGCCTGATATCGGCCTCGTCGCGGGTCAGCAGAAAGAGCGCCCCACCCTCGCCGATGTTGATACCGCCACGATTGACGCTGAACGGATTGCATCGCTCGCCCGCCATGGCTTCCAGAACCGAGAATCCGTTGAGCGTCAGGCCGCACAAGGTATCGACTCCACCCGCAATTACAGCGCCGCAAAGGCCAAGCCGCAGCAGCCGGGCGGCGCTCGCCAGCGCCTTGGCCCCAGACGTGCAGGCCGTCGAAATACTGTAGTAAGGCCCTTTGGCGCCGATGACCGCCGCGATGAACGCCGAAGGATCGCCGAGCTCTTGTCGCTCGAAACGATACCCCTCCGGCCAGGCGCCGGTTTCGACGCGCGCGCGCAGAGCCGCTTCGCTGCGCTCGATGCCCGACGTGCTCGTCCCGACGACGACGCCGATGCGGCTCGCGCCAAAGCGCGCGATGACGCGCTCGATCTCCGGCAAAAGCGGCACCAGACAATGATAGACGAGCCTGTTGTTGCGCCCTTCCCAGTCCTCAAGCGCGGCGGGAAGCGCGGCGAGCTCAAATCCGAGGCTGCCGACAGGCACCGAGCGACCGTCGTTGAGATCGGCGCGGCGTTCGAGACCGGCCCCATCGGCGGCGAAGAGTCGCGACGCGACATCGTCCCAGTCGCGTCCGAGTGCATTCGCGGCGCTCATGGCCGCAAAGTAGATCGGCGCGTCTTCGGTCCCGGTCGAATTCATTGCGACAGCCGTCGGCTTTGAATGTCGAGCGCATAGTCGAAGGCAAAGTTCGTCAATGTCGCCTCTCCACTCCATGGGTCGCCGGCGGGGCGCGTGACTTCGATAAGCTCTCGCCCGTCCCTGAAAATCCGACGCACCCTGTCTCCGACGGTCACGAGCTTTCCACCGGAAATGGCGGCGCGCAACTCATCTTCCGGCGCATAGACCAGCATGAGATCGGCGAGCAATCGCTTCGCCGACAGATTGGACGGCGCGATGGATTCCTTCCTGGTCGTCACCGCGCCAGCATGCCATTCGATGCTCATTATGCGCGGTCCGGACGGCACGGTCATCACGATGGTGAACTGCCGCGCCCCTGACTGAATGATCGACTGAAAACTCAGTCGACGGTCGCCATAGCGCGCCTGCACGAGTTGAAAGGCATTCGCCGCGTCTCCGAAGGGCGGAGCATCGGGCAAGGTCATCGTGACTCCGGGCGCAAGCGGCTGAGGAACGGCGCCTGGACCTCTCCCCGTCGCGCAAGCGGCCAGACCGACAAACAGGAGCGTGGCAATGCCGAAGCTCCTCGCCCAACCAAACGATGTGGAAATTATCTGCACAATTCCCCGACCATGCCGAGATACTTCACCGGTTCGCGGACGAAGGGATTCTCTTCGTCCCAGGCATAGCCGGCAAGCACAGAGGTAATCATCGCCTTGATCTGGTTCGGCTCGGCCGGTTGCTTGAAGACGATTGTCTGCAACGCACCGTCGTACCAGCCGTTTACGTAGGCGCGGAAGGTCTCGATGCCGCGGCTCAGCGGGCGGACGAACTCGGCATCCCAGTCCGGCGTCTCGCCCTCGAGCTGGCGAATGACAAGCTTCGAGGCAAGCGAGGCCGATTTGAGCGCAATTGTGACTCCCGACGAGAAGACCGGGTCGAGAAACTCGCCGGCATTCCCCAGAAGCGCATAGCCCTGGCCGGTGAGGCGGCTTACCTTGCAGGCATAGCCTGCAATCTCGCCGACATCTCGAATGCGCGGCGCGCCGCCAAGTAGTTCCGCCATCAATCCGGATTCGGCCACCAGCGCATAGAGCTGCTCCTCGCGTGTTTTGCCGTATGGCGCAAGATGCTCCGGGCGTCCGACCACGCCCATCGAGGTGATGCCCCCGGCAAGCGGGATCATCCAGTACCAGATCTCATGGTTGCCGGGATTGACCGTAATGAGAATCTTGTTGCGGTCATAGGCGTCGGCGGGGATCCGGTCGGCGACATGCGTAAAGATCGACATGCGCTGCGGAACCGGCACCGGCGTTTCGAGATCGAGGAGACGGGCGAG
This sequence comes from Parvibaculum sp., assembly GCA_031291615.1. Lineage (GTDB taxonomy): Bacteria > Pseudomonadota > Alphaproteobacteria > Parvibaculales > Parvibaculaceae > Parvibaculum. The sequence goes on from JARLIS010000063.1 coordinate 66,605, forward strand.
CACCCGTCCGAAGCCGCTCGCGTCCAGAATAAACCGTGCGTGGATTTCGCGCTCGACGCCCGCTTCGTCACGCACGGTGAGGCTTGGCGTCACCGGGTCCGGCCGCATGGCGACGACGGTTTGACCGAAGGTAACGCGCGCGCCGGCCCTTGCCGCGCCGCGCGCCAGAATGTCGTCCAGTATTTCGCGCCTGACCTGATAGGTCGTGCCCCAGCCTGTCGCCGTCTTCACCCGGAAGTCGAATGAAGATTCCTTCTCCCCGCATCTAAAGACGGCGCCGTTCTTGTGCTGGAAGCCCGCCTCGACGACGTCCTGCAAAAGACCCGCTTCGTCGAGCCATTCCATCGCCTGCGGAAGCAGGCTTTCGCCGATGGAAAAGCGGGGGAAATGCGCGCGCTCGAGAACCTCGACCGAAAGACCGGCATTGGCGAGCATCGCCGCCGCGACGGACCCTGCGGGGCCGGCGCCGATAATGACCACATCAGGCTTCATCGCTTTTCCTTCCAAAGGCCCGGACCATCGTCCCATCTCCTGACAAGCGGCGATAGGACCAGCGAAAGAAATATTCCGACCGAGACCGTCACCCCGAGGCTTTTCACGGGCAGAACAGAACTCAAGCCAAGAAGCCCGACCGAAATGCAAGTCATCACCGCCGCGAGCACGATACCGACGCGCGTCCATTTTCCGGCTTCACTTGGGTGTTCCCACTGGAATATTGCATAGTCGACCCCTGCCCCGACCACCAGAAAAAGGCCCATCGCCGAGAAAAAAGAGAATGGCAGGCCAATCAGCGCCGTGATCGCGGGGGTCACCAGCAAGGCGATGACGGTCGGCAACATCATCCGCAGCGCCGAAATTCGGCGATAGACGGCGATGAGCATAAGTCCCGTCGAAACCACCGAACCGGCAAGCCCCATGGTGGCGAGCATGCGGTATTTCTCGAGAAGCTCGGAATAGCGCTCGGCGGGTTCGACAAATTGCCAGGCAGGATTGGCGGGTGCGGTCACCTTGGGCACGCCCGCCACGGGAACGATCGACCAGAAGACGCCTTTCGTCTGGCCGCGCAGAGACGCGATGAAATCGGGAAGCACCGCCTCCGGCGCCCCGCCTCCGTCATAGGCTTTTGTATTGCCCGCCCCGAGCGCGCGGAGAAGTGCTGGAAGCTGCGGCTCAAAGAGGCGGTTCTTCAGAAGCGCCGCATTGGCCGCCCGCTCCGACACAGAGGGATCGAGACGACTTGCCGCCCATGCGATGTCGCCGGACGCACCCGCCTGGTCGAGCGCGACGAGCAGAGCTTCCTCGCGCGCAGTCGTCTCCGCGGCGCTCGCGCCCTTGACGAGATAGAAGGCGCCGGAGGTGGCAAAGCCCGTCAGTGTCCGGATACGCTTTTCTTCCGCTGCCAGAACGAGCGACGGCGCCTGAAAGCGACGTACATCGTCGAGTACGCCACCTTGCGAATATCCCACAAGCGTGATGAGGGCAGCGGCGGCCAGAATAAGCATGCCCAGACGCCGGCTCGGCGTGCCGGCGAGAAAGCGACCGGCCTTGCGTTCGATCGCGGCCGCCCCCGGCCCGACTTTCATGCGCCCGCCCTCGACGATAGGCGTCAGCGTCAGGGTTGCAGCCCATGCGGCGACCAGACCCGCTCCGCCAAGCAGCGCGATCTGCTGGAAGGCCGGGATCGGGAAAAGAAAAAGCGCCGCAAAGGCTCCGACCGAAGTCAGCATGCCGAGCGTCAGCGGTTTGACGATATGGGCTCTCCGCTCGGCGGGCGTGCGGGCAGGCGTGCCGAGGCCGGTGACGAGATAGTAGGTCGTGTAGTCGACCACCATGCCAATCAGCGCCGCCCCGAAGACGAGCGCCATCGCATGAATGCGGCCGAAGACGGCGAGCGTAACGGCGACGCCGATGGTGAGCGAATATGCGATCATCGAAACCGCAATGACGGGCGCCCGCAGCGAGCGGAGCATCAGCCAGTAGAGCAAGAGAACGGCGGCCGTCGTCAACGCACCGATCACCGACATTTCCTTGCGCGCCTGCGCCGCGCCATATGCAGCATGAAAGACGGCGCCGGCACGCAAGAGCGTAAGCCCCTGCGGCGACCAGCGCGCGTGCCAGTCTTCGACGGCTCGGCCGATTTTGTCCTGAACGTCGAGCCGGAAGACGGAGCCTCCGATACTGCCGGACAGGATAACGGCTGTCGTTTCAGGCATGACGCGGAAGCTGGCGGGAACGACGCAACCGAGCAGGCGGTTCGTCAGAAACATCGGGTCGCTAACGATGAGCCGCCCCCCGCCGATGCTCATGGGCCCGTACCACTGGAGAAGCGCCTGATGCGCTATCACCTCGCCTTTGCCCGCAAGCAAAAGATCGCGGTCGGCCGAGCATAGGAGTTCACTGCGATTGGCAAAAAGCCAGCGCCAGAGGGCTTCCGCATCCGCCGATGCCGGACGAAACAGCCCCGTGGCGGCGAGGCGTGCCGACAGATCGGCTACGGCTTCTCCCCGCGTGGAAGCCGTGCCCCCTTCAATAGCGAAGGCAACGCGGTTTGACGCTTCGGCGCTCGCTCGCTGAAGCGCGTCGGCAAGAATGGGGTCACGCGCATCGCCCGGAAGGAGCGAGAGTATATCCGTATCGACCGCGTTCCTGATATTCATCGCGGCATAAATGCCGGCGGCGAAGAAGACGAGCAGCGCGAGAACTGCAGCGTGACGGCCGAATGTCATGGCGCTTTACGCGTTTCATCGAAGTGGATTGTCTCGCGGTCGCCGTCAGCGCGCGCAATCTCGACCGTGGAAACATCCGAGCAGCCGAGGACGGTGATGACGCCAAGAATGCCCCGCAATTTTTCGTCATGCGGCCTCAGCTCGACCCGCCACGGCGCGTCGCCGATCACAGGCGGTGAAGTGATCTCGAACAACGTCTTCAATTCGTCCCATTGACCGCGCATCAGCACTGCCATCGACTTCGCGATGCCAGCGCCCATTTCGGCGGCGCCTGGCGCGACGGCCACCGGCGCTCCGCCGTCGATCGATTGAGTAATGCCCGTCGGCGCAATAACCGTCCTGACGTCGAACGGCGACGTCATATGCCAGACGACTTCGTTGGCGGACGCCGTCAACCGCCCCTCCGACGTCAGAGGCTTCGACATCCCGGAAATGAATTTCTCTTCCGTAAAATGCCGGTCGAGCTGCGTCGCACGCAACTCCGTCGGCGCGGGACAGGCGAAGGCAGGTGCCGTGAGCGCCAGCGCGCCGCTCAGGACGGCGGCAGAAATGGCGCCAGCTTTCCACGTAAGACGGGCGGCGTCTCCCATTGCATCTCCTTGCTCTTGATGTCGACGGCGACATGCACGGTGTGTCCGCGCGTCAATTTACGGCCGGTTTCCAGGTCGTCGATCTGATAGGAAATCTTCAGGCGATTTTCCCACTCCGTAACGCCCGCTGTGATTTCGGCCGGTCGACCAAGCTCAAGCGAGCGATAGTAGCGGATATGCATATCGATAACCGGCCAGGCATAGCCCGAAGCCTGCATCGCCATATAGTCGTAGCCGATCTTGATCAGCAGAGCCCGGCGGCCGATCTCGAAATACTTCGCATAGTTCCCATGCCAGACGATATTCATGGGATCGAGATCGTAGAATTGCGCGACGACCGGCGCGCTGGCGGTGACTATCGCTTTCATTCTTCGGTCACGCTCCCGCCCAGTCGAGCGGCCAAATGTCGGCCGCAATGTCCGCGCAAAGCCGGTGCAACACGTGATCGAGCGGTCTGTCCTCCTCAATGAACGGAAAGGTCTCCTCAAGCGTCGCCAGAAACGTCCCTACCGATGGCGGCAGGTCGGCTGCGCCGATTTCGCCGCTTCGCTTTCGAAGACGAAGCGCCTGCACGGTAGAAACAACCAGCCCCGCGGCAACCTGTTCCGTCAACTCGAGAACGCGCAACGCATCGCGCGCGGCAATCGTGCCCATCGAAACCTTGTCCTGATTGTGGCATTCGGTCGAGCGTGAAAATACGCTGGCGGGCATGGTGAGTTTCAGCGCCTCCGCCGTCCAAGCCGAGACTGCAATCTGTAGCGCCTTCAATCCATGATTTATGAATGCCCGCTCGCCGGTCGCCCCGGACAAATTGGAAGCGAGCCCGTTGCTGAAGCGCGTATCGACAAGAAGCGCCATCTGCCGGTCAAGCAGATCCGCTATGTTTGCAACTAGCGTCTTCAGGCTGTCCATGACGAAGGCGACATGGCCTCCGTAAAAGTGACCGCCATGAAGAATGGCGCCGCTGTCCGGATCGATCAACGGATTGTCGTTGGCGCTGTTGATCTCCGTTTCCAGAATTGCACGAAAGCCTGGCAACATGTCTTCGAGAACGCCGATGACATGCGGTGCGCAGCGAATCGAATATCGGTCCTGAAGTCGCGTCGGCTCGTGGCGCGCGGCGAAGGCGGCAAGGTCAGAACGCATGCGCGCCGCCACACGCACTTGCCCCGGATGCGGCTTGGCGGCAAAGAGGCGCGCATCGAAATGCGCCGGGTTCCCCATCAGCGCCAGACAGGCGAGCGAAGAAAGCCTCGTCGCCAAAGCGGAAAGGCGCTCTGCGCGGTGAAAGGCAATGGCGCCAAGTCCGGTCATGACCGCCGTGCCATTCATAATGGCCAGCGCTTCCTTCGGTCGAAGGGCGATCGGCGCAAGGCCCGCTTCGCGGAATGCCTCGGCGGCGGGCATTTCGCGGCCGCCGAAGCGCACCATGCGTTCGCCGACCAGGGCTCCGGCGATATAGCTCAAAGGCGTCAGGTCGCCGCTCGCGCCGACAGACCCTTCCGCCGGAATGAGCGGCAGGATGTCCCGCTTCAACATCTCGCTGAGAAGGTCCATCAGACCGACGCTGACGCCGGACCAGCCGCACGCCAGTGACGCAAGGCGTACCGCCATGACCGCCCGTGTCTCCGACGGCGTCAGCATGCGGCCCATGCCGCAACCGTGAAACCGCGTCAGATGAAGCGGCAGCTCGGCGACGAGCGCTTCGGGCACCGCCCGCGAAACGCTGTCGCCATAGCCCGTCGTCACGCCGTAGATAACGCCGTCGCGCCGCAAGGTCTCATCGACATGTTGCGCCGAGCGCGCGATACGTGTGCGAAACGCCTGCTCGGCGCTCAGCTCGACGGAAGCCCCCGTCGCCGCAATCGAACAGACGTCCTCAATCGTGAGGTCTGGCCCGCCGAATATGATTTTTCTATCGGACATCAACTTGCAAACTCTGTTTCCATGGGCCGGCGTGCGACATCGGCAGGCGGTTCCATGCCGCCCGGTCGCCAGAAATCGAAGAAATTGAACCATTGCAACGGCGCAATGCGCAGATGCGCTTCGAGCCGCGCCGCGAAGCGCTCGACCGAGGCCTGAATCGCGCGGTCCCTGTTGGCCCGTGGAAGCTCGATCCGATCGGCGAAAGGCTCGAAGATCACGCGGTATCGGCCATGCACGCGCACGCAGAAGAGAATATGCACCGGGCATTTCAGGATGCCGGCGAGTATGTGCGGCCCCTGCGGAAAGGGCGCGCGTTTGCCGAGGAAATTCGTCCAGCTGACGCGCGACGTTTTACCCGACACCGGAACGCGATCGGCCGAGACGACGATCCATTCGCCATTGTCGAGTGGCGTTTTGCAGGATGATGGCGGTATCGGGTCCGATCTGCGAAACCTGAATGATGCGGATCGCCGAGGAGCCCGATATCGCATCGACCAGGCCCGTATAGGCTTCGGCATGCGCCGTGTGCATCAGGACGATGAGCCGCAGCCGGTTGTTGAGGTTGGCGATCGCACGAACGACTTCGGGATTTCCATAGTGTGCGGTCAAAAGGACAGCACCCCTGTCCGCCTGTTTCGCTGACACGAAATTCGCTTTGTCGAGATCTTCGATATCGGCGGGCTCGTAGCTCCCCGTCCATGCGGCAAGTCGGTCAAGCGCCGCCGCTGCGAAAGTAAAGAAATGCCGAAAGGAGAGTCGCCAGCCAACCTTGTCTGAAATCAGTCCCGCATCACGAGCCCGCCCGAGATAGTCGAGAGAGGCGCGCCGCTGTTCGCCACCGGTAAGAAAGAAGAAGAGTACGACAGGCGACATAACCGCGAGACAAACATTGCGACCGAAAATCCGGAAGACAATGGCGAGCAGCCAGAGACCCAGTTTGCTGCCGCGCTCCCTCATGCTCGCCCAATGCCGAGGCGTCTCTCTCCGCTCCGGTTGCTTGCGTGCAAAGATCCAACCGGGCGCGCGCCGCAACATGCCGAAAAAAAGACGCGCATGCATGTGCGAAATTTCGACATTGTCGCGCCAGACCTCGAAATTCGAGTGGTTGCCCGGCGGATAGGTGACGCTGACCGGAAGGGTCACGATCGGCGTGCCGCTCCAGCTCATGCGAACGAGAATCTCCGTGTCGAAGCCCATGCGTCTTGCGACCTGCGCCGAATGCGCGACGTCAATCGTGCGGGCGACGGGATAAACGCGGAAGCCGCACATGCTGTCGATCACTCTGGACGAAAGCGTGTTGATCGACACCCAGAGATGGGTGATCCAGCGGCCGATGCGGCGCGCAAGCGGCATGGTGTCGTCGTAAAGCGGCGCTCCTGTGATGAGCGCATCGGGTTGCCGCTCGGCCAGCTTGAGCATTTCCCCCAGCCGCTCAATATCGTGCTGACCGTCGGCATCGATCTGGACGGCGTGCGAAAAGCCCCTTTCGGCGGCCAGGGCCAGCCCGGCAAGCACGGCGGCGCCCTTTCCACCGTTGGCGGGTTCGCGGTGAAGTTCCACGCCTTCATGGCTGGCGCAAATCCCGGCGATGCGCGAGGCGGGCTCTGGCGCGTTGCCGTCGTCGATGACGATGACCGGCAAGCCGAACTCACGCAAATATCTCAGAATCCCGTCGAGTGCATCGACGTGATTGTAGGTTGGGACCAACGCGCAAGGGCGAAAGCTCATGGCGCACTGCCCTTAAGCGCACCGCTTGCCGCCACTTCATCGCCTTTCGTGTATCGAAAATCGATCCGCCCGCTTCCTTTTCTCTCAAGCACCAGCGTGACCTCGTCGCCGGGCTGCATCACATGGCGGAACTTCACCCGCGACATTTCCTGCCCCGTTGGAAATTCGCCCCAGACTTCCTCGGCCATGGACGCCGCTATATGAAGCTGAGCGACGCCCGGCAATATGGGTTGTCCCGGAAAGTGGCCCTCGAACCAGAGCAATTCCGGCTCAAGCTTGAGATCGAGGCGGACTTCTGTCTCGCCGATATGGCGGGAGACGACGGTCGGTATGTCCGGCGGCGCGCTTGCAAACAGGCGCCGAAGGTCGGCGACGGCGCGTTTGCCTTGCGCGTTTTCCGGGATGCGCTGCGTAAAGCGCCAGTAGCGCGGGCGCTCCATCGGCTCCAGCCGCTCGCCCAGAGCTTGCCTTATTCGCCTGGAGTATCGGAACCGGCCCATTTCGGCGAGTTGCTTTTCGGCTTCCGGACGGAGCACCACGACGGCGCCGAGCGCCCCACCCCGCTCCGGCAGATCGACTGCGGAAGCATCCGCGATGCCCTCAAGGTCGCGCAATGCCTGTTCGACGCGCGGCAGCGACACTCGCTTGCCCTCGATCTTAACGATCCGGTCCAGCCGCGGCTTGAGCGTGAAGCGGCCATCCGGCTCGAGCTCCATCTGGTCGCCCATAGCGAGAAATCCATCGCCGCCTGTGAAGGGCGAACGCACGGTGAGCGCTCCTTCGGAATCCGGCGCAATGTCGACTTGCGGCAGCGGTGTCCAGAGCGCGCCCGGCATCTCCTGCCGACGCCAGGCGACGCCGCCCGTTTCGGTGCTGCCCAGGACTTCGACGGGATAGGAGCCGAGCGCCGCATTGGCGCTCCGCGCGGCGTCGAACGAGAGCGGTCCACCCGATGAAAAGACAAGCGACGGGCAGTGCGAGAAATCGACGCCAATCGGTATCCTGCCAAGATGTGCGGGGCTTGAGATGAGCGCACTGCCTTCCTTCAACCGAAGCGCAACCGCCTCCCATGTCTCCTGACGCGGCCCGACGATCAGGCCTCCGCCCAGCAGCGGCCAGAAGACGCGGAAAAGAAGTCCATAGATATGCTGATGCGAAACCGTCCCGACGACGGGCCCGCTCGGCGCCCCCCAGAGATCGAGATGCACGCCGACTTCCGCATGGAGCTGCGCCAGCGATTTAGCACAGAGTTTCGGTTCGCCGGTCGAGCCCGAGGTGAAGAAGGACAGCCGGCTCGCGGGATCCGGCGCTTCGAAATCCGCATCTCCGCCCTGCTCGGCGATTTCGACGGACACGATGTGAGAGGCCTCGTCCAGGCCCGCAACGTCGGTGACGAGAAGCGGCCCGATTGCGCCGATCTCGCGCAGAAACCCCGGCGCGGCGTGGCCCGGCAGCCGCACTTCGCGACCGGCCGAAAGCGCGCCGAGCAATCCGGCCAGAAAATTCCCGGCATCTTCGCAGTAAAGAAAGACCGGCGCCGCGCTACCGGCGAGGCGGGCACGAAGCCTCGCACTTTCAACCCGCATGTCGTATGCGGTGAGAATAACGCGATCTCGCGCGACTATCGGATGGGCATCCGACAATTGATGCAAAGCGTGCCAGGGATTGCGGTTCATGTCGCGGCGTTCCGCGCCCGCACGATGCGGCGAACGACGAACTCGACCGCAAAGAGGCTGCCGGCAAGCGCATAGGAAATGCCGCCGTTATATACGCCCCAGACGAACCAGCTTCCCTGAAGTGCGGTCCAGAGCGCAATTCCGCCGTTGACGATGAAGAAGCCGATCCACGCCCATGTGACCTTGCGCGTATAGGCGACGCCTCCGGCGTCGAGGTCCGGCTCGGCGATACGGGCGAAGCGCTCGATCATGCTTGGCGGTTTCCAAAGCGTCAGCGCGAAGGCGAAAAGCATGGTTGCGTTCATGAAGACGGGATAGAGCCGCGCCGCGAGTTCCGCGTCGAAAGCGCTGACGAGAAGTTCCGAGACGGCGACGGCAAGCAGACAGAGCGTCATGGCGAGGGGAGCCGCTGAAGCCCCCGGCCGCACAATCCTCAGAATCAGAATGGCGATGAGACAGGCGATGATAGGCCAAGGCCCAATCCAGCGCATGCCGATGGCAGCCGCGGCCGGAAAGAGCACCGAAGCGACGGCAAATCCCGCCGCCCAGGGATCAAGCCGCCTGGCCGAGGAGTTCATGGACCCGATCGATGACATCACTCACTGTCCGAACCGTTCGGAACTGCTCCGCTGAAACCTTCCGGCCCGTGAATTCCTGCAACTTCAGGATGAGATCGACGGCATCGATGCTGTCGAGGTCGAGATCGTCGGCCAGCTGCGCGTCGGGAGAGATGCGCTCGGCCGGAATTTCGAACAGCTCGGTCAGAAACTCTTTCAGCTTGTTGTAAATTTCGTCACGATTCATGACGCCTGCTCCAACTGACGGGAGACGAACTTTGCCAGCGCGCGCACGCTCGAAAAATAGCTCGAAAGGTTTTCGTCCTGCGTGTCGATCTTGACGCCGAAGGTTTTTTGCAGCTCGACGCCGATTTCGAGAGCATCGATGCTATCGAGCCCAAGCCCCTCGCCGAACAGGGCTTCCTCGGGGTCGATTTCACCGGCGGAAATGTCTTCAAGATTAAGCGTCTCAACGATGAGACGCCTGATCCGGTCTTCAAGCGCGTCCATCCACCATTCCCCCCATGAGAAGCCCGCCGAGATGCGCATTCAGTCGGCGCGCGGCAACGGACGGGTTAGAATTACCCATAAAACTTTCAGTTTCAACCAGCCCCTTCACTTCGATGGTGAATCGCGCCTTGGTGGCCTGGATTTCATACCATTTCTGCCCCTTTCGCAGAATCGACGGCTCGCATTTGATCGTTACGACCCGGATCGGCGCGCCGGAGCGGATGGCGATGTTGGCGACGCCTCGTTGCAGCTTCATCGCCTGGCCCGGCACGCTCCGCGAGCCTTCGGGAAAAATGATGAGATTGTTGCGGTCGCCAAGGGCGCGAGCGCAGCGTTCGATCAAGGCCTCCGGGTCATCGTCATTACTGATATAGCCGGTCGCCGTGACGACGCCGCGCATGAATGGGTTTTGCCATATCTCATATTTGACGATGCACTGCGCGCGGCGCATCAGCGACATCAAAAGAACGACATCGAGAAGAGAAGGATGATTGGAAACGATGAGCGTGCCCACATCGTGTTCAAGGACTTCCGCCCCCTTCACCTCGACCCCGATGACACCGAAGAGAACCATGAAGCGCACATAGATCTGAAAGGCGAGATGGACGAGGCGTTGCGCGATATGGGATCGCCTTGCGGGATCGCGAATGAAAATATTGATAAGCGGGAAGACCGTGAGCGACATGAAGATGCCGCCCAGTCCGAACAGCACGAATGAAAGACCCGTGCCGAAAAGCCGCCACACATATTCAAGCTTTCGCATTGATACCTGCCTGCTCCGCCTGAAGAGTCCAGCGCGTGCCGCGTGAATTCCATCTCACGGCGCTTTGCTCCGGCGCGTTGAGGGCATCGACCAGAAATCCGGCCAGTGTCTCAGACGCCGGCGCATCGAAAATGCCGGACGGGCTGTCGTCCGCAATGTCGAGCGTCAACACTCCCAATGTCCTGTCGGGCCTTGACGCCGACAAGGTGAAGGCCAGAGCGAGTCCGCGATCGAGGCTTTCGGACTTTTCGGCATAGACCTCGGGCAGCGGCGATTCCGCAAAGACGAGGGAGACCTTTTCGTGCGGATTTTCGGCGAGCTTGGACATGGCCTCGGTGAGCCCGGCGGACAGGCTTTGCGATCCGGCGGCAACTGCCGTATGGCCGACGCGACTTTTGCGCGCGAGATCCATAACGCCCGGCACGGCATTGTGGACGGATAGAGAGAAACCCGCCGGCGAAATGACGTTGCCGGAAACCAGATCCGAGAGAAGCCGATAGGCGAGGTCGACATCGCCGTAGCGCGAGCAAAAGACAAGATTTGAAGTCTCGACTGCGCCGACGCTGAGGCCGCATGTCACCGCCATGCGGCCAAAAACGCCAAGGCGGCGGCGCAACGCTGCGGGTATGATGCTCTCCTCGGCGCATTCTCCGAACCGATGCCCGGAGGGCGCCGCGGCATCGACGCTGATAGCCGCCCAACTCGCAACATATGCGGACGCGATACGCCGCACGCTACCGTCGAATGTTCCGTCTGCCATTGTCTGCCCTGCCCCTATAGGCAGAATAGCCGAAATTACGGAACTGCACAGCTTCGGAAAACCCCTAGACCCGCATCAGCCCTCACGGTTTGAGTTTGACGATCTCCCCCTTGAGCGTCACTCCGGACATCAGGAAGCCGCTATGACATTCGAATTCATTGTCATAGGAAACCTCCTTTTTGTCGTAGTAGCTGCGGATATTGACGACAGCATCGCCGCCCAAGGCCTTTGAACGCTTCTGAAAGGCCACCAATGCCGATGCCAGGGCCCTTTGGCAACTGCTCGTGTCTTTCTTGCCAAAGGCGTTGCTCTTTTTGTTGGAAACGAACTCGCCCAGCGTTTGCAACGCCTTGGGATGGTGCGAGTTTCCAAAATAGAATGTTACCGATCCGTCGAGCGCCTTCTGCGCGTCGGGACTCGCTAGCGCGTCAGCGAGAGGCAAAATGTGGATGTCGTCACTGGCATAGGCAGCCCCCAGATCGAATCCGGAAATAGCCAATACCGCTACCGCTGCGGCAGCAAATTTGCGAAACATAAGGCTTGCAACCATTGTCCATATCCCCCATTCGCCCTTTAACCACGGGCTGTCGGCAGACAGCACGAGCGCCGGCCGAAACAATAAACCCTCAATCCGCTGCATAGGATTGGTGACCGGAGGAAGCTTGTCAAAGGTGACGTTTGCTGACGGGAGCGCCCAGCCGCCGCGTATGCAACCCGACGAGGTATCGGGAACGAACGGTTGCGGCGCCGGGCGGCGCGATCCGGCGCCTTTCTCGAACTCCGGATTTAACCCTGGTCCGCTTTGTAGAGGCGGTCGGCCGCATCGACATAGTATTCAGCCATGTCCGCGGGGACACGCGCATCGAAGCCCAAAAATTTGCGGGTTTTGGCAGGAAGTGCAGCGACGGCTTCGGGTGGAATCATGCGCGGGAAGTCGAAGCGCTGTTTCATGAAGGCGCGCACGGCATAGACCGTCACCCCGCAGCGGATTTCGGATGTTGTATTGGCGCTGGCACGATGAAAACAGCGCGGCTTGAAGAACACCGCCGCTCCCGCCGGGCGCGCCACGCTGGTCGCGTAACGCTCGAATGTGGCCGCGTCGGGCGTTTTCTCCAAATTCTGCGACCCCGGCAGATAAAGTGTCGCGCCGTTCTCATTGGTAAAATTGTCGAGCGCGAGCGTCATGATCAAACCGTCATCATAGCCGGGAATGACACGTGGCGAATCTACATGAATGTTCATCGAGGCCGGTTTGCCGCCGGGCAACAGGAAGGTGGAGCCATAGTTGTAGAGAATGCATGTCGGCGTCAGGAACCGTTCGAAAATCTGATGCATGACAGGACTTCCAAGCAGATCCAGAAATGCGCCGCCATAGATCGCAAGATTGACGATCAGATCCTCACTTTTCTGCGGCCGGTGCTTCCATTTCGCCTGATCGACCGCGATCGTTTCGATCAGGTCTTTTCGCAGGCGGGACACGAGGCCGACGTCGATCACGTCCTCGACAATCGAAAACCCGAGAGTGTGGATTTCATAGGCTACGCGATCCAGTTCACTTGCCGTCAGCATTCGCCAACTCCGTAGAAAATTTATCGTGGCTTTACGAACTTCTGGGCCGGCGCTTGCGCCATTCGCCTACGCTGGTCGCCGTTTCCAGACCGTAGCCGAGCAGCCGCGCGAGGACCGGGTCATCCGCATGGCGTCCTTTCAGAAGAGCGGGCAGATCGATCTGCTGCCGCATGAAGGGCTGCACGAACACATGGTTGACGCCATGCCGCGGCCTGTTCGTCATATTCTGCCCGCCGCGGTGAAACGTCATGGCGTCGAGAACGATGAAGGATCCGGCAGGCGCAGCCACGGGCCTTTCAAGCCTGCGAATGGCTTCATCCGATGGAAAGGGCTCCATCTTGTGCGAGCCGGGAACGACGACTGTCGCGCCATTTTCTTCCGTGAATGCGTCGGCGCAAAACAGCGCGTTCAAGGCCAATGGACGGCTGGAGACGAAATGCTGATATGGCAGGTCTCGATGAAAACGAATCTGGTGATGCGTTTCGCCAGGATGAATGACGATCGAATTCTGCTGGCTCAGGATGAAATAGCCGCCAAGCATCCTTTCCACAAGACCGAGAAGGCGCGGATTTTTGACCAGGTCCAGAAACGCCTCGTCATAGGCGAGCATAGCTCGCGCTGTGTCCGCATCGCCGATCTGCCGCATCGCCTCGGACCCACCGAATTCCTCTGTCTGCAAGGCGACGACAGGCGCAATCCGATTGCGAAGGTCCGCAACCCGTTCGGGAGCGAGGCCACTGTCGAGGACAGTGAAGCCGATGAGGCGCAGCTCTTCCGCATGGACATCAAGGTCGCATGCCGCCTCCGTCCTCTCGGTCACGCCAAAATGCAAAATGGGTTCGCTCATCTTTTCATGTCCGCGAAAATGAACTCCAGGGTCGCTTATCCTCAGGGAAACTTCCGGAGTGTGCCAACGCATTTGCCGCATCACCCATTCAGGTCGATACGGACAGTCTCTGGTCCTTTACAGCCACAAGCAATCTCGATCCGCCAAAGGGCAAATCGACACCCCACTCAATCAGGCGCCGCTCCAATGAAAGCGCAAAGGTAAGCGCACGATTCACAATAGGGCTGATCCTGAACTCGCTGGACGGGTCATAGTCCTCGATTCCCGGAGTACGCAGCCGCGACAGGATCATTGCGGGCAACAGAACCGATACAAATGACGTGCTGCGCAATATTCTGTATCCGGCCGCCTCCACCCGGCTGCGCAATTGCGACGCCGTGTATCTTCGCGCATGACATGCATGTTCGTCGACGGTGCTCCACAACCAGGGATGCTGCGGCACTGTCAATATAAGTACCCCACCCTGCCGCGTCGCCTTGTAAAGTTGCGCGAAAACGGCTTCGTCCTCTTCGATATGTTCAATGACGTCAAAAGCTCCCACCAGATCGAACTCTTCTTCGAAGGGTATTTTCCTGGCATCCATCTGCGCGAAATGCGCGGTGGGAACTCTCATCGCCGCATAACGCAGGCCCGCAGAAAAGACCTCGCTTCCCGTCAACAACCTTCCGGGGAATTCTTTCGCTATGCCGGACAAAACGTATCCGGTGCCGCAACCGACCTCGAGATAGGATTCAAAACGCGGAAAATACTTCCGCAACGCCCATAAAATTAACTTGTTGCGGGATGTGAACCAGAAGTTCCCTTCCTCGTTGCTCGCGAGGTTGGAAAAGTACTCGGCCTTGAAGCCTCCGCCACCCTCCGCAAGCTCCGGAGCCCAGGCGTCGAACCCTTCGATCGTCGGCGGCTTGAATCCGCAAGAAGGACACGAGCCTGCTTCGGCGCTGTAAGCCTTTCCTTCGCAGTCAGGGCAAAGAATCATAAAGCCGACCCATCTGATTCCGAAGCCGCCGGAAATACAAAAACCCGGAACATCACGAAAAGAAACAGAGCGACGATTAGAATCGAGACCGCTTGCACCAATTGATGGGGAAAGCGAAGCCGATCAACGAATATCAACAACAACAAAATGTTGAGCAAATATCCGAACGCGTGCGCCACGACGTAGCGAAACGAGCTTCCGAGCAAATGCCCGCGGTGAGAAAAAGTCCATTGGCGGTTTCCGAAATATCCCATGAGAGCGCCAACGGGATAGAGAATGGAGACAGTCGTCTTCGGTCCGACGCCGATTATTCCCGTTACAAATAGATAGAGCCCGAAGCCCACAACATTCGTCGCAAGGCCGACGAGAACAAAACGCAGTAGCTGTTTTTGCAGCAACCTGTCGGTCATGATTTTTCGGGCGTTCCCGACATGTACGGAGAAAAGCATCACATGCCCTCAAGCACAGCCAGACCGAAGCCAGTGCGGCCATAACCGTCGCCGCAATAGAGCATGTAACGCTTCCCTCCATGATCGAATATGGATGGGTATTCGACGCTCTCGCCGTCCCACTTGCCGGGGCTGACGTCTATTCCCACTTCATCGTCCTTGCGGATCCAGTTTTCACCGTCGACGGATTCCGCATATCCGATGCGGTACCTCTCACCGCGAAAGGCGTACCACATGCGATATAGGCCTGGATCGGCAACGACGCAGGGGCGCGCAAACGCGAATTCGGCATCGGATGTGGGAATGATCACCACTTTTCCGTCACGGATCCATGAAACGCCATCGCGGGAATGCGCGGCCTTGATCATATGATCCATATCGGCCTTTTCCGCCCCCCAAGAGAGGTTCGATCCGTACCAGGCTCGGAATGTGCCGTCTTTTTCTATGACCCAAGGATAGGACAATGTGTAGGGATCGACTTGCGATCTGTCCATGACGGGCGCGAGAGACACGCGCTCGAACGTATCGCCGCCGTCGCGGCTAACGGCGAGGCCTATCGCATTACGCCAAGGTACCGTGACGCCGAGATTCCAGCCCATGTAATAGAGCCACAGCTCGCCGCCGCGCCGCAGAATACATCCGATCGACGCGCCGCTATCGTCGAAGCAACCGATCGTGCCCGGCGACAGTGCGGGGCGCGGCGAGACGCGCAGAATTCTGGTCGGCTCTTTCAGATCGATTTCGACCCAGCCGACGCTGGATCGATTTTCGACATCGCGCGTGCTGAAATATATGCGGACGAGCTCGCCGTCCCCAATGAGCGCTACGGGATTGGCGGCGTGCGAATGCATCCATGCCGCATCTCCAGCGGGAACAAATACACGCCCAAGCTTCTTCCACTTCATCGGCGCCATCAGATCTTCCGCAGTCGAGAGCTCGGCACCCGCGATCTTTCCGTCGCCGCGCCTATATAGACGCCCTCGGGCTCGACATCGGCGAGCACCAGCGCATTCGCGCCGATGACGCTTTTTGCCCCAATCTTGACGTGATCGCGCAGGGTCGCGTTAACACCGATGAAACAGCTTTCCCCAATCTCCACGCCGCCCGAGACGACGACATGGGAAGCGAGAAAGCAATGATCGTGAATTGTGGAATGATGCCCGACGTGATTGCCGCTCCAGAGTGTCACGTTGTCGCCTATGACAACGAAAGGCTGAATCGTGTTGTCTTCTAGGATGAAGCAATTGTCGCCGATCCGTCCGTCGTTGAGAATGGTGGCATGTGAGCTGAGATAGCTGGCGAGGCTATAGCCCTTGGCTTTCGCGGCCAGATATTTTTCGCGCCGGAGCTGATTGAGGCCCGAATAGCTCAGGGCGATGAAAAACTCATAAGCCTCCGGAGGGTATCGCGCTTCCACGTCCTCAAAGGCAACGACGGGCAATCCATGAAATTCCGGCGTCGTCAGGAAAGCGCCATCCACTGAAAAGGCCGCCACTTCGCGCTTCGTATCGGTCGTGAAGTAGTAATGCGCGAGTTCCGCAATGTCGCCCGCACCAAAAATTACGATCGGCTTCATGGCTGCTTCCTCACGAGAATTGTGAACTCGTACAAATCGTAGTCGTGCAGCAGCGCCACGTTTCGCGCGAAACGCCGCTTGCAGAGATCGAACAGCGCGACCGGATCCGCATAATAGAGATCCTCGCGCATGAATTCCCGATCCGAATAGGAGGTCAAGCAGTTGAAGGCAAAGCCGAGGCGGCTGGTCCTGTCCAACACCTCCAGCGTATCTTCCAGATATTTCCCCCAGGCTTCCTTGGTATGGCCGAGGCTAACGTTGAAGATGCCGCTGGCGATCCCGTAATCCGCAATGCCGGGCGGTTCCGAACTTACGACAAAATGCGCCTCTGGCGCGGATTGCCGGGCGCGGGCCGCCTCGATCATCTTCTCCGAGACGTCGCAACCCGTATAGCTCGCAATCTCGAAATCCGACTTCATGAATTCGTAGAGCGCGCCATACCCGCAACCGAGGTCGTTGATGGAGACGGGCCGGGAGATATCGATGATTTTCAGAAGTTGCCGAAAGCGGTTTTTCTGGCCCTCTTCGCTATTCCAATCGACGCCGCGCGGCGTTTCGCCATGCGCGGCGAGCTTTCCCGAATAGTATCCCGCCACGTCGGAAAGAATGTCCTTTTTGGAGCCGTCGCTCATTGGTCGCTCCCGGGCCCGACTTCAGCGAGGCGCCCCCGCGGCAGAAGGCTGATCCGCTCACGGAGATACATGAGCTGCAACAATGTTCCGGGCGGAAGCGCTACCATTCGCGGACACTCTCGGAAATCGTATCCACCACGTAAAGAGGCCGTCCCTTGATCTGCTCGAATATCTTGCCGATGTAGATTCCCACGACGCCCAGCCCTATCAAAATCAAACCCGTGCTGATCAGTATAAGCACGGCAAGGCTGGTCCAGCCGGGTTGCGCACCCATTATGAAATAGCGATAGATCAGGCCAAGGGCAAAGACGCCGCCGGCAGCGGCAAGCACCATTCCGGTCACGGCTATCCAAGTCAGAAGGACCGTGGATTGAAAGAAAATCCCGTCGATCGCGTGCCGCACCAGACTGGATAGAGAATAAGAGCTCGGACCGTGGACACGGGTCTGATGCGGATAATCGACCGTGCCTGCATTAAATCCCAACCACCTCAAGATAAACAGGTAATGCCGCTCGCGTTCGCTGAAGCTGAGGAAGGCGTCGATGACTTTGCGAGTGAGAATGCTGTAAGAGCCGTAGCTTCCATCGATTTTTCTGCCTGCGAGGCGGCTCAGAAGCCAGAAATAGGCTTTTGCGCCCATAATCCGGAAGGTCGAATGTTCCCTTTTGACCCGTCGCGCCACGACGTAGTCATGGCCTTCGAGAAGCCTGGCATACAGGTCGGCAATCAGCTCAGGCGGGTCCTGAAGATCGCAGTCGAGAACGACGGCGACGTCACCTCGCGCCGCGGAGAGTCCGGCCGTAATCGCAATATGCTGCCCGAAGTTGCGGCTGAGTCTGACACCGCGAACAGACTTATGCTGCTTCTGGATTGACAGAATATTCAGCCAAGCGTCGTCCGGGCTGCGGTCGTCCACAAGAATTATCTCATATCGCGCGGCAATATTCTCCAACACGCGTTCAAGCCGCTCGCATAATCCCTCAAGGCATCCAGAGCAACGATAGACGGGCACGACGACACTGAATGCAGGGACAGCCGGCTTTGTATTGTCGGTCATAAGGAAGTCCGTGCCGTTGAAAATAAGGGGGTTGCCAACCCCGTCTACGAATTCAGGTTTCAGTTTAGCAGCATACAATGTCCGGCAAAGAAACAACCCAATTGGTTTGCCACGCCGCCCTGCAACGCCAACCGGCGAAGCTACCGCAGTCTCCGATGTTTACAATTTCAATATTGCAACATATCTCGCGCCCTCGCCCGACCCACCAGCGCCACTCGAACGAAGCGCCGCGAATGGAGCGCTTTGACTCTTGCGGGAGCCGCGAGTTGCTCGCGTAACACATTGATTACGTGAAATTTTTCAGACTCGATCACCCGCACATAGCCGCGGGCGCAGAAATAAGTGCCCACGCGCAGACGTCATTCCAAACATCATCCTTATTGCTCTTTGTGCTGAGTGCCTCCAAGATTCCGCGGGGCACATGCCGCAAGTGGTCTTAGAGAGACAGACTGGCGGCGGGACTGTGGTTTGTTCCGGCGCGCCAAGTATATTCAGTAATGAGTCGACGCCAACCGCATCGCCAAGCCCCACGACCTCGGCTCAGCGGAATTCAGGGAGACGTGGTCGCGGCGGCCGCGCTTTGCCGCGCTGTAGCCGATGCCCCTGCCCCGTTCCACCAGCCGCCACCCAGCGCCGCATATAGGGCGACCGTGTCCTGATATTGCGCGGCGCGGGCTTCGATGTTCGCTATGCGCGCCTGATGATATTGCGCATTGGCGACGAGCACGTCCGACCAGGTGGCGAGCCCGGCCTTGTAGTTCGCTTGCGTAAGGCTTTGCGCGCGGGATGCGGTGTGCACGCCACGATCCGAGATCTCGACGGTTTCGGCGTCGTGCTCAAGGCCGCGCATCGTGTCGGCCACCTGCTCGAAGGCGACGAGCACCGTCTGGCGGTAATTCGCGGATGAGGCCTTATAGGCGTTGATCGCAGCATCGCGCTCGGACAGGAGCGTGCCGCCCCGGAATATAGGTTGGGTGAGGCCTGCGCCGATGCCCCAGACCCTGCTCCCCGACGCAAGCAGTCCCCGCGTCGAAGTGTCGGAGAGGCCGAAGCTTCCATCGAGCGTGATGCTCGGCAGCATCGCGGCGGTCGCAACGCCAATTTCGGCGCTCGCGGCGTGGAGCGCCGCCTCGGCTTCGAGAATATCGGGACGCTGCCGGACAAGCGCGGAGGGCGCCGACAATGGCAGAGTATGGGGAAGCGTCAGCTCCGCGAATTCGAGATGCACTGGAGGCGCCTCCGCCGGAAAGCTCCCGCGCAATACGGCGAGAAGATTTTGCGACTGCGACAGTTTCTGACGCAATGCCGGAAGCTGCGCCTGCGTCGCGTCGAGCTGTGTTTGCAGGCTCAGGACGCCTGCATAATTCGCCGTTCCGGCCTTTGCCTGCACTTCCGCGAGCCGGACCTGTTCCTTCTCGGTTGCTACAATCTCGTTCGTCGCCTCGATTTCGGCTTCATAGGCCGCCGACGCGATCATCGTATTGGCGACGTTCGACGCCAGCGTCAGCGACGCGGCGCGGGCGACATTGCGCTGATAGTCGACCGATGCGGCAAGCGCTTCGACCGAGCGGCGCTCGCCGCCGAAAATATCGAGCACGTAGCTTATTGTCGCGGATGCCGTGAAGAGATTGAAAACACCCTCGTTCAGCCTTGCAGGCGTCGCGTTGCGCGATGGGCGCTCGCGCGTCGCGTCGATGCCCGCACTCACCTGCGGATAGAAGACGCCCTGACCGGCGCGAAGCTCATCCTGTGCGCCGCGCAGATTTGCCTCTGCCGCCGCAACGGTCGGACTGGCTTCAAGCCCTTGGCGGACCGCATCGTTGAGCGAGGGGCTGGCAAACAGCCGCCACCAGTCGGGCGGTAGGTTGGCATCGGGGCTGAAACGCTGCGACGTGCTGTCCGTCGCGCCCGTCTCCGGCCCGTCGCCGGATGTGTATTTCGTCACCGTAGGCGCCGCGGGGGGGCGGGCGGGGGGGGGGGCCCCGGCGCCCCCCCCCCCCCCCCCCCCCGCGACAACCCACACGCCGGGGGGGGGTGGGGGGGGGGGGGGGGCGCGCCCACCCCGCGGGTGGGGCTCCCGCGTGCGGGGGGCGGGGGGGGGGGGGGGGCGGGCGCGG
>JARLIS010000002.1 GCA_031291615.1 Parvibaculum sp.
GGCGCCAAGGGTGCTGCCGCCGGTGCCAAGGGCGCCGCGGCGCCTGCAGCCGGCGCGAAGGCGCCCGCCGCCGGTGCGAAGGCGCCTGCGGGCAAGAAGTAATACGGGCGTCGGGGAGCGCGGGCGATGTTGCTGCTCGTGGGCCTCGGCAATCCCGGCCCCCAATACGCCTTCAACAGGCACAATATCGGCTTCATGGCGGTGGATGCGATTGTCCACCGCCATTCCTTTTCGCCCTGGCGCTCGCGCTTTCAGGGCATGACGGCGGACGGCACGCTGGGCGGCGAAAAAGTGGTCGCGCTGAAGCCGATGACCTATATGAACGAAAGCGGCCGCTCGGTCGGCGAGGCCATGCGCTTCTTCAAGCTGGAGCCGCGCGACGTCGTCGTCATTCACGACGAACTCGACCTGCCGGCGGGCAAGCTGCGCATCAAGACCGGCGGCGGCGCGGGCGGACATAACGGCATCCGCTCGATCATCCAGCATATCGGCGAGGATTTTCGCCGCGTGCGCATCGGCATCGGCCATCCGGGCTCGAAGGACCGCGTGTTGAGCGCCGTGCTCGGCGACTTCAGCAAGGCGGAAATGAAATGGGTCGAGCCGCTGCTCGACGTGATCGTGGCGGAAGCTCCCCTTCTCGGCGAAGGACGCTTCAACAGCTTCGCCAACCGCGTGCATCTGGCGCTGAACCCGGAACCTGAAAAGCCGGAACCGAAACAGAAGCCGCAAGACGGCACAAAGAAAAACGGAGACGAGTAGAAGATGGGTTTCAAATGCGGCATCGTCGGCCTGCCCAATGTCGGCAAGTCCACGCTTTTCAACGCGCTGACGCAGACCGCCGCCGCGCAGGCCGCGAACTATCCCTTCTGCACCATCGAGCCCAATGTCGGTGAGGTGGCGGTGCCCGATCCGCGCCTCGAAACGCTGGCGGCGACCGCCAAGAGCAAGGAAATCATTCCGACGCGCCTCACCTTCGTCGACATCGCCGGCCTCGTGAAAGGCGCGTCGAAGGGCGAAGGCCTCGGCAACCAGTTCCTCGCCAATATCCGCGAAGTGGACGCCGTCGCCTATGTGCTGCGCTGCTTCGTCGACGACGACATCATCCATGTCGAAAAGCGCATCGACCCGCTGGCCGATGCCGAAATCGTCGAGACGGAGCTGATGCTCGCCGATCTCGAAAGTCTGGAAAAGCGCGTGACCGCGCTCGAGAAAAAGGCCAAGGGCGGCGACAAGGAAGCCAAGCAGCAGGTCGACCTCATCAACATCGCCCTCACCTATCTGCGCGACGGCAAGCCCGCGCGCTTCGCGGTGAAGGACGGCAAGATTTCCGAGGAGGACGACAAGGCCTGGAAGGGCCTGAACCTGCTCACCTCGAAGCCCGTTCTCTATGTCTGCAACGTCGATGAAGGTTCGGCCGCGACCGGCAACGAATATTCAAAGCTCGTCGAAGCCCGCGCGAAGGAAGAAGGCGCCGAAAGCGTCATCATCTCGGCGCGCATCGAAGAGGAACTCGCCCAGCTTCCCGCCGCCGACCGCGCCGAGTTTCTCGAAACGCTGGGCCTTGAAGAGCCGGGCCTCAACCGCCTGATCCATGCGGGCTACAAGCTCTTGCATCTCATCACCTACTTCACTGTGGGCCCGAAGGAGACGCGCGCCTGGACCATCACTGCAGGCACGCGCGGACCCAAGGCCGCCGGTGTCATCCATACCGATTTCGAGAAGGGCTATATCCGCGCTGAAACCATCGCCTATGACGACTACGTCACGCTGGGCGGCGAACAGGGCGCGAAGACGGCGGGCAAGATGCGCGCCGAGGGCAAGGAATATGTCGTGCAGGACGGCGACGTGCTGCACTTCCTCTTCAACACCTGACAACGTCAAGACAGCAACAGGGAGAAGTCGAATGTCGCATAAGGGCCAGATGATCACCTTGAAGAGCGGCGATGGCGCCGACATTCTCTGCTACCACGTCAAGGCCGAGGGCGCGCGGAAAGGCGGCCTCGTCCTCATCATGGAAATCTTCGGCGTCACCGACCACATCAAGGATCTCTGCGACGGCTATACCGCGCGCGGCTATGACGTTCTCTCGCCGCAGCTCTACGACCGGCAGGTCAAGGACTTCAAGGCGACCTACAGCCAGGAAGACATCCAGAAGTCGCTCGAATATCGCGCCAAGACCACGACCGAGAATTTCGTCGGCGACGTGCAGATGTGCGTCGACAAGCTGAAGGCCGACGGCAACGCCAAGACCTTCATCACCGGCTATTGCTATGGCGGCACGGTGTCATGGGTGGCCGCCTGCCGCGTCAAGGGCCTCAATGCCGCGTCCTGCTACTATGGCGGCGGCATCAAGGACTTCAACAACGAGAACCCGAAAGTGCCGACCATCTGCCACTTCGGCGAGAAGGATCACGGCATCCCCATGGACGTCGTCCGCACCATCGAGAAGGCCCACCCCGATGTACCGGTCTATGTCTACGATGCCGACCACGGATTCAACTCCGACCGCCGCAACAACTACGACAAGGCCGCCGCCGAACTCGCCCTGAAGCGCACGCTGGAGCTTTTCGAAAAGGCGTAAGGCTTCCGGCCGACGCACCCGCCCACAGTGTCATCCCGGCGAAAGCCGGGATCCACCTTCAGCCAAAACGCAGACATACCCCGCACAATTCAATTGCGTGCATGCTAATTCGCGCCATATTGATGGATGTCCCAACAGAGCGGCGCCCATGACCAGTTCCATCGATCCCCTCCACCTCGACAACCAGCTTTGCTTCGCGCTCTATTCCTCGTCGCTGCTGCTGACGAAGGCCTACAAGCCGCTGCTTGCCGAGATCGGCCTCACCTATCCGCAATATCTCGCCATGCTGGCGCTGTGGGAGGAGGACAGCGTCACCGTCGGCACGCTGGGCGCGCGCCTTTTCCTCGATTCGGGCACGCTGACGCCGCTCCTGAAGCGGCTCGAAGCGGCAAAGCTCGTGAAGCGCGTCCGCAGCGACGCAGATGAGCGCCAGGTCCTCATTCACCTGACCGAGAAGGGCCGCGCGCTGCGCAAATCCGCCGCCACCATCCCCGCCCGCGCCGCCTGCGCGCTGGGCATGCCCCTCACCGAACTCGCCAACCTCAAGAAAAAGCTCGAGAAACTGCGGGCCAATCTCGCGGCCTAGGCCCCTCCCCTTCTGCACTCCTGCATTGCCGTCATGGCCCGACTTGATCGGGCCATCCACCTTGCCTGCCAAAGACGTGGATGCCCCGGACAAGCCGGGGCATGACGGTAAAAGGGAAAAAGACCAGGGCCAGGCCAATGCGCATTTTTATATTGTACACAATTTAATTACGTTCTATATGAATGGAACGTCATCCTCGCCCCAGGGAGAAGCCCAATGAACATCCTCTATACCGCCCATGCCACCGCCACCGGCGGACGCACCGGCGAAGCGAAATCCTCCGACGGCCAGCTCGCCGTGAAGCTCGTGACGGTGAAGGAATTGGGCGGTCCCGGCGGCGACGGCACGAACCCCGAGCAGCTTTTCGCCGCCGGCTATTCGGCCTGCTTCCTCTCCGCGCTGAAGCTTGTCGCGGGCCAGCAGAAGAAGCCCGTCCCGGCCGCGACCTCCATCACCGCGGATGTCGGCATCGGGCCCAACGACAGCGGCGTCGGCTTCAATCTCGCCGTCACGCTCAATGTCTCGATCCCGGGCATGGACCGCGCCGAAGCGCAGAAGCTCGTCGAGGCTACCCATCAGGTCTGCCCCTATTCCAACGCCACGCGCGGCAATGTCGACGTGAAACTTGTCATCGTCTGACATCCGGTAAAGACTTCATCAGCACCCAACATCGGGGAGACGCCGCCATGGCCGGCAAGGACAAGACCGCCTTCGACTTCGAGTTCAATTCGCTGAAGGGCAAGCCGATGCCGCTGAGCGCCTTTGCGGGCAATCCGCTGCTCATCGTCAACACGGCGTCGAAATGCGGTTTCACGCCGCAATATGCGGGGCTCGAAGCCATTTACCGCAAGCACAAGGCCGACGGCCTTGTCGTGCTGGGCGTGCCCTCCAACGACTTCGCCAATCAGGAGCCGGGAAATTCCGGCGAGATCGAGCAGTTCTGCGAGATCAATTTCGGCGTCGATTTTCCGCTCACCGAGAAGGTGCATGTGAAAGGCGCCGACGCCCACCCGCTCTTCCAGTGGATCGGTGCGCAGGGCGGCTTTCTGTCCAGGCCGCGCTGGAACTTCTATAAATATCTGATCGGCCGCGACGGCAAGCTCGTCAACTGGTTCGCCAGCGTGACGACGCCGGAATCGGCAAAGTTCCAGTCCGCCATCGCCAAGCTCGTGAAGAGCTAGGCCAAACTGTCAGCCGGGGGCCATGCTGAAACAATTCGGGAGCGACATCTGGATTGCGGATGGCCCCGCGGTTGCAGTCGCGGGTTTTCACTATCCGACGCGCATGGCGGCGATCAGGCTGGCGAATGGTAGCCTCTTCATCTGCTCGCCCGTTCACCTCACAAGCGAGCTGCGCGCGGAGGTGGATGCGATTGGCCGCGTAGCGCACATCGTTGCGCCCAACTCGCTGCACCATCTCTATCTTCAGGAATGGAAGAACGCCTATCCGGCGGCGAAGGTCCATGCGCCGCCGGGCTTACGCGAAAAGCGCAAGGACATCGCCTTCGATTCCGATCTCGGAGATGCGCCCGACAAGGATTGGGCGGGCGAAGTCGATCAGGTGCTGGTACGCGGGAGCATGATCACAACCGAGGCCGTGTTCTTTCATGTGAAGAGCGGCACTGTGCTCTTCACCGATCTGATCCAGCAGATTCCGCCCGTCCTGCTCTCGGGCTGGCGGGCCATCGTCGCAAAGCTCGACCTCATGACCGGCCCCGAGCCGTCCGTGCCGCGCAAGTTCCGCCTCACCTTTGTCGGCCGCCGCGCCGCACGGGAAGCCGTGGCGCGCATATTCGCCTGGCCTGCGGAGAAAGTGCTGATGGCCCATGGCGCGCCCGTGGAGCGGGACGCGCGCGCCTTCCTGCACCGCGCCTTCGGCTGGCTCGCCCGCTAGGGCGCGGCTGCCTCGAGGATCGTGCGGAAGCCGAGATGGCTCGCGGCGAGATCGGATTCCTGTCCCTGCCGCGAGCCCGCGCGATAGCGCAGGCAATAATTCGGCGCGCAGAGATACGACCCGCCCTTGATGACGCGGCGCTTCGGATCGGGCGTGGCCCCTGCCCGCGCTGTATAGAAGTCCGACGTCCACTGCCAGGCATTGCCGATCATGTCGTAAAGGCCGAAGCCGTTCGGCTTGAAGCAGCCGACAGGCGCAAGCCCGACAAAACCGTCTTCGCCCGTATTGAGCACGGGGAAGACGCCTTGCCATGTATTGGCCTCGCGCGGCTGGTCGTGCATCGCGGTCGGACGCGGATCGCCGCCGCGCGCCGCCCATTCCCACTGCTCTTCATTGGGGAGCGTCCGCCCCTTCCAGCGCGCATAGGCGAGCGCATCTTCATAGGCGACGGCTACCACGGGAAAAGCGCCATGCCCCTCGATGGAGGTCTGCGGCCCGCCCGGATGGCGCCAGTTCGCGCCGGGAATATATTGCCACCACTGGCTGATATCGCCGCTGCCATCGACCGAATTCGGCATGACGAAGACGACCGCGCCGGGCTTCAGCATCTCGGGCGGAAGCTCGGGATGCTTCGTGGGGTCTACCGGCCGCTCGGCAACCGTGACATAGCCCGTCGCCTTCACGAAGGCGGCGAACTCGTCATTGGTGACGTCGTGACGGTCGATCCAGAAACCATCCACCTTCGCCTCGCGGATCGGCGCCTCCTCCGCATAAACCGTATCGCCCATGGCGAAGGTGCCCGCCGGCACCCACACCATGCCCGGATGCGGCCCGCCTGCGTCAAGCGCGGGATCGAGACATTGCTTCGGCTCGACGCGGGCGAGCGTTACCGCCCGCTTTCCGCCATCGACCCAGAGCCAGGCGCCCGCCGCGGCGAGCGCAAGGACGCAAGCCGCGACAATCGCCAGAAGTCTCGAACGCTTCATCGTCATCCCGTCAATTCGCCCAGTAGATATATTCGTCGTCGGGCTTGTCCGGGAACCTGTCCGGATTTTCCGGATGGTCGATCGCAACCGGCGCTTCGGCGAGAGCGGGCCAGAGCGGCTTGTGCTGCTCGGCGTCGATGCCGGCGAGAACACCCATCAGCTCCTTCAGCTTGTCGGGATCGCTGTCGGCAAGGTTCTTGTGCTCCAGCGGATCGTCCTTGAGGTTGAAGAGCCAGTTCTTCTTGGGCCGCTCCGAAACCTGCAACTTCCAGTCGCCGTCGAGCAGCGTCTTGTAGTCGCCCGAGCGCCAGAAGAGCGTCTGGTGCGGACGCCCGGCTTGCTTGCCCTCCATGAAGGGAATGAGGTTGACGCCGTCGATTACCCTGTCCGTCGGCATTGCGGCGCCCGCCACACCCGCTGCGGTGGCGAACATGTCGACATGGGCCACAGGCTCGGCATATTTCACGCCCTTGGGCAGCACGCCCGGCCACTTCATGAAATAGGGCACGTGAATGCCGCCTTCGAAGAAGGTCGCCTTCCAGCCGCGATAGGGCTTGTTGATCTCCGGCAGCCCGATGTAATGCGCGCCGCCATTGTCGCTGGTGAAGATGACCAGCGTATTGTCGTCGAGCCCCTGATCCTTCAGCGCCTGAAGCACGCGGCCGACATTGCGGTCGAGCGCGCGGATCATGGCGGCGTAAACGCGAAGCTCGTGATCCTTGATCATCGGCAGCGCGTCATAGTCTTCCTGCGTCGCCTGCAGCGGCGTATGCGGCGCGTTGAAGGCGAGATACATGAAGAACGGACGGTTCCTGTTCGCCTTGATCGCCTCCACCGCCTGCTTGCCGAGATAGTCGGTCATATATTCCGGCGGATGGAAGCGCGGTCCGCCATCCTTGCTGACGGCGAAGGGAAGCGCCGCCCAGAGGAACTTGTCGATCGGATCCCAGGCCTGCTTGGCCTGCTGGATGCCGGGCGCGCCGTCCGGCGCATACATCTGCCCGCCGAGCAGGAAGCCGAGGGACTCATCGAAACCCTGCTGCTGCGGCTGCATTTCCGGCAACTCGCCCAGATGCCACTTGCCGAACATCATGGTGTGGTAGCCCTGCTTTTGCAGGAGCTTGCCGATGGTGATCTCGCTATGCGGCATGCCCATCTGCGCGACGGGAATGTTCTCCGCCTCGCGCTCCGAGAAATAGATGCCCTTGCGGCCGCCATAGATCGTCTCGCCGATCATCTTCTCGAAGACGGGATGCGTCGGCGTGAACTCGAATCCGAAGCGCGTCGCATAGCGCCCCGTCATGATCGCGGCGCGCGACGGCGCGCAGGTCGCATTGCCCGCATAGCCGTTGACGAGATCGACGCCGTCCGCCGCGATGGAATTGATATTGGGCGTGGGCACCGCGCCGCCCGCAACGCCGCCGCCATTGAGCGTGATGTCGTTGTAGCCGAGATCGTCGGCGAGAATGAGCACGATGTTGGGCGGCCGCTTGCCGGCGGGCGCGGTCTCCGGACCCTGCTGCCAGACGACATCCCGCGCCGGCCCGATGTCGCGCTGCTGGATCGAGGCGATGATCCGCATCATGGTGACCGGGTTCTGCTTCAGAAAGAGAACGCCGCCGCCCGCAACGACCAAAAGAACGGCAAGCGCCGCCGCGCCCCATTTGAGCAACTTCATGAGCCCCTCCCCGGTTCCCGCATCCGGATCGATCTCCGGCGCGATTTAATGTCTTCCATTAACGCCAACATAACGCGGGCCCGCACGGCTGGCAACCCAATAAACATCTCGTGAAATCAATGCGTTCCGGTCAGTCGCCCTGTCGTCCATAGGTCTTGAACGCCTCCGCCACGCGGGCCATTTCGGCCTCGTCCAGAAGCTCCGGCTCGCCGATCTGAAGCGCGCGCCAATATTGCCCGGCCAGCGTCTCGACCTCATGCGCGAGCCGGAGCGCCTCCTCAATCGTCGCGCCGACTGCGATCTGTCCGTGATGGGCAAGAAGGCAAGCCTTGCGCCCTTCAAGCGCCGCGACGGCATGAGCCGCAAGCTCCGCCGTGCCGAACGTCGCATAAGGCGCGCAGCGTATGTCGCTGCCGCCCAGCACCGCCACCATGTAGTGAAGGGCGGGGATCGGCCGCTTCATCACGGCAAGCGTCGTCGCGTGATCGGAATGGACATGGACGATGGCGTGAACATCCGGCCGCGCGCCGTATATCCCCGCATGCATGCGCCATTCGCTGGAGGGCTTTGCCGCGCCGGCCGCAACCGCACCGTCGAGCGACATTGCGACAATCTCTCCCGCCGCGATCTTGCCGCAGGCCGCCCCGCTCGGCGTGATGAGCATGCCACCCTCGAACCGCGCGGAAATATTGCCGGAACGCTGGGGCGACAGCCCGCTCGCCTCCATCGCGCGGCCCGCATCGACGATGCCGCACCTCAACGCATCTTCGCTTTGCCGCTCAGCCACCGCGCCGCTCGGGATAGAGCGCGAGCAGGCCCTCGCGCGTCGCCGCCGCGATGCCGCGCTCGGTGACGAGACCCGTGACGAGACGCGCGGGCGTAACGTCGAAACCGTAATTGGCCGCCGGGCTGCCGGGCGCGGAAATCTCCACCGTCACGATCTCGCCTTCCGCCGTCCGCCCCGTCATATGCGTGACTTCATGCGGCGAGCGCTGCTCGATCGGAATTTCCGCCACGCCGTCGTCGAGCGTCCAGTCGATGGTCGTATGCGGAAGCGCCACATAGAAAGGCACGCCATTGTCGAAGGCGGCGAGCGCCTTCAAATAGGTGCCGATCTTGTTCGCGACGTCGCCCGTCGCGGTCGTCCGGTCGGTGCCGACGATGCACATGTCGACCAGCCCATGCTGCATCAGATGCCCGCCCGCATTGTCCGGGATGATGGTATGCGGTACGCCGTGACGGCCAAGCTCGAAAGCGGTGAGCGAGGCGCCCTGATTGCGCGGCCGCGTCTCGTCGACCCAGACATGCACGGGCAGCCCCGCATCATGCGCCATATAGATGGGCGCAAGCGCCGTGCCCCAGTCGACGCAGGCAAGCCAACCCGCATTGCAATGCGTGAGTACGTTGACGGTCTTGCCGGGCTTCGTCTCCGCGATGCCGCGAATGAGCTTCAATCCCTGCACGCCGATGGAGCGGCAGATTTCCACATCGTCGTCGCAGATTTTCGCCGCCGCCGCATAGGCCGCCTCGATACGGGCATTCGCTCCGTGCGGCTTGACCGCCTTCATCATCTCGTCGAGCGCCCATTTGAGATTGACGGCGGTGGGCCTTGTCGCCGCGAGCATGGCATAGGCTTCGTGAAGCGCGGCGTCCGACGCATCGTCGCGAAGCGCGAGGCAGAGGCCGTAAGCCGCCGTCGCGCCGATGAGCGGCGCGCCGCGAACCACCATGTCCTTGATCGCGCGGGCGGCGTCGTCCGCGGTTCTGAGACGAAGCGTGACGAATTGATGCGGCAGCTTCGTCTGGTCGATCACCTCGACGGACCAGCCGTCCTCGGCAACCCAGATGGTGCGGTAGTGAACGCCGTCGATTTTCATGAGGGCAGCCCCTCTTCAATGTCCGTCGAACGAGCAGAGCGAGAGCACTTCTATGCCGAGACCTTCTAGCAGCTTCCGCCCGCCCAGTTCCGGCAATTCGATGACGAAGCTCGCCGCCGTGACCCTGCCGCCCGCCCGCGACATGAGCTTGACCGCAGCTTCCGCCGTGCCGCCGGTGGCGATGAGGTCGTCGATCAGCAGCACGCGGTCGCCTTCCCTGATGGCGTCGGAGTGAATCTCGACCGTGTCGGTGCCGTATTCGAGCGCATATTCCTGGCCGATGGTCTTCCAGGGAAGCTTGCCCTTCTTGCGCACCGGCACGAAGCCGAGCTGCAACTGGTGCGCGACCGCGCCGCCCAGAATGAAGCCGCGCGCCTCGATGCCGGCGACGAGATCGAACTTCGCGCCGTCATGAAGCTGCACCAGCGCATCGACCGCGCCGCGAAAGCCCTTCGCGTCGCCGAGCAGCGTCGTGATGTCGCGAAACATGATGCCGGGCTTGGGGTAATCCGGAATTGTGCGGATGAATTGTTTCACGTCCATGATCCTTGCTTCAATTCTTCAGCACGCGGCCCGCGACCGCGTCGAGCTTTGCAATCACTGCGGGATCGCGCCTCTCCGGCGCGGTGATGAGCGCATTGTCGAGCGCCCGGTCGAAACCCTGCGGCGAAGGCGTGCGCGTCGGGCCGAAGCTGCCCGCCACCTCGCGCAGCAGCGTGCGCGCCTGCACGGCATTCTCGCCGAGTATCTTCACGACCGATGCCACATCGACATTGTCGTGATGCGGATGCCAGCAATCGTAATCGGTCACCATGGCGACCGTCGCATAGCAGATCTCGGCTTCGCGGGCGAGCTTCGCCTCCGGCATGTTGGTCATGCCGATGACCGAACAGCCCCATGAGCGGTAAAGCTCGCTTTCGGCGAGGCTCGAAAATTGCGGGCCTTCCATGACCATGTAGGTGCCGCCGCGCTTGTGCGGAATATCATGCACCTTGCAGGCCGCCTCGATGTGATCGCCGAGCCGCGGGCAGACGGGCTGCGCCATGGAGACATGGGCGACGAGGCCGGGACCGAAGAAGCTCTTCTCCCGCGCATAGGTGCGGTCGATGAACTGGTCGACGATGACGAAGGTGCCCGGCGGCAGCTCCTCCTTCAGCGAACCCACCGCCGAAACGGAAATGATGTCGGTGACGCCCGCCCGCTTCATCGCGTCGATATTGGCGCGGTAGTTGATGCTTGTCGGCGAATGGACATGGCCGCGCCCGTGACGCGGCAGGAACACCATGTCGACGTCGCCCGCGGGCGTCGCCAGCGTGCCGAAATGCAGCTCGTCCGATGCCTCGCCCCAGGGGCTGGCGACGCGCGCCCAGCGCTCGCCCTTCAGCCCCGGAAACTCATAGACGCCGCTGCCGCCGATCACGCCCAGAACCGTCTTCGTCATATTCGACCTTTCGCGCCATTCAGGCGGGGGACATTAACAAACAAATGCAACCCCGGCATGAAAAAGGGCCTCGCAAGAGGCCCTTTCCATTCGTCATTCGACTGTGAGGCTCAATGCTGGTCGGACCAGACCTTGCGCACCACGGTGTAGAGCAGGCCCGACAGCACGATCAGGAACACCATCACCTGGAAACCCAGACGGTGGCGCTGTTCGAGCTTCGGCTCCGACGCCCAGGCGAGGAAAGCCGAAACGTCCTTGGCTTCCTGGTCGAGCGTGTTCGGCGTGCCGTCGTCGTAATCGACCTGGCCCTCGTTCAAGGGCTGCGGCATGGCGATGTGATTGCCGGGGAAGGCCGCGTTGTAGTGCAGCCCGGCCGGAACCGCTTCGGCGCCCGCGGGCGGCGTCGTGTAGCCGGTGAGGATCGAGTAGATGTAGCTCGCCCCGCCTTCGCGCGCCTTGACCAGCAACGACATGTCCGGCGGATAGGCGCCGCCAAGCGCCGCGCGCGCGGCTTCTTCGTTCGGATAGGGCGCCGGGAACGGATCGCTCTGCTTGCCCGGACGCTCGAACATCTCGCCCTGCTCGTTCGGGCCGTCCTGCACCTGATAGCCGGCGGCAAGCGCCTTCACTTCCGCTTCGCTGAACTCTGGCCCGCCCTTTTCGCTCAGGTTGCGGAAATGGACGAGGTTCATCGAATGGCAGGTCGAGCAGACTTCCTTGTAGACCTTGTAGCCGCGGCGCAACTCGCTGCGGTCATAGGTGCCGAAGGGACCGTCGAAGGACCATGCGACATGCTTGAGGCCGGGGTTCTCGCCGCCTTCGGCCTGGGCCGGGGCGGAGGAGAAGGCGACGCCGAGCGTGAGCGCGGCGACGGCGGCGAAGGGTGCGAGTTTCTGGATCATCGTCATTTTCATGTCCCTCTCCCCTCTCAGCTCTTCGCCGTGCCGAGAACCGACGCCGAGATGCTCTCGGGCAGCGGCTTCGGCTTCTCGATGAGGCCGAGAAGCGGGAAGAGAATGATGAAGTGGAAGAAATAGTAGAAGGAGAGGATGCGGGCGAGATGCGTGACGGTGAAGTTGATACCGCTTTCCGCGCTGCCCACATGGGTGATCACGAGATCCGGCGTCTGCGCGCCGCACCAGCCGAGGCCGATGCAGACGATGAGATGCAGCCAGAAGAACTGCTTGTAGATCGGCCGGAAGCGCGCCGAACGCACCTTCGACGTATCGAGCCAGGGCAGCACAAACAGCACCGCGATGGCCGAGAACATCAGCAACACGCCGCCGAGCTTGTCGGGCACCGCGCGCAGGATCGCGTAGAAGGGCAGCAGATACCATTCCGGCACGATGTGGGGCGGCGTCTTCAGCGGGTTGGCGATCTCGGAGTTCGCCACGTCGCCAAGGCCAAGCGGGTTGAAGAAGACGAAGTAGGCAAAGAGGATCAGGAACAGCGACATGCCGAGCGCGTCCTTCGCGGTCGCGTAGGGCGTGAAGGGAACCGTGTCCTTGTCGCCCTTCGGCTCGACGCCGGTCGGGTTGTTCTGCCCCGTCACATGAAGCGCCCAGATGTGGAGAACGACCACGCCGACGATCAGGAACGGGAAGAGGTAGTGAAGCGAGAAGAAGCGGTTGAGCGTCGGGTCGCCGATCGCATAGCCGCCCCAGAGCCAGGTGCTGATCGACTGGCCGACCACGGGAATGGCGCTGAAGAGGTTGGTGATGACGGTCGCGCCCCAGAAGCTCATCTGGCCCCAGGGGAGCACATAGCCGAAGAAGGCGGACGCCATCATCAGCACGTAAATGAGCACGCCGAGGATCCACAGGATTTCGCGCGGCGCCTTGTAGGAGCCGTAATAGAGACCGCGGAACATATGGACATAGACGGCGATGAAGAACATCGACGCGCCGTTCGCGTGAACGTAGCGCAGCAGCCAGCCATAGTTCACGTCGCGCATGATGTGCTCGACGCTGGCGAAGGCGAGGTCCGTCTGGGGAATGTAGTGCATCGCCAGCACGATGCCGGTGATGATCTGGATGCCGAGGCAAAGGGTGAGAATGCCGCCGAAGGTCCACCAGTAGTTGAGGTTCTTCGGTGTCGGGTAGCTCACGCCCGCATCGTGCACAAGCCGGACGATCGGCAGGCGCGAATCGATCCACTTGGTAAAGCCGTTGGACGGCTTGTAGGTGCTATGGCCGCTCATCTGTCGCCCTCTCAGCCGATCTGGATTTTTGTGTCGGACACGAACTTGTAAGGCGGCACTTCAAGATTGAGGGGCGCCGGTCCCTGCCGGATGCGGCCGGACGTGTCGTAGACCGAACCGTGGCAGGGGCAGAGGTATCCGTTGAACTCGCCCTTATAGGCGAGCGGAATGCAGCCGAGATGGGTGCAGATGCCGATGAGGATCAGCCACTGCTTTTCGAGCTGGCCGCTCGGTCCCTTCACGAGACGCGCATCGTCGGTCTGCGGGTCGCGCAGCGTCGAGATGTCGACGGCTTCGGCGGCCTGGATTTCGGCGTCGGAGCGGTGACGCACGAAGACCGGCTTGCCGCGCCATTTGACGGTGATTTCCTGGCCGACGGGAATGGCGCCTATGTCGAGCTCGATGGATGCGAGCGCGAGCACCGATGCGTCGGGGTTCATCTGGTCGATCAGCGGCCAGACGGCCGTTGCGGCGCCGACTGCGGCAAACGCGCCTGTAGCCACGTACAGGAAATCGCGCCGTGTCGGCTCGTCCGCGTGGATTTCTGCCACGGTTGAGGTCTCCTCGCTTGAAAAGGCCGACCGTCGCTCGCCCGCCTCATCCGGCGGAGCCTCCGAGGTCGCTCTCGGGAGGCATCAAAAACGACGTGGCGCAAACCCGGTTAGTTTGGACAAAAGCCCCCATCTGGTGGGGACGAATCCCCTGCTTTCGCCCCAGATGCGAGGTTTTGTGGCATCCAATAGACAGCTTGTCCAGACCTCTATGCGCTGTGGCAGGATGACGCATCGCCGCAGAAAAGAATCCACAGCCTCCGCGGCTTGCCGCGAACCATTCTCGACTTGAGGAGAGCCATGCGCCTCGCCCTTTTTGAACCCGACATTCCGCAGAACACGGGCACGCTGATCCGCCTCGCCGCCTGCATGGGGCTGCCGCTCGATGTGATCGAGCCTTGCGGCTTCCCCTGGGGCGACAGGGCGCTGAAACGCGCCGGAATGGACTATGTCGCGCTGGCCGCCATCACCCGCCACGACTCATGGGGCCGCTTCAGCGCCGCCCGCGAGGCGGGCCCGCGCCTCGTCCTGCTGACCACCAAGAGCGCCGAACCCTATACGGGCTTCGCCTTCCGGCCGGACGACATATTGTTGCTCGGGCGGGAAACGGCCGGCGTGCCGCCCGAGGTCCATGAGGCCGCCGACGCCCGGATCACGATTCCCATGGCGCCCCCTGCCCGTTCCCTCAACGTGGCCGTCGCCGCCGCCATGGTGCTGGGGGAGGCCTTGAGGCAGACAAACGGCTTCCCGGAGGCTAGAAACGCGCCGAACGAACTGGGAGAGACGGCATGACGGCGGCATTGCAGACACCCGACCCGGCCACCGAGCGCAAGGCGCGCGCGGCGGACTGGTTCCGCGAACTCCGCGACCTGATCTGCGCCGAATTCGAGAAGATAGAAACCGAACTGACCGGCCCCCTCGCCGACCGCCCCGCCGGCCGCTTCGAGCGCAAGCGCTGGACGCGCGGCGACGGCAGCACCGACCAGGGCGGCGGCGAAATGTCGATCATGCATGGCCGCGTCTTCGAAAAGGTCGGCGTCCATATCTCCGTCGTGCATGGCGAGTTCTCCGAGGACTTCCGCAAGCAGATGCAGGGCGCGGAAGAAGACCCCAGATTCTGGGCGGCGGGCATATCGCTCATCGCCCATATGCAGAACCCGCGCGTCCCGGCCGTGCACATGAACACACGCCATGTGGTGACGACGAAGGCATGGTTCGGCGGCGGCGGCGACCTGACGCCCGTGCTCGACGTGCAGCGCCGCGACGACCACCCGGACACGCAGGAGTTTCACGCCGCCATGAAGCGCGCCTGCGACGCGCATGATGCGGGCTACTATCCCCGTTTCAAGAAATGGTGTGATGAGTACTTCTATCTGCCGCACCGGAAAGAGCCGCGCGGCACCGGCGGCATCTTCTACGACCACCACGACAGCGGCGATTGGGAGAAGGATTTCGCCTTCACGCAGGATGTCGGCCGCGCCTTCCTCGACATCTATCCGAAACTCGTCCGCCGCCACATGAACGAAGCCTGGACGGCAGCGGAGCGCGAGGAACAGCTGATCCGCCGCGGCCGCTATGTCGAATTCAACCTGCTCTACGACCGCGGCACGACCTTCGGCCTCAAGACCGGCGGCAATGTGGAGTCGATCCTCTCGTCGATGCCGCCGGAAGTGAAGTGGCCCTAGAGGCTCACACCGCCTTCGAATGCCTGACTTCGCCCGCGTCGAGATAGCGGTCGAAGACGGCGCAGACGGCGCGCACCAGCGGCCTGCCCGCCTCCGTCACGGAGAGGCGATGGCCTTCGCGCTGCACGATGCCGTCGGCTTCGAGCGGCGCGAGCGCGGAAAGTTCCGGCTCGAAGCCGTAGCCTGAAAATCCGTTATGCGCAGCGATAGCGTCGAGATCGACGCGCATGTCGCACATCAGCCGCTCGATGATCTCGCGGCGGAGCCTGTCGTCGCCCGTCGTTGCGACGCCGCGCGCGATCGGCAAACGCCCGTCGCGCACCGCCGCCTTGTAGCGGCCTATATCGATTTCATTCGCCACATAGCCTTGCGGCAGCGCGCCAATGCCCGAAGCGCCGAGGCCGATCAGCGCCGGCGCGGCATCGGTCGTATAGCCCTGGAAGTTCCTGTGCAGCGCGCCCTCGGCCTGCGCGGCGACGATCCGGTCGTCCGGCAAGGCGAAGTGATCGAGCCCGACCGCGACATAGCCGTGTTCCTTCAGCCGCTCCCCCGCCGCCTCATATTGCCGCCAGCGTTCCGAAAGGCCCGGCAGCGCGTCAACGGGGATCATGCGCTGATGCGTCTTCATCCACGGCACATGCGCATAGCCGAAAAGCGCGATGCGCGAAGGCGCCATTTCGGCGGCAAGGTCGATGGTCGCCAACAGGCTGTCGACGGTCTGATAGGGAAGACCGTAAACGAGGTCCATGTTGATGGCCTCGATGCCGTGGCCCCGCAGCCAGCCGATGACGCGTGCGGTGCAGCTCGGCGACTGCACGCGGCCGATGGCGCGCTGCACGGTCGGGTTGAAATCCTGAACGCCGATGGAAACGCGCGTGACGCCCGCCTCCGCCATCGCGCCGACGAAATCGTGGCTCGTCGTGCGCGGATCGAGCTCGACCGCGATCTCCGCGCCGGGCGCGATGTCGAAAGCGGCGCCGAGTTCCTGCATCACATGCCGGAAATCGCGCGGCGCGAGAATGGTCGGGCTGCCGCCGCCGAAGTGAATATGCGTCGCGCGCATGCGCTCGGGCATCGCTTCCGAGACGAGACCGATTTCATCGGCGAGCGCCTTCAGATAATCGGCGACCGGCGCATATTTCTTCGTCGCCTTGGTGTGGCAACCGCAGAAGAAACACATCTGCGCGCAATAGGGGATGTGGAGATAAAGGGAAAGAGCGGTCGCCGGATCGAGCGCCGTGAGCCATTCGCGGTAGCGCGCGCCGTCGACCTCGGGTCCGAAATGCGGCGCCGTCGGATAGGAGGTGTAGCGCGGCACCCGAAGGTCGTAACGCTCTATGAGGTCGGTTTGCATGACGCCACGCTAGGTCCCGCGATCAATCCTCGGCAACGGGCGCATTGTCGCGACCGCTGCGGCAGGAAGCCTCACGGCAGAAGCGATCCGCCGCATTGACGGAGATCAAGGCGCAAGATGGCGATTGGCCCAATGTGAAAATGTCGCAACCTGGGGAGGACGACGCCATGCTGGTGCAAATCGACGGCAAGCCAGTGCTTCACGCGATCTGGCGCTTCGGGGAATGGGCCTGCATCCCCGCCGCGCTGCTCCTGACGGCGATGGTTTTTCTGACCTGAACGGGCGTCAGGGATTGGCGTCTTTCGGCACCTGCCGCAGCAGATCCTGCATGCGTCCGTGATTGCCGAAATCCCATGTCGCGCCGAAGACGATATCGTCGAGAACCCAGCCCTCGCCCCTTTTGGCGAGCACGGCCTGATCGACCCAGCCGGTCGGCTTCGCGTCCTTGTCCTCGGCATAGCTGAGATGAACATCGCAGGTCGCGGTCGCCGCCTTTACGCTGCATTCGCCGAGCTTGTAGGACGTCGCGCCCTCAAAGAGAGATGAGAAGGCGTCGCCCTCGACAAGCGGCGGCTCCTGATTTTTCGTCCGCTCGAAATGTTCTTTCTCCGCCGCATCGGCGTCGGCAAGCAGCTTGTCGAGCGCCGGCGAAATCAGCGGCGTGAAATGCGCCCGCGCGCTGGCGTCGGGAATGCCCCTGACATGCTGAACCAGATAGGCGTCGTAGAACGCTTTCGTCGCCGCTTCGGGACTGCCGCTCGCCGCCTCGGCGGGCGCGGACAGGCCGACGGCAATGATCGCCGCGAGAATGATGCGCTGCATGTAGCCCCCTTGGCTGCCGGCCTTAGTAGACGGTCGCCTGCACGATCGCCTTCAAACGCTCGATGATCGAGAATTCGTCATCGGTGAAATCGGCGTCGATCCACCATTCCTCGACCTCGCGCCTGACGCGGCCGATTTCCGGTCCTTCGGGCACGCCCGCCGCCATGATCATCTGGCCGGTGAGCGGGAAGTCGGGCCTGACCCAGCTATCGGCCATGGCGAGCATCGCGCGCCACTGGAACGTGTTGTGCCCCTTGCGGTCTTCCGCCCAGCCGAGCATCACCCGGTCCTTGAACAGTTCGACGCCCATCAGATAGAGCGCCTTGCGCACTTCGCGGATCGACAGATAGGCGACGATCTTGGTCTTGTCGGTCAGCATCTTCTCGATGCGCTCGCGATCCTTGTTGGAAAGCTTGAGCCCGCCCGCCAGCGCCTCTACGCCGTTCGCATCGAGATCGAGCGCGGAGGCAAGGCGCAAAAGCGGCGTGCTGGTGAAAAGCTGGTTCGCCTCGATATCGACGAGCTTCTCGAAACGGTCGAGCCGCGAGGCTTCGGGCAGCACGATGGAGAGAATGCCGACCGCCGCCATCTGGCGGAAGGCAGGCCCCGCATTGTCCGCCGCCGCGATCTTCAACAGCTCGTCGCGTATGCGCTCGCCGGAAAGCTGGCGCAGACCGTCGCGCAAGGCGGCCACGGCTTTGAGCCCCTCGGAATCGGGCTCGCCCTTGCCGTACCAGGCATGAAAGCGGAAGAAGCGCAGGATGCGGAGATAGTCTTCGCGGATGCGCGCTTCCGCCTCGCCGATGAAGCGCACGCGGCCCGCTTTCAGATCCTCGCGGCCCGTGCCCAGCGGATCGTGCACCGTGCCGTCGGCATCGGCATAAAGAGCGTTGATGGTGAAATCGCGGCGTTTCGCATCCTCCACCCAGTCGCCTGTGAAGGCGACATCGGCATGGCGGCCATCGGTCTTCACATCGACGCGCAAGGTCGTGATCTCGAAATGGCGCGACGGCGTGACCGCCGTGACGGTGCCGTGGTCGATGCCGGTCGGCACGACCCTGATGCCCTTGGCGGCCAGAAGCTCGGTCGCGCGCTGCGGCGTCTCGCTCGTCGCAATGTCGATGTCGCTGACCGGCTCACCGAGAAGCTCGTTCCTCACCGCGCCGCCGACGAAGCGCGCGCTGTTGCCCAACGCCTCCATCACCGCGCGCGTATCGGCGTGATTGAGCCATTCGGCGCGGGCGAGTTCCTTGGCGGTGCTCATTGTCGTCTCTCCAATCGGCGGTCTAGTCGGCGAAAATACGGTCATACATGTTCTTCAGCATGCCCGCCGTCGCGCCCCAGATATAATGCCCATTATAGGGCATGGCGTAATATTCGCGCTCCCTGCCCCGCCATGTGGCCTTGTGCCGCTCATGGTTCTTCGGGTTCATCAGGAAGGAAAGCGGCACCTCGAAGACTTCGGCCACCTCGCCGTCATGGACGGTAAGCGTAAAGCCCGGCCGGACGAAGCCGACGACGGGCAGGATGCGGAACCCCGTTCCCGTTTCATAGGTGTCGAGATAGCCCGCCACCTCGACAAAGGAGGATTTGAGCCCCACCTCCTCGTCCGCCTCGCGCAGCGCCGCCGCGGCGGGCGTCTCGCCGGGTTCGATCTTGCCGCCGGGAAAGGCGACCTGGCCCGAATGCGTGCCGAGATGATCGGCCCGCCGCGTCAGCAGCACGCGCGGACCTTCGGGATATTCGATCACCGGCACAAGCACCGCGGCGGCGCGCAAGGCGGGCGCCGCTTCGCGCGCCGCCCATTCGAGCGGTTGCAGGTCGCCGTCGCCGCGCGCGACCCTGGGCCCGAGCAGTTCGTCGAGCGTCGGCGGCTGCCGGTCCACCCGGGCGAGAATGAGATCGCGGTAAGTCTCCATGCTGCGCCGGCCTAGAAGGCCATCTCCTCGGCGGGCATGAAGGGAAAGAACTCGCCGCCCGACCAGACGCCGAACCAGTCCTTGCCGTCGCGCGCCTCGTGCGAACCGAGCTCCACCAGATCGTAGAAGACGGCCCGGTTGATGAGCGCCTCGAGCCGCGCCCGGATATGGACGTAGGGCGCGGGCTCCCCCGTCGCCTTGTCGATGACGAAGCGGATGGGATGATCCGGCCCCGCCGTCGCGCTGTCGCCGACGCTGGTGGTGAAGGTGAGCGCCTGGTCGCGGCCCTTGCCCTCGACCGTCATGGAGACGGCAAGGAATGGCGCATCGTCGACCCTGATGCCGACCTTCTCGACCGGCGTCACCAGATAGAACTTGCCGTCCTCGTCATGCCTGAGAATGGTCGAAAAGAGGCGCACCAGCCGCTCCCGGCCGATGGGCGTGCCCATATAGAACCAGGTCCCGTCCCGGGCGATTCGCATGTCGATGTCGCCGCAGAAATCCGGATTCCACAGATGGACCGGCGGCAGGCCGCGCGCGCGCTTGCCCTCGCTCTCCGCCGCGGAAAGCAGGCTCGCGGGGGCCGCTTTCAAACCTTCCGGCTGTTTTTGTGTCGGCGAGGCCATCTATTCCGGGCTTCCCTGATGCAATGCCGCGGGCGCGGCCATAATATCGCCACCGAACCACCGGCGAATGATGCCAATATAAGGTGGCAATTGGAAACGCGCGCCTATCGTTCAAGCGATGGCACATCCTATACTTAGGTCAATGCAGACACTCAGTGAAGCGGACGGCAACGCCGTACAGGAAATAGAAGCCGCCGGCGCGAAGATCGCGGCCGCCCGCGCGGCCATGGGCGAAGTGATCTACGGCCAGGAACAGGTGATCGACCAGACGCTGGTCACCGTGCTGGCGGGCGGCCATGCGCTGCTTGTCGGCGTGCCCGGCCTCGCCAAGACGCTCCTCGTCCATACCATGGGCGCGGTGCTGGGCCTCGACGACAAGCGCGTGCAGTTCACGCCCGACCTGATGCCTGCCGATATTCTGGGCTCGGAGGTGCTGGAGGAAACGGAGCGCGGCGCGCGCAGCTTCCGCTTCCTCAAGGGCCCCGTCTTCTGCCAGCTTCTGATGGCCGACGAAATCAACCGCGCGAGCCCGCGCACGCAGTCGGCGCTGTTGCAGGCCATGCAGGAAAAATATGTGACGGTCGCCGGCGTCCGCTACGAGCTGCCCTCGCCCTTCCATGTGCTGGCGACGCAGAACCCGCTGGAGCAGGAAGGCACATACCCCCTTCCCGAAGCCCAGCTCGACCGCTTCCTGATGCAGGTCGACGTTAATTACCCCAACCTCGAGGCCGAGCGGCGCATGCTGCTTCAGACGACGGGCCTTGAGGAAGTGAAGGTGCGCCCGGCCATGACGGCCGACGATCTGCGCGCCGCCCAGCGCCTCGTCCGCCGCGTGCCGGTCGGCGAAAAGGTCGTGACCGCGATCCTCGAGCTCGTCCGCTCCGCGCGGCCCGAGGAAGGGGCTTCGGAGGAAGTCGAGCGCCACGTCGCCTGGGGCCCCGGCCCCCGCGCCAGCCAGGCGCTGATGCTGGCGGTCCGCGCCCGCGCCCTCATCGACGGCCGCTTCTCGCCCTCCGTCGAAGACGTGAAGGCTCTGGCGGCCCCGGTGCTGCGCCACCGCATGGCGCTCAATTTCTCCGCCCGCGCCGAAGGCGTGACCGTCAGCGGTGTCATCGACCGCCTCTGCCGCAACATCTGATCGACAGAGCCATGCGGCTTCCCTTCCAGCCGGGCGCAAATCCACCAGGCGCGGACCTGCGCGAGCAGGCCGACGCGCTGGCGGAAGCCTTGCCGCCCCTCGTCGCCGAGGCCGAGCGCATTGCGAGCACCGTCGCGCAAGGCGTGCATGGCCGCCGCCGCACCGGCATGGGCGACAGCTTCTGGCAGTTCCGCCGCTTCCGTGAGGGCGACACGGCCGCCGATGTCGACTGGCGTCATTCGGCGCGCTCGCGGCATCTCTTCGTCCGCGAAGTGGAATCGGAAGCCGCCGAAAGCGTCTGGATCTGGCGCGACGGCTCGCCCTCGATGGATTATGCCTCCGACCCTCTGCTGCCGACCAAGAAGGACCGCGCCACGGTGCTGGCGCTGGCGCTCGCCTCGCTGCTCATCCAGGGCGGGGAAACCATCGCGCCGCTCGGCGGCGGCGTCGCGCCTTCCTCCGGCCGCACCGCCCAGCGCCGCATGGCGCATGCCCTGCTCGACGCGCCTGTCACGGGCGATGCGAGCGGACTTCAAAGCCTGCCGCCGCCCGAACACCTGCCGCGCTACGCCCAGGTCGTGCTGATCGGCGACTTCCTCTCTCCCGCCGAAGACATCGCCGCCCGCATTCGCGGCTATGCGAAGGAAGGCATACGCGGCCATCTCATTCAGGTGCTCGATCCGGCGGAGGAAGACCTGCCCTTCACCGGTCGCACCGAATTCGAAGGCATAGAGGAAGACCTGCACCTGATGGTCGGCCGTGCCGAGCGCCTGCGCAGTGCCTATCGCAAGCGCCTCGATCTCCACCGCGACCGCATCATGGAGGCGGCGCGGCGCATCGACTTCACTTTCGCCGTCCACCGGACCGACCGCGCGCCGCACACCGCGCTGCTCGCGCTCTATGGCGCATTGTCGGGCGAGATCGACGCCCGCCGCGCGCCAAGACCGGGAGGCTGAGCGGCGATGCTGCATCTCGGTCCCCTCGCTTTCGCCGCTCCCTGGATGCTGCTCGGCCTCGCCGTGCTGCCGGCGATCTGGTGGCTCCTGCGCGTCAGCCCGCCGCTCCCCAAGCGCGTGCGCTTTCCGGCCATCCGCCTGCTGGTCGGTCTGGCGCATGAGGAAGAAACGCCCGCCCACACGCCGCTCTGGCTGCTGATCCTGCGGTCCGTGCTCGCCGCACTCATCGTGCTTGCCCTCGCCGACCCCTTGTGGAACCCGGCGCCAACGGTGGCGGGCTCCGGGCCGCTTCTCGTCGTCGTCGACAATGGCTGGGCGGGAGCGACCCGCTGGCGCGCGCGCGTCGACACCGTCGAACCCTTGATCGACAGCGCCCGCAGGAACAACCGCCCTGTGCTCGTCCTCGGCACCGCACCGGCGGCGACCGCCCCCGATCTCAGCTTCGGCTCCGCCGACGACGCCGCCTCGCGCCTCCGCGCCTTGAAGCCGCAGCCCGTCGCATCCGA
Organism: Parvibaculum sp.; assembly: GCA_031291615.1. Taxonomy (GTDB): domain Bacteria; phylum Pseudomonadota; class Alphaproteobacteria; order Parvibaculales; family Parvibaculaceae; genus Parvibaculum. Next base: position 22,800 of record JARLIS010000002.1, read on the forward strand.
CCGCCTCGGCCTGATGGCGCGCCTTGAAGCGGCGGCGACGATGCCGCGCGGGGGCATCCAGACGGTCTGGCTCACCGACGGCATCGACGACGGTACGGCGGCGGAGTTTTCGAACCGCCTTTCGAAGCTCGCCGGCGGCGGCGGCCTCGAAGTCGTCGAACCGCGCGCCGAAAACCTGCCGCTCGCCCTTCTGCCACCCGCCACCGAAGGCGACGCTTTCGTCGCCACCGTCCTGCGCGCGCCGGACGGCGCCGCGCAATCGGGCAGCGTCCATGCGCTCGACGGCGAGGGCCGGGTGCTCGGCGAAGCGTCCTTCGCCTTCGCATCCGGCGAGGCGAAGGCGGAAGCCCGCTTCTCCCTGCCGCTCGAACTCAGAAACCGCATCGCCCGCATCGACATCGCAGGCGAAACCTCGGCGGGCGCGACGAGCCTCATCGACGAACGCTGGCGCCGCCGCACCATCGGCCTCGTCTCGGGCTCGCCCATCGAGGAAGCCCAGCCGCTTCTCTCCGATCTCTATTACCTGCAACGCGCCATCGCCCCCTATGCGGAAATCCGCATGGCCTCGCGCGAGCGCGGGACGAAAAGCGAAATCGAAGATCTTCTCGCCGCACCGCTCTCCGTGCTGGTGCTGGCCGATGTCGGCAACCTCAACAGCACCGACCGCGACGCCATCTCCCATTTCGTCGAGAACGGCGGCGTGCTGCTGCGCTTCGCCGGGCCGAAGCTCGCGGGCCAGGCCGGTGCGAGCGACGACCTCATTTCCGTGGCGCTGCGCCCCGGCGGCCGCGCGCTGGGCGGCGCGCTCTCATGGACCAATCCGCAGCGCCTCGCGCCCTTTGACGCGGGCAGCCCCTTCTACGGCCTCGCTTTGCCGAACGACGTCACCGTCTCGCGCCAGGTGCTGGCCGAACCGACACTCGACCTTGCCGGCCACACCTGGGCGCGCTTGCAGGACGGAACGCCGCTCGTCACGGCGACGACGCGCGGCAAGGGTCTCGTGGTTCTCTTCCACGTCACCGCCAACAGCGAATGGTCGAACCTGCCGCTCTCCGGCCTCTTCGTCGAAATGCTGAGGCGCGTCGTCGCGCTCTCGCAAGGCGTCGCCGCGAAGGAAGCGAACAACAGCGGCGAGACGACATTGAGCCCCGTCCGCACGCTGGACGGCTTCGGCCGGCTCGAATCTCCGCCCGCCACAGCAACACCCGTTTCCGCCACCGGCTTCGACGACATGCCCGTTACGCCGCGCCATCCGCCGGGGCTTTACGGTCCCGTCGACGGACCGCGCGCGCTCAACCTTGCAAGGCCGGGGCTCAAGCTCGAAAAGCTCGGCGCGCTCACGGGCATCGCCTCACGCCACCCTTATGCGGAAAGCGCCGAGACGCGGCTCCGTCCCTGGGCGCTGGCGCTGGCGCTTCTGATCCTCATCGCCGACGGCATCGCCGCGCTTTATGTGACCGGCCTCTTCGACGCAATCCCGATCCGTCGCCGCCGCCGCGGCGCGACGCTGCTTCCCGTCCTCGCGCTCGGCCTGGGCGCGCTTGCGCTGTTGCACATGGACCCCGCCCGCGCCGACGACGCCGACACCTTCGCGCTCAAGGCCTCCACGGAAACGCATCTCGCCTATGTCGTCACCGGCGATCAGGCGACAGACGACATCAGCCGCGCTGGCCTCAAGGGTCTGTCCGACGTACTCCGCGCACGGACGGCCTTCGAACCCGCCGACCCCATGGGCGTCGACGTCTCCCGCGACGAGCTTGCTTTCTTCCCCCTGCTCTACTGGCCCATGACGCCCGGGCAGGAAAATCTCTCGCCCGAAACGCTCGCCCGCATCGACACCTATATGAAGAACGGCGGCACCATTCTCTTCGACACGCGCGACGAGAACCGCACGCTTTCCGGCCAGCCCGGCCCCGGCACGGAAACCCTGCGGCGCCTGATGGGCCGCCTCGATCTCCCGGCGCTGCAACCCGTGCCCGAAGAACATGTGCTGCGGAAATCCTTTTACCTTCTGAGCGCTTTCCCCGGCCGCTGGGCGGGCGGACAGGTCTGGGTCGAGGCCGGCAAGGAAGCGCTGCCCGAAAAGCAGACGGGCGGCCGCGCCAATGACGACGTCTCTTCCATCGTCGTCGGCTCGAACGACTATGCCGCCGCCTGGGCGCGCGACGATCGGGGACGGCCGATGTTCCCTTGCGAGCCGGGCGGCGAGGAGCAGCGCGAAATGGCCGTGCGCTTCGGCGTCAACCTCGTGATGTATGCGCTGACCGGCAACTACAAATCCGATCAGGTGCATGTCCCGGCACTTCTCGAACGGCTGGGGCAGTAGCATGATCTCGCCCGCATCCTGGGACATCGTTTTCGAACCATCTCTGCCCTCGGCGCTCATCGTGCTGCTGGCGCTCGCCGGCGCGGCTGTCATCGCCTATTCGGCATGGCGCGGCGCACGCGGCACGCCCTGGCGCACCGCCGCGCTCGCCGCCATGCTGCTGACGCTGCTGAACCCGACCATGCGCCAGGAAGACCGCCAGCCCGTTTCCGACGTCGCGGTCGTCGTCATGGACAAGAGCGAAAGCATGGATGTCGGCGCGCGCGCCGCTGAGGCGCAGGACGCTCTCACGCGCGTCGAGGCGAGCCTCAAGACCCTCTCCGGCATTGAGACCCGCATCGTCACGGTCGAAGGCGGTGCGGGCGGCGGCGGCGAAAGCGGCGAAGGCACGCTCGCATTCGGCGCGCTCGACCGCGCGCTTGCCGACGTGCCGCGCGAGCGGGTCGCCGGCGCCATCTTCATCACCGACGGCGAAGTGCATGACGCGCCGAAAACCGCCCGCGCGCTCGGCTTCGACGCACCTGTGCATGCGCTCATCATCGGCCGCAAGAATGAGAAGGACCGCCGCCTCACCGTCGTCGAAGCGCCGCGCTTCGGCATTGTCGACGAACAGGTGAAGCTCGCCTTCCGCGTCGACGACACGGGCGCGGACGCGGCAACCGGCGGCACGGCACCCGTCACCATTTCCATCGACGGCGCCGAAATCATGAAAACCGAGGTCGCCGTCGGCAAGACGACCGAAGTGTCGCTGGCGCTGAAGCATGGCGGACCGAACGTCATCGAGATCGACGTCGCGCCCGGCCCCGACGAATTGACGCTGCTCAACAACCGCGCCGTCGTCGTCGCCAACGGCATCCGCGACCGGCTGCGCGTGCTCCTCGTTTCGGGCGAGCCGCATCCGGGCGAGCGCACATGGCGCAATCTGCTGAAGGCCGATCCTTCAGTCGATCTCGTGCACTTCACGATTTTGCGTCCGCCCGAGAAACAGGACGGCACGCCCATCAACGAATTGTCGCTCATCGCCTTTCCGACGCGCGAGCTGTTCGTCGAGAAACTGAGCCAGTTCGACCTCATCGTCTTCGACCGCTTCAAGCGGCAGGGCGTGCTGCCGCTCGAATATTTCTCGAACATCGTCGACTATGTGGAGAATGGCGGCGCGGTGCTCGATTCCGCCGGCCCCGCTTTCGCTTCGCCCTTCTCTCTCTACCGCACGCCGCTTGCCGCAATTCTGCCGGCGCAGCCGACGGGCGAGATCACGCTGGGCGGCTACCGGCCCACCGTCACCGCGACCGGCCGCAAGCACCCCGTCACCGCCGACCTCCCCGGAAGCAACGTCACGCCGCCGCAATGGGGCCGCTGGTTCCGCATCATCGACAGCAAGGTCGATCGCGGCGAAGTCGTCATGGAAGCGCCGGGCGGAAAGCCGCTGATGGTGCTCGACCATGCCGGCAAGGGCCGCGTCGCACAGGTCATGTCCGATCAGCTCTGGCTCTGGTCGCGCGGCTACGAAGGCGGCGGACCCCAGGCCGAACTCTTGCGCCGCCTTGCCCATTGGCTGATGAAGGAGCCCGACCTCGAAGAGGAAAACCTCTCCGCTTCCATCGAGGGAACGACGCTCGATGTGAAGCGCCGCACCATGGCCGATCAAACGCCGCCCGCCGTCATTACCGCGCCATCGGGCAAGACGAGCGAACTGAAGCTCGAACAGACGGCCCCCGGCCGCTTCGAGGCGCGCATGCCCGCACGCGAACTCGGCCTCTATCGCGTGAGCCAGGGCGACCTGAGCGCCGTGACGGCGGCCGGCCCGCTCAATCCGAAGGAATTCGCCGACGTGCGCGCGACCGACGCGATCATGAAGCCCATCGCCGCAGAAACCGGCGGCGGCGTTTACTGGGTCGGCGAAAACGCGGGCGCAACGCCCGACATCCGCGCCGTGCGCGCCCATCACGAAGCCTCGGGCGACAACTGGCTCGGCCTCCGCCGCAACGAACAATATCTGGTGCGCGCCGTGCGTCAGGTGCCGCTGCTCTCCGGCCCCCTCGCGCTCATCGTCATTCTCGGCGCTCTCGGCTTCGCCTGGCGTCGCGAAGGACGCTGAAAGCCATTCCCCATAACGCGGCGCTGCACGCCGCCGTTTCACATGTCCTCATGGGAGCCCGTTGACCGCGCCCGAGCCGCCGCATTGCCGCAAACCACATTGCAATGTAATAACATTGCATGTTGAATGCGATCGGATGCGCAATCAAAAGGAGTTCACCATGAGAGCCGGATCAAGGATTTTATCTATTGTCGGGGCGGCGCTCGCTCTCTCCCTTTTCACCGGGACGGCATCGGCCGCGGAGACGGTCCACATTGTCGCCGCGGAGAACTTCTATGGCGACCTTGCGCAGCAGATCGGCGGCAAGCATGTGTCCGTCACCAGTATCCTGTCCAATCCCGACGATGACCCGCATCTCTTCGAGACCAGCGCATCGACGGCGCGCGCACTCGCCGGCGCCGAAATCGTCATCTACAATGGCGCCGACTACGATCCGTGGATGGGCAAGCTTCTTTCAGCATCGACGGCGCAGGATCGGGTTACGATTGTGGCGGCCGATCTGGTCGGCGCGAAGAAAGGCGACAACCCGCATCTGTGGTACAATCCCAAAACCTTGCCGGCAATCGCCTCGACACTTGCCGCCGAACTCGAAAAGCGCGACCCGGCGAACGCCTCCGAATACAAGGCAAACCTCGCCACGTTCGACGCCGCCTTCGGCGAAATTCTCGAGAAGATTGCAGCGGTCAAGGCCAAATACGCCGGAACCCCGGTGACCGCGACGGAGCCCGTGTTCGGCTACATGGCGGAGGCGATGGGTTTTGTTATGTTGAACTATGACTTCCAGATCGCAACCATGAACGACACCGAGCCGAGCCCGAAACAGGTTGCCGATTTCGAAGACTCGCTGAAAAACGGCAAGGTCAAAATTCTGTTCTACAATTCGCAGGTCACCGACCAGACGACCACCCGCCTGCTGGGCCTCGCCAAAGCCAGCAATGTGAAAGTGATCGGCGTCACCGAAACGGAGCCCAAGGGCAAGACCATCGAAACATGGTTCAGCGGCCAGATCGCTGAGGTAGAGAAGACGCTTATGGGTCAGAAGTGAGCGCCATCGATTTTGAAGACGTCAGCATAGCTCTCGGGGGACGCCGGATTCTATCCGGCGTCTCCTTTTCCATCGAACAGGGTCATTTTGTCGGCGTGCTGGGTCCTAACGGGGCAGGCAAGACGACATTGTTCCGCACCATTCTGGGTTTGCTCACGGCGACAAGCGGCAAGATCAGCGTTCTCGGATCTCCGCCGGCGCGCGGCAACGCGGCCATCGGCTATATCCCGCAATGGCGGCACACCGCTGCGCAACTGAATTTCACCGGCTTCGAATTGCTCCTGAGCGCCTATGCGGGCAACCGGTGGGGACTGCCCATCGCGTCGCAGCAGGATCGCAAGGCAGTCGAGGCCGCGCTCGAGCGCGTCGGAGGGCGCGAGCTTGCGGGCCGGGCTCTGACGGAACTGTCGGGCGGCGAACGTCAACGCCTGTTCATCGCTCAGGCGCTGGTCGGAGAGCCAAAGCTGCTCCTCTTCGACGAGCCTCTGATCAGTCTCGATCCGGCGCACCAGCGCAGCATCGTCGAACTGGTGCGCGACATCAGCCGCGAGCGCAATATCGCCGTGCTGTTCTCGGCGCATGAGGTGAACCCATTGCTGGGAGCGGTCGACGAGGTGCTCTATCTTGGACAAGGAAAGGCCGCGATCGGCACCGTCGACGAGGTCGTCAACGAGCGGGTGCTGTCCGCGCTCTACGACACAAGAGTGCATGTGATCCGCACCGAAGGGCGCATCTTCGTTGTCGCCGAGGGCGGCGAGGTCGATGATCATCTCCACGACCACGCCGTCACAGGTCACGCAACCATGCAGGGTCGATGATGTTTGCCATGTTCGATTATGAATTCATGCGCAATGCCTTCGCCGCCGCGACGATCGTTGCGCTCGTCGCGGGCAGCATCGGATATTTCCTGGTGCTGCGCGGCGAGACCTTTGCCGGCCACGCGCTGTCCCATGTCGGATTTCCAGGCGCGACCGGCGCTGTGCTGATCGGCATATCGCCTTTCGTTGGCCTCACGGTCTTTACTGCGCTTGCCGGTATCGGGATCAGCCTCATCGGCGAACGAGGCCAGCGCGACGTGGCCATCGGCCTTGTCCTCACTCTGTCGCTCGGTCTGGGCCTGCTGTTTCTCCACTTCTATACCTCCTATGCGGGCATGGCGACGAACCTGCTGTTCGGCAATGTTCTGGGGATCAGCCGGCAAACGGTCTGGGTGTTGCTGGTCATGGCGGCGGTGACGCTCATCGTCCTCGGCGCGATCAGCCGTCCCCTGCTCTTTGCCAGCCTCCAGCCCGAACTGGCCGAAGCGAAGGGCGTTCCCATAGGGCCGCTTTCGACCGCTTTCATGATCGTGGTCGCTCTCGCCACGTCTCTGGCCATCCAGATTGTCGGCGTCTTGCTCGTATTCGCGCTGATGGTCGCGCCGGCGGCAACGTCGCTGCGGCTGACGCGTCATTTTGCACTGGGCATTGCGCTGTCGGTCGGACTGGCGGTTTCGATTGTGTGGATGAGCCTCACCCTCGCCTATGTCACCGACTGGCCGACGAGCTTCTGGATCACCGCTCTCGGCAGCGCATTCTATGCGCTCAGCCGCCTTGCCGATGTCTTCAAGACCTTGCGCGTCGCCAAATTGGCCCGGACCGGGCCTCTCGAAAAAATCGCATGAGATAAAGCATCGGGCTCTCCGGCCTCGCCTTCAGCGCGCCTGGCGGCATCGTGAAGGAAGTCGGCGGCGACACTCACGCCTCCGAGCCGAGCGCGTCGGAATAAAACTCGATACGGCCATGCTGAAAAACCGACGGCGCTAGACGGCGGCCTTCTTCGCGTCCGCCGCACGGCTCGGCACCGGCTTGGTGATCGGCCCATGCGCGTGACCGAAGGCGCCAAGATCGAGCTCGCGGTAGAGGAGCCGCCTCGGATCGACAGGCCCCGGCATGGTGAGGCGTCCCGGCGGCACGGGGCCGAAGCCGACCTTCACATAATAGGGTTCGTCGCCCACCAGTATGACGAGCCGGTAGCCGAGCGCCTTCGCGTCGGCGAGCCCGCGCTTCATCAGATTGATGCCGACGCCCTGCCCGCGCAGTTGCGGCACGACGGCGAGCGGCCCGAGCATCAGCCCGTCGACGCCGCCGATCACGACCGGCCAGAAGCTGAGCGAGCCCACGAGCTTGCGCTCCGCCCCCTCGCCCATGAAGGCGACATAGCAAAGCTCCGGCACGGCGGTGTTGCCCTCGCGCAAGCGCTGCGCGGTCTTGGCGTAGCGGCCGGGGCCGAAGGAAAGGTCGAGAAGGGCGTCGATCTCGGCCGCGTGTTCGGGCCGTTCGTGTTCGATCTCAAACATGGGATCAGGTCTCTCGGGTCGGTTGGCGAAGTGCTGATGACGTTCGCCGCAAGGCTGCGGGCGAAACCCCGCTGAACCTCATGCGCGACGGCACGCCTTTCCGAAGGCCTCTCGGCCCTCGAAGCCAATTCGTCGTCGCAGTGTCGCAACCCGTGTCATGTAAGACCCCTATGGCCGAACCGGGGGCGCTCCCCGTTTCGGACCTGAGGCCGATAGCATGGCCTCGCCCCGGCGTAAAGTGCAAGCCGGCCCGATGATCCTTAAAAAGGCTGGAATGCCCCTGCTCCCATCGGCTAGCTTGCCCCCAAATTCATGAACCGGACATCAGGGAGAGAACCCATGGGACTTCTCGAAGGCAAGGTGGTGCTCGTGACCGGCGCCGCCGGCGGCATCGGCAAGGAATGCGCGCTGATCGCGGCGAAGCAGGGCGCGAAAGTCGTGGTCAACGACCTCGGCGGCGGCGTGAAGGGCGGCGATGAAGGCAATGCGTCGGCCGCGCAGAAGACCGTGGACGAGATCAAGGCCGCGGGCGGCGAAGCGGTCGCCAATTCCGACAGCGTGTCGCTGAAGTCCGGCGCCGAGAACATGATCGCCCAGGCGATGGACACTTTCGGCGGGCTCCACTCGATCATCAGCCCGGCCGGCATTCTGCGCGACGGCATGTTCCACAAGATGCCCGACGAAGACTGGGACGCCGTTCTCGAAGTCCATCTGAAGGGCAGCTACAACATCACCCGCGCCGCCATCAATCATTTCCGCGAGCAGCAGGAAGGCAACTTCGTCCTCTTCACCTCGACGAGCGGCCTCATCGGCAATATCGGCCAGGCGAACTACGCCGCCGCCAAGATGGGCATTGCCGGCCTCTCGCGCATCATCGCCATGGAAGGCGCGGCGAAGAACGTCCGCTCCAACATCATCGCCCCCTTCGCCTGGACGCGCATGATCGCGACGATCCCGGTGAAGGACGAAGCCTCCGCCAAGCGCGTCGAGCGCATGAAGAACGCGATGCGCGCCGAACAGGTCGGCAACTTCGCCGTCGCCCTCGCCGCCCCCTCCTGCACGACGAACGGCCAGATCTTCTCCGTCCGCGGCAACGAGATCGTCCTCTTCTCGCAACCCCGCCCCGTGAAGAGCGTCGCCCGCATCGACGGCTGGACGCCGGAGACGATCCTCTCTCACGGCATCCCGGCGATGGAAGGCGGCTTCACCGACCTCGGCAACACCGGCTCGGTGTTTACGTGGGAGCCGGTGTAAGACGGTAAAAACCCGTCATTGCGAGCGCAGCGAAGCAATCCATCTTGCGGAGACCCCGGACTGGATTGCTTCGTCGCTGCGTTCCTCGCAATGACGAATGAAGAAAGGCGCGACATTCACGTCGCGCCTTTTTTATTTGGCGGCGGTCTTCTTCTTTTCGCTCCGCGCGCCGAGCGGCCCCGTCCACCGCGCCTTGCCCGGCCCGAACTCCTCCACCGCGAAATCGACGAAGGCGCGTACTTTAGCCGAAAGATGCCGCGTATGCGGATAGATGACATGGAGCGTCAGCGGGGGCGGCGCCCAATCGTCGAGTACGGAGACGAGCCGGCCCGACCGCAGATCCTCGTGACAGATGAAGTCGGGCACGACGCTGATCCCCAATCCCGCCAGCAGCGCGCTTTCCATCGCATCGGCATTGTTGCAGAGAAGCGGCCCCTTCAATTCGACCTGCAAGGCCTTGCCATGCGCGTCCTTGAACTCGATCGTCTCGGGCCGCGGCAGAAGCGTGTAGAGAAGCGCCGTATGCGAAGCGAGGTCGCGCGGATGCTCGGGCACCCCGTGCTTTTCGAAATAGGCGGGCGTGCCCACGATGAGCCGCCGAACGGGCGCGAGCTGACGCGCGATGAAACTTGAATCGACAAGGCGGGAGACGCGCAGGCTGACGTCGAAGCCCTCCTCCATCAGATCGACGAGCCGGTCGTTCAGGGCAAGGTCGACGACCAGTTCGGGATAGCGCGCGAGAAACTTCGGCAGCACGGGCCCGAGCTCGCGGATGCCGAAGCTCATCGGCGCGTTGATGCGGAGCTTGCCGCGCACCGCGCCCTCGATGCAGACGGCGTCGCGCTCGGCCTCATCCGCCTCGGCGACGATGCGCGAGGCGCGCTCGAAAACGACCGTGCCTGCTTCCGTGAGGCTCAACTTGCGCGTCGTGCGGTTGAGAAGCCGGACGCCCAGCGCATCTTCCAGCATGGAAATATGGCGGCTGACCACCGATTTGGACAGTTTCAGCGCCTCGGCGGCGGCCGTGAAGCTCCCCAGTTCAACCACTTTCGCATAGACCGCGAAGGCATTGAGATCGACCGCCATTTGTTGCTCCGACAAGAACAATGAGTTCTTAAAAGCATGAATTGTTTCGCTGTCCAAAGCAAATAGATATAGGCCACGAAATTCAGAGGCCCCCTACCGGGCCTGCAAACGGAGGGATCAAATGACCGCCAATACCCGCATACTCGTGCTCTATCATAGCTCCTGGGGCCATATCGAAAAGCTGGCCGAAGCCGTGGCCGAAGGCGCACGGTCGGAAGCCGGCGTCGACGTCGACATCAAGCGCGTCCCGGAAACCATGCCGGAAGATCTGATGGCTCAGGCCCATATGAAGATCGACCAGAAGGCCCCCGTCGCCGCCCCGCATGAACTCGCCGATTACGACGCCATCATCTTCGGCACGCCGACCCGCTTCGGCAACATGTCGGGCCAGATGCGGAACTTCCTCGACCAGACGGGTCCGCTCTGGGCGCAAGGCAAGCTGATCGGCAAGGTCGGCAGCGTCTTCACCTCGACGGGCACCGGCATCGGCAATGAGTCGACGATCCTCACGACCCATGTGACGCTGCTTCACCACGGCATGGTCATCGTCGGCGTTCCCTTCGGCGCGCCGGGCATCGGCGACGTCAGCGAGGTGCATGGCGGCTCCTTCTATGGCGCGGGCACCATCGCAGGCTCCGACGGTTCGCGCAGCCCGAGCGAAAAGGAACTCGGCATGGCGAAATATCAGGGCGCGCATGTGGCGCGCATCGCGAAGAAACTGAAGGCGTAACATTTTCCGCGAGGCCGGTTCCCCCCGTTCCGGCCCCGCGACGACGGCCGGCGGCGTCCTCCCCCCGACGCCGCCGGCCCGATTATTCAGGCGGGACCGCGCATTTGTAACCGCGCAGAAAGTGAGTGAGTGCAATGATCGACGTTCGTAAACTTGAAACGCTCGGCGGAGCCGATCACGGTTGGCTCGACGCCAAGCACCACTTCTCCTTTGCCAATTACTACGATCCCGACCGCATGGGCTGGGGCCCGCTGCGCGTCTGGAACGACGACCGCATCGAAGCCGGCACGGGCTTTCCGCCCCACCCGCATCGCGACATGGAAATCATCACCTATGTCCGCAAGGGCGCGATCACCCATCGCGATCACATGAACAACGAAGGCCGCACGGTTGCGGGCGACGTTCAGGTGATGTCGGCCGGCAAGGGCGTTGAGCACGCGGAATGGAATCTCGAACCGGAAGACACGACGCTCTTCCAGATCTGGATCGAGCCGCGCGAAAAAGGCATCCGTCCGCGCTGGGAAGCCGCGACCTTCCCGAAGGAAGATCGCAAGAACCAGCTCGTGCAGCTTGCAAGCGGCAAGGCCGACGCGCCCGCCGAGGCCTTGTGGATCGCACAGGACGCGGCGATCCTCGGCGCAACGCTCGATGCCGGGCAGGAAGTGACGCTCGACCTCGCGCCCGGCCGCCTCGCCTATCTCGTGCCCGCCAGAGGCGGCGTGACCGTGAACGGCGTCGAAGTGCCCGAGCGCGCCGGAGCCGCGATCAAGGGCGAAGAACATCTCGTCATCCGCGCCGAAACGGATGCCGAAATCATTCTCGCCGACCTCCCGCCGCAGGCGTAAGGAGAAAATCATGGGACTGCTCGTGGACGGCAAATGGCAGGACCAGTGGTATGACACCGGCAAAACTGGCGGACGTTTCGTCCGCCAGGACGCCGCCTTCCGCAACTGGGTGACGGCCGACGGCAGCGCCGGGCCCACGGGCGACGCCGGCTTCAAGGCCGAAGCGGGCCGCTATCATCTTTATGTCTCGCTCGCCTGCCCCTGGGCGCATCGCACGCTGATCTTCCGCGCCTTGAAAGGCCTCGACGACAAGATATCGCTCACCGTCGTCGATCCCTTGATGCTGGAAGAAGGCTGGACGATCCACGGCGATTATCCCGGAACGATCCCCGACAGCGTGAACGGCAAGACGCGGCTCCACGAAGTCTATGCGCTGGCAAAGCCTGACTATACCGGCCGCGTCACCGTGCCCGTCCTCTGGGACAAGAAGACGGGCCGCATCGTCTCGAACGAATCCTCCGAAATCATCCGCATGTTGAACTCCGCTTTCGACGCCCTGCCCGGCGTCGACGCTTCGCTCGACTTCTACCCGGAGCCCTTGCGTCCCGAGATCGACCGCATCAACGCCGCCGTCTATGACCGCATCAACAACGGCGTCTACAAGGCGGGCTTCGCAACGAAGCAACAAGCCTATGACGAGGCGGCGACGGCGCTATTCGATGAGCTGGATCGCGTCGAGGAACTGCTCTCGCGCCGCCGCTATCTCGCCGGCGACTGCATCACGGAGGCGGACTGGCGCCTCTTCACGACGCTGGTGCGCTTCGATGCCGTCTATCACGGGCACTTCAAGTGCAACCTCCGCCGCATCGCCGACTATCCGAACATCTGGAACTACACCCGCGAGCTTTATCAGGTGCCGGGCGTGGCCCGGACCGTCAATCTCGACCACATCAAACGGCACTATTACGGCAGCCACCGGACGATCAATCCCTCGGGCATCGTGCCTAAGGGACCGCTCATCGACTTCGTCGCGCCGCACGACCGCGCGAAGTCATAACCGCTTTCACCGCCGGCCGTAGATGCGCTGGAGATCGACCTGGCTGCGATACTCGTCGTAGCGGTCCATCGGCGGCAGACCGAAGTGAAAAGCCTTCAGCGCCTCGTTGTTGCTCGCGCGCACATCCTGATCCGTATTTGTCGTCACGCAGAAATTGGACGAATGCTGCGACCTGCCAAAGGCGCTGCACGACCGAACCGCCGCGCGCAATATGCCGAGCTGCAATTCGTTGAGCTTGTCGACCGACGCCTTGTCATGCGGCAGCGCCGCCGGGTTGTAGTCCTCCGCCGCGAAAACATTGGCCGGCATCCCGAGCAGAGCCGCGGCAAGGCCGAATACGGCAAGAAATTTCGCCATCGCATCCTCCATCATTCGGCGCCCCGCTCCACTATGAACGCATGCGGCGCCGAATAAAACTCTGGCGATGCCCTCTTTCCCTCCTAAGATGGCTCAAACACAATAAATCTCGGGGAGCGACATGGGCGGCTTTGCGGACTACGAAAAATATGACGGCCTCGGCCTCGCGGAACTCGTTCGCAAGCGCGAGGTGAAGCCCGAGGAACTTCTCGACGAAGCCATTACCCGCACCGAAAAACTCAACCCGAAAATCAACGCCGTCGTCCTGAAGCACTATGACGAGGCGCGCGCCCGGATCGCCCGCGGCCTTCCCGATGGTCCCTTCAGAGGCGTTCCGTTCCTGCTGAAGGATTTACACCTGCTGCTCGACGGCACGGTGACGAGCTTCGGTTCCGCCGCCTACAAGACGAACAAGGCCGATCACAATTCGACGCTGACCGAGCGCTACCTCGCCGCCGGCCTCGTCATCTACGGCAAGACCAACTCGCCGGAATTCGGCCTCTCCGTTTCCACCGAACCGCGCCTCTACGGACCGACGCGCAATCCCTGGAACCTCGAACATTCGGCCGGCGGATCGTCGGGCGGCGCGGCATCTGCGGTCGCCGCCGGTCTCGTGCCCGTCGCCAATGCGAGCGACGGCGGCGGCTCGATCCGCGTGCCGGCCGCCGCCTGCGGATTGTTCGGCATGAAGCCGACGCGCGCCCGCACGCCCATGGGTCCCGATCGCGGCGAGGGCTGGAACGGAATGTCGATCTCGCATGTCGTCTCGCGCTCGGTGCGCGACAGCGCCGCCATGCTCGACGCAACGCACGGACCCGCGGCGGGCGATCCCTATGCCGCCCCCGCCTTCACCGGCTCCTATCTCGACGAAACGAAAAAGGCGCCGGGCAAGCTCCGCATCTCTTTCACGACGAAGCGCCCGGACGGCACCACCTGCCACAAGGATGTCGTCGCCGCCATCGAGGCGACGGCAAAGCTGCTCGCCGGTCTCGGCCATCATGTCGAGGAAGCCGCGCCGTCGATCGACACCGGCGAAATCGCCAAACATCAGGCGACGCTGATCGGCGCCAATGTCGCCATGACGCTCCGCAGCCGGGCGGCGCAGCTCGGCCGCGAACTGACGAAGGACGATGTCGAGATTTTCACCTCCATCGTCGCCGAAGCTGCCAAGTCGCGCTCGAGCACCGACTATGCGGAATCCGTTCTCTTCATCCATCAGCTCGGCCGCAGGATGGCCGCCTATCACGAGCGCCACGACGTGCACCTGTCGCCGACGCTCGCCACGCCGCCGATCCGGCTCGGCGTGCTCAACACCATGTCGACCGACCTCGGTGCCTACATGGCGGCAAGCGCCGAATACCTGCCGAACATCGGCATCTACAATATGACGGGCCAGCCCTCCATGTCGGTGCCGCTGCACTGGAACGCGGACGGCCTTCCGCTCGGCATGATGTTCACCGGACGCTTCGGCGAGGAAGACGGGCTCTTTCGCCTCGCCGCCCAGCTTGAAACGGCGCTTCCGTGGCGGGACAGGCGGCCGAAGCTCTGATCACCACAATTCAGGCGCGGGCAAACCCTCGATGACCTCGCGGATGCGCGCCCGCGTGCCCGGCGTCGTGCCCTCCGGCAAGGCGTCGGGCGGGAAGAAATCATATTCGGCGATCTCGAAGCTCTTTCGCGGCACCCGCTCATAGCTTCCGGGCTCGACGAGATAGAGCGCCACGTGGTCCGACTTGAACTCGCGGAAATTCGCATAAAGCCCGACAAGTTTCGGCGGCGCCTTGAGGATGATGCCCGCTTCCTCGTCAAGCTCGCGCGTGATGGCGGTGACGGCGGTTTCCGACCGCTCCACGCCCCCGCCCGGCATGTACCAGCCATCGACATAGGAATGCCGCACCAGCAGCACATGCCCCGCCTCGTCGCGCACGAGGCCGCGCACGCCCACCGTCATCGGCCGGCTCAGACGGTAATAAAGGCGGCTCAGGGGCCGCACCACTTTCCATAGAGGTAGAGGGAGATTCGCCATGATCCGTAAACCCTATCAGATGAAGCGAGCCCCGCGCCTCCCCTTGCGCGACCGGAGGGCGACGAAATTTAGATTGCATCAACCAATGAAGGCTTAATCTCCTCGCCTCGCCCTCACCGGGCTTTCATGTTCCAAGGCAGACGAATGCGTCTCGTTTCGCTGCTCTCGCGCCGCCGCAAACAGCAGGAGAGGCGCCAGCCGGTCGCGCCGGAAGAAGAACTGCGCGCGCCCAAGAGCGCCATCGCGCGCGCCCTTCGCCATTCCAAGGCCGCCTCTTCCTGGCATTCGGCGGCCGAACTCGGCACGCGCATTGCGACCGCGCTCTCGACCATCGAAACCGCCGTTCTCACCATCGACATGGTGAGCGACAGGCTGCGCGAGGCGGCAAGCCTTGTGCGCACCGCCGGCGACAGCGGCGATCTTGGCCGCCGCGCGCTCTTTGCAGGCCGTTATGACGATGTGCGCGCCGAAATCGACGCCGCCGTCGGCGCCGCCACGCATAATCGCGTCAACCTCGTCAACGGCCGGCTGATCGGCGGAAAATATCCCGCCTTCGACATCGCCCTCGATGAGCATGGCCGCGCGGGCATCGCCATCGGCGTCGTCAATCTCACCACGGGCGAAGGCGGCCTCGCGCTGTCGCCGCCCCGCTCCGCCTTTGCCGAGGACGAGGAAATCGCCACCATCGCCGGAGAGATCGTCGCCGCGCAAAAGCTCGTCGCCGGCGTCGGCAGCCGCTTCGCCGATCACGCCGCCCTGATCGCCGACCGCCTGGCAAGGCTCCAGGAGCTAGCGGGCGGCCGTCTCATCGAACCGCATCTACCGACCGGCGCCGACATCGAGCCCGGCCATGCAGGCGAGGCCGAGCCGTTCGAGCTCGGCGTCGCCGAAGTCGAGCAGCGTCTTCGCAAGCTGGCCGATCGCCTCGGCCGGCGGGAAACCCTTGCCGCCGAGTGACCTCTCGCCCATCCTCTGACGATCCGCCATATGGAGAGCGGGATCGAGGGGGAAACAGCATGACCGACCGCAACGCCGCCGCGCCGAACGCCCAGCAGATCGAGGATTGGAACGGCAAGACCGGAGCGAAGTGGGTCCGCTATCAGGACCGCCTCGACCGCATGCTCGCGCCCTTCGGCGAAGCGGCGCTCAGGGCCGCCGCGATCAAGTCCGGCGAACGCATTCTCGATGTCGGTTGCGGTTGCGGCGCGACGACGCTGGAGGCCGCGGCAAGCGCGGGAAAGGCCGGCCGCACGCTCGGCGTGGACATTTCAGGCCCCATGATCGCCCGCGCGCAGGAACGCGCCGCCTCGCTCGGACGGCCGGCAAGCTTCCTCGTCACCGATGCGGCCACGCATGATTTCGCGCCCGGGAGTTTCGACCTCCTCCTGTCGCGCTTCGGCGTCATGTTCTTCGACAACCCGGCGGCGGCCTTCGCCAACATGCACAAGGGCCTCGCAAGGACGGGCCGCCTCGCCTTCGCCTGCTGGCGCACGATGCAGGAAAATCCATGGCTCACCGCGCCGATGCGGGCGGCCCTGCCCCTTCTCCCGCCGCAGGAACCCGCCGTACCGAACGCGCCCGGCCCCTTCGCCTTTGCGGACAAGGACCGCGTCACCTCGATCCTTGCAAGCGCCGGCTTCCGCGACATCGCGCTCACGCCCTTCGATACCGATGTCGTTCTCGGCCTTCCCGACGGCGGCGACCCGGTGGAGGACGCGCTCGGGCAATCGCTGGAAATCGGACCGCTCGCCCGCCTGCTGGCAAGCCAGCCCGACGATTTGCGCGAGCGCGCAAAGGCAGCCGTCCGGGCCGAGCTCGCGAAGCATCTGACGCCCGCGGGCGTCACGCTTGCCGGCGCCACCTGGATCGTCACCGCCCGCGCCTGAGGGAAAACCGGGACGGCGCCGGCGCAAAGTGAACGCGACGGTTTTTCCGCCCCTCCATGGCCCCGCGCTACGCAATTTTTAAGACATGTCCATTAGCGTTCCCTGACGGACGGAGCGCGTGGGGCGCTTCGCTGCCCATATCCGGGGGGATGAATGGCGCGATCTGTCTTCGAGAAGTTGACGGTTCTGGTCGTCGACGACAGCCCGTACATGCTTCGACTGCTTTCCGGCATTCTCGGCGCGCTTGGCGTCGGCAAGATCGTCACGGCAGGCGACGGCGAGGAAGCCTGGTCCAAATTCCTGAAGGAAAAGCCTGACGTCGTTCTCACCGACGCGGCGATGCAGCCGACCGACGGCTTCGCGCTCACCCGCCGCCTGCGCACCGTCGGCACGCGCGAACTCGGCACGGTGCCGGTCATCATGGTTTCCGCGCATAGCGAACGCTCCGCCATCGAGCGCGCCCGCGACGCCGGCATCACCGATTTCATCTGCAAGCCGGTTTCGGCGCGCGCAATTTACGAACGCCTCCTCGACGTCATCAACCGGCCGCGCGAATTCGTCGAAACGGCCAACTTCGTCGGACCCGATCGCCGTCGCCGCAACGCCGCGCCCGGCGAAGCGGAGCGGCGCGGCCCGGTGGCGTTTATCTAGCCAGTGGCGTTCATCCAGAAAGTAAAAGCGAATGAGTGACAGCCTTTCAGAGGACGACAACGAAGCCGGCGCAAAACGGGCAACCGACAGCCTGCCCGCCCGCTTCGTGCGCATTCCCTCGATCGCGGAGCGCAAGCTCGGCCGCGACTACACCGCACCCATCCGGCTCGACCCCCGCGTGCTCGACCAGATGCAGAAGACGATCAAGACGCTGGCGGCGACCTACAAGGAAACGCTGGTCGGCCAGATCGCCTCGCTGCTGCCGCTCATCGAGGCCGGCAGCGCCGATGCGGGCGAGGCGCGCAGCCGCCTCTATTCGATCGCGCATGACGTGCGCGGACTTGCCGGCACGTTCGGCCTGGCCATCGTCGGCAACTTCGCCAGATCGCTTTGCGGCTATATGGAAAAGCATACCGACCTCGACAGCATGATCATCCGCTTCCACATCGAGGCCATGCGCGACGCCGTGACCGATCCCGCGCCGGACTCGAACCTCGCGGATGAAACGTTGCGCTCGCTCGAACGCCTGATCGACGCGGCGGACATCGACGCAAGATCGTTTGGATGAGCGCCCCTCTCGCCTCAGAGGAAGCCGAACTCTTCGCCACTTTGAGGGTGCTCATCGTCGACGACAGCGCGGAGATGTGCCGTCTGCTCGTCGCCCTGCTGGAAGCACTCGGGATCGTCAATGTCGTCTGCGCGCCCAATGGCGACGCCGGGCTGAAGCGATTTTCGGAATTCGATCCCGATCTCATCATCACCGACGGCGACATGCAGCCGATGGACGGCTACGAAATGACGCGCCGCATTCGCGCCGTCCATGCCGGCGAGACGCCCGGCCGCAATCGCGACATCCCTGTGCTAATGGTTTCGGGCCATGTCGGCCGGGATACCGTCACCCGCGCGCGCAACGAAGGCGTGACCGACTACATCGTCAAGCCGGTGACGCCCGGGCTGCTTTATGAACGCCTGCGCGCCGCCATCGCCACGCCGATCCACATCGTCGAAACCGCCGACTATCGCGGCCCTTCGCCGAAACGACGCCTGACGGCCCGCGCGATCGACGGCGACCGGCAGTACTGACTCAGCCCGTCACTTCATCGAGAAACCGCCCGAGCAGCGGATTGACGATTTCCGGCGCTTCCCAGAACGGCATATGCGCCAGCCCGTCGAGAATATGCACCTTGCCATCCCAGAGATTGCGGTAGTCGACCGTTCTGAGGAAGGCGTTGCTGACGAAAGGCTCCTCGCTGCCCGACACGACGGCGAGCGGCTGCAAAGCCGTCTCGGCGACCATCCGCCCGTCGACATCGAGGCCCGCGGCAACAGATTGCAGCATCAGCGGACGGAAGCGGCCGTCGGCCCGCTTGCAGGCGTCGATCATCCAGGGATGAAGATCGACGCTGGCGCCCACCGTTTCCTGCGCATAGATGGCGGCCTCCTCGTCGGTGAAGCTGTCCTTGAAGGTGAGCCCCATATGTTCGGACGGAATGAAAGCATCGCCCATGTCGGCGGCGCCTGCCGGCGGCGTGCCGGTGATCCACGCCGCCACCGTGCCCGGCCAGCGCTCCAGCAATTCCAGCGCCGCATGTCCGCCGAGCGACCAGCCGACGACGACCGCCCGCTTGACGCCGAACGCGGCGAGCAGCGCCATGGCTGCATCGGCATAGCCGTGGATCGAATAGGTTTTCTCCGGGTCCGGCGCATCCGAGCTTTGCCCATGCCCCGGCAGATCGAATGCGATCATCCGATAACTGAGGCCGAGCTCGCTGACGAGCTGACGGCCGAAGATTTCCTTGCACGAGGAATTTCCGTGAATAAGGAGGACGACAGGCCCCTCCCCACCCGTATCGACCCAGGAAATCCGCCCATGCGGCGTCTCGGTGAAACCCGTTTTCAGCATCTCGCCCCCTTTGTCTTTGGCTCAAAGCCTAGCATTTCCGAGGCTTTCCGCATCCTCGAATGACAGTGTGACCTGGCCTCCGCAATAAAAATGACAGAGGCGTCATTATTTTTTGCAAG
Source organism: Parvibaculum sp. (assembly GCA_031291615.1). Classification (GTDB taxonomy): domain Bacteria; phylum Pseudomonadota; class Alphaproteobacteria; order Parvibaculales; family Parvibaculaceae; genus Parvibaculum. The sequence goes on from JARLIS010000002.1 coordinate 42,461, forward strand.
GATTAACCCTTGGGCGTATATTGATGAGTGAAGGGGAGCGGCAATCCCGTTCCCGTCGATATTTTCGCACCGGCTCTGGGAGGAGACATGACGAATATTACGACGAACATTACGGTCGACCCTGCCTATGAGGCGGTCGCCCCCGACAACTTTCCGGCGATGATGGAAGTTGATCGCTACAACAACCGCTCCACCGCCTTCGACAAGATCATTTCGGCGACCCACGATCATTTCTGGGATCCGCTCGACACGAAGTACATCGACTTCTCCCAGCCCTTCGACATGGAGAACGAGTACCTCATCGACCCGAGCCAGAACACCGATCTGAAAACCGCCGTCGCCGACAAGCTCGACGAAAAGCAGAAGATCAAACTGGTCAATCTCGATGTGCAGTGGTCGCTCTCCTCGATCCTTCATGGCGAAGCCGGCGCGCTCGCGCTGTCCGCCTCGCTCTGCCACATCCTGAAAGACCCGGGCGCGCAGGAATACGCCGCCAACCAGACGCGCGAGGAAGCGCGCCATGTCGCCGGCTTCTCGCGCTACATCCAGGCGCGCTGGGGCAAGCCTGTGAAAGTCGGCCCGGCGCTTGGCGACGTGCTGACCGACCTCGTGACGACGCCGCTCGTCTGGAAGAAGATTGTCGGCATGCAGATGCTGGTCGAAGGCCTCGCCATGGGCGCCTTCGCGACGCTTTACAAAACCGGCCGCGACCCGTTGATGGTGAAGCTGATGCAGCTCGTCATGACGGATGAAGCCTTCCACCACAAGTTCGGCAAGATCTGGGCCGACCGCACCATCCCGAACATCAACGTCGCCGAACGCGAAGCGATCGAGGATTGGGCCTGGCATATCTTCCAGGTGCTGCTCTTCAACCTCGGCAGCCCCGAGCAGAAGAAGCACATCTACGCCGCCGTCGGCCTCGACTGGGAATGGGTCCAGGGCGCCTTCATGGAAGCGCTGACGGACGCCAATATCCGCGAGGAGATGCAGGAGACGACCAACATCTTCCGCGTCCTCATCAAGACGCTGCTGAAGGCGGGCATCATCACCAGCCGCACCTCGGGCAACTATGCCGCCTTCATCGACATGAGAGAGCTTTATGCCGAAAGCGACCGCATGGTCGGCGACGACATCGCCGAAGAAGGCATCAAGTACCTGCTGAAGCTCAACGGCCAGGGCAACCGCGCCTACTCGCTCGACAAGATGTCCGCCGCGGAATAAGCGCGCATCATCCGACGCAAAAGGGCGGCGCTCGCAAGCGCCGCCCTTTTTGTTTCCGGGAGCGGAAGGGGCCTCGTCCTTCGAGACGCACTCGCGAGGCGAGTGCTCCTCAGGATGAGGGTCGAACACCGAAATAAACCC
>JARLIS010000014.1 GCA_031291615.1 Parvibaculum sp.
ATGCAACGAAGACCCACACCCAACCCACTCCCAAGGGGAGAGGGCTAGAGATGGTATTGCCGCTTCAACCCCACCCGCTCCCACTGGGAGAGGGAGGGGCCCGCGCTGTAAGCGCGGGAGGGTGAGGGCCTTCTCCGCTCTCGTCGCGACAGAAGCCTCACGCAAACTCCCGGCGGTAAATACCGTCGACCAGTTCGAAGACGCGCGGTCCCTGCGCCGCGAACTTCAGGGGCGTGACCTCGTCCTTGTTCAGAAACACGCCTCCCGTGCCGCGATGCTTGCCGAAGGCGGCTTTGTAGATGCGGCTCGCGCCCGCGGTCGGCAGGGGAAAGACGAACTTCACGAACGGCTTCAGCCACCAGGGCAGGGAGGGTTTTTCCGTCATCGGCGTCTTGTTGGGGCCGGGGCAGGCGCTGCGAATGTCGATGCCTTCCGCACCCATCGCTTCCGCAACCTCTTGCGTCCAGAGCGACAAGGCCATCTTGGAGGCCGCATAAGGTCCGAAGAGTTTCTTGTAAACCGTCGGACGCTCCAGCAAGCCGGGATCGAACGCCTTCAGAAATAGCAACGAATTTGAAGATGTGTTGATGACGATCTTGTCGTCGCCCCGCGCCAGCAGCGCCTTCAATTCCTGCAGGATCACGTAAGGCGCAACGGTGTTCACCTCGAAATGCATTTCGCGTCCCTGCGGGGAAAAGAAAATGCCGCCAAGGCCGATGCCCGCATTGTTGAACAGCACGTCGATTTTCGTCTCGCCCGCCTTGATCGCCGCGAGCGCCGCCTTGAGGCTTTTGAAATCCGCAAGGTCGCCTTTGTAGATCCTCAGGCGTCTCTCCCTCAGAGCCGCGTCGATCAGCGGATCGCCCTTCGCCATGTCCGCGCGAATGAGGGCGGCGACCTGCCAGCCTTCGGCCAGCAGCTTTTTCGTCAATTCGTATCCGACGCCGGTCCGTGCTCCGGTTACAAGCGCCACTTTGCCTTCGATCCGGTCCATGAGATCCCCCAATGGATTAATTTTATAGATCGCTATATAATTAATTCCGGTGAAGTGTCAATTATTATCTAGCGATCGATATTTAAATGAGTGAAAGAATCAAACCGCGCGGCCGCCCCCGCAGCTTCGACCGTGCCGATGCGCTGCATAAGGCGATGCTTCTTTTCTGGCGCCATGGCTATGAGGGAACCTCCATCGCCGATCTGACGGGCGCGATGGGCGTCACCCCGCCGACGCTCTACGCCGCCTTCGGTTCCAAGGAGAAGCTCTACCGCGAGGCTCTTCGGCACTATGCGAAGGACGAGGGCAGCGATCGCTCGATCCCCGGCGGTTCCAATATCCGCGCCGAGGTCGAAGCCTATCTGCGGAGCTGCGCCCGTAATTTTTCCGACCCCGCGAAACCCGGCGGCTGCATGGTCTCGACGGGCTCGCTGCAATGTGCGGTCGAAAACCAGCCCGCAAAGGACGCCGCCGGCGAAATGCGCGCCCGCGCCCTTCAGTCGTTCACGGCCCGCCTCCGGCAGGCGAAGAAGCAGGGCGAGCTTCGCGACGAGGCGGAGCCCGCGGTGCTCGCCCGCTATTATGCAGCGATCATTCAGGGCATGTCGGTTCAGGCGTCCGACGGGGCATCCCGGGCCGATCTCGATGCGATGGTCGATGTCGCAATGGGCGCCTGGCCCGGAAAGGCGCGCAAACGGACTTGACCGGCGCGCCTCCAGCCGCAAACTCTCCCGATGACCCTCAACACACTCCGCCGCGATCCCGCCGAACCGGCCGAATGGCTCGTCGTCTTCCTGCATGGCTACGGCTCGTCGGGCGCGGACCTCATGGCCTTCGCCGATTATTGGCAGGGCGCCTTGCCCAATGTCGCTTTCGTCGCGCCGGACGGTCCGACGGCGACGAAGGACGGCGGCTTCCAGTGGATCGGCAAGCGCCCCGGCAACGATCCGCGCCTCTATGACGATGCTGTCGCCGCACAGCCGGCGGTGGACGAATTCATCGACGGCGAACTCGCGCGCTTGCGTCTCGACGCGACGCGCCTCGCACTCGTCGGCTTCAGTCAGGGCACGGTGATGGCGCTTCACACCGGCCTTCGACGCCCGCAAACGCCCGCCGCCATTCTCGGCTATGCAGGCGGTCTCGTCGGACGCGAGAACCTTGCCGCCGACATCGCCTCGCGCCCGCCCGTCATGCTCATCAACGGCGAACTCGACGAACTCGCCCCCGTCTACGGCATGCATGTCGCCGTGAAGGCCTTGACGGAGGCCGGCGTCGTCGCGGCGGGGCAGGTCATGCCGAACCTCGGCCATGCGGTGGACGCCGACGCGCTGATCATCGGCGCGCGCTTTCTCCTCTCCGCCTTCGCCCATCGCGCAAAGCATGGAGTGCCCGGCTGATGCTTTATCCCGTCATTAAGGCGCTTCTTTCAGGCGTCATCATCATGGCGGTCTCCGAAATCGCGAAGCGCAACCCGGCGCTCGGCGCGCTGGTCGTCTCGCTGCCGCTTGTGTCCATCCTCGCCATCCTCTGGCTCTGGAACGACACCGGCGACACCGAGCGCATCGCCGCCCATGCCGAAGCGACCTTCTGGTACGTCCTGCCGTCGCTGCCGATGTTTCTAGCTTTCCCGGCGCTGCTTCGGCACGGGACGGGCTTCTGGCCGGCGCTGGCCTTGTCCTGCATCCTGACTTTCCTGCTTTATCTGGGGACAGTCTGGATCGCGGCCAGGTTCGGCGTCCGCCTTTGAGCCTGCCCGCTGCGGCGTTAAGCATCAGCTCCATTTCGACGGGTTCGCCGTCTTGCGCCGTTCAGCTTGTTCGCGGCATTGTGCGCGCACAAGATGGCGCAGGCGGCCTCGATTATCTGAGCTGCGCCGCCCCCGGGGTCGAATGAATTGACGCTGAGCATATCCACGGTGCCCGACGCGAGCATGTTTCGCGTCGAGCCCATCGCACCCCTGCCGCAAGGGCCGAACCGCCGCGACCGCTGGACCATGGCGGTCGAGGTTCTGCTCGCGCTTCTGCTGAACATCGCCTTCATCTTCGCGCTCTTCGTCCACCTGCCGGTTCCCGCGCCGAAGCTGAACGAGAAGAAGGCGATCCCGGTTCAGCTCGTTCGCCCGCAACAGGCCCCGCCGAAACCGAAATTGCAGCAGCAGCCCAAGCCCCAGGAGCAGCAAAAGCCCAAGCCTCCGGAACCGCCCAAGCCGAAGGAACAGCCGAAGCCCAAAGAGGAGCCCAAGCCCAAGGAGCAGCAGAAGCAGCCGCCGCAGAAATATCGCGAGTCGGGCGGCAAGGACGCGAACAAGGCGCCGGGCAAGCCGCCTGAGGTGAAGGCCGAAAAAGCGCAAAAGCCCCAGGCCGAAGTGAAGAAGGCGCCGCAGGGGCCGAAATCCGAAGTGGCGCTGCCCGACTGGATGAAGAAGCTTTCGCCGGGCTACGACCTGCCTCAGGCGAAGATGACGCGCTCGGCAAAGCCCAGCAGCAGCGACGAGACCGACCCCGAAAGCAGCCATCCCGGCGAAGGCGGTGGCGATCCTTATCTGAACGCCATGCGCGATCAGGTTGCGGCCAATCTGCGCTATCCGCTGGAAGCCAACGGCGCGAAAGGGGTCGTTGTGTTCATTCTGGCGGTCTCGCGCGACGGCAGCATCGCTTCGATGCGCATGGCGAGATCGTCGGGCGTCGAAGCGCTCGATGCGGCCGTCGAAGCGGCCATCCGCCGGAGCAATCCTTTCAGGCCGCTGCCGCCCGATTTCGCCGATCCGACCTACGTCACGGCGGCGATACCGATCCAGCCCGGCGGACAATGAAACGGGCCGGCGACGAATTGCCCTTGCAATCGGACTTCAGGCACCCGATATCTGAACGACGCGCAGGCGCGCGCCGCCGGGTTCCGGTCTATTGGAAAGTCCAGCGGCTGCGCGCTTTGGGGTAGCATAGGCCGGATGTACGCCGTGTTGCCCCTCCGCGGCCCCCTCCCTCAAAACGGAAGCTGCCACGCCAAGTGGCGCAACATTTTCATGAACACACGAGAAAACCGCTCGCCGCGCCGCAAGGATGCGAACCAGCAACGCAAGCCCGCCGGAAACGTCGCCGGCTGGCGGCAGAGCTTCGAGCGCTACATGGCGCTCGCCCAGAATGTCGGCCAGCACGAAGACGACGTTACCCGCGAAGGATACTATCAGCACGCGGAACATTACCTCCGCATGATGAACGAAGCCGCAGCCGCTGCCGCCGGCGAACGCTGACCGTCCGCCCGCCTTCAGACGGCGACCAGAATTTCCCGGTAGCGGTCGAGACGCTTGCGGTCCTTCACGGGATGCGTCGTGACGAGCCGGATATCCGGCCAGCGATCCGCGATCGCCTCGATGGCGAGCCTCGCCTCGAAACGCGCCAATGCCGCCCCGATGCAGAAATGCGGGCCCGTCCCGAACGACAGGATGGGCGAGGGTATCTTGCGGCGAATGTCGAAGCGGTCGGCATCGGCGAAGACCGCCGGGTCGCGATTGGCCGCGCCGAGCCCCACGCGGATCGTGTCGCCCGCGCGGATGATCTTGCCCCCCAGTTCCGTATCGACCGTCGCCCGCCTGTTGGTGGAGGTCGATTGCGACGGATGGTGATAGCGCAAAATCTCCTCGATCGCGCCGCCGATGAGCGTGCGGTCCTGGACGAGATCGCGCCATTGCTCGGGATGCTTCAGCAACAGATAGAGCCCGCTTGAAATGAAGCGTTCGGTCGTCGTGCCCGCCGCCGTATAGATCGTGCTGATCGCCGACGACATTTCCGCATCGTTGAGCCTGCCGCCATCTTCCTCGGCGCGGATGAGTTCGCTGATGAGATCGTCCTTCGGGCTTGCGCGGCGTTCGGCGATCAGCGCCTTGATATAGCGTCCGATCCACTTCGATGCCTCGACGCCTTCCGCCCAGCTTTCCTCGTCGCGCTTCGGCTGCATCAGCGCGGCCGTGCGCTCGAAGCCGACGCGGAAGAGTTCGCGGTCCGCCGTCGGAATGCCGATGATCTCGCTCGCAACGATGATCGGCACATGAAAGGCGAAGTCGGAGACGAGATCGAATGTGCCCTTGGCCGCTGCCTCGTCAAGCAGACCGCCAATGACTTCCGCGATGCGCCCCCGCCGCTCCTCGACATTGCGCCGCGAAAAGGCGGACTGCACCAGTGAACGCACGCGCGTATGATCCGGCGGGTCCATCTGGTTGAACGAGGTGGAGAAGGACCGGCTGAGGTTTTTCTCCTCGCCGGCCGCGCTCGTCTTCGTCAGCGGATTGGTCGTGCCCCAACCGGCCGCCATGCTCGAAAAGCGGGCCGTGTCCTGCATCACGGTCACAATGTCGGCATAGCGCGTCAGGAACCAGAAGCCGTGCCGCGACCAGTGCACAGGGTCTTCCGAACGCAGACGGTTCAGCACCGGCACCGGATCGTTCTCGAAGTCATAGTCGTAGAGATCGGGCTGAAACCCGGCAACCTGCGGCGCGTCCATGCGTGCCTCCCCGTATTTTTCTTGTTGCCGCCAGTGAAGCATGGAGCGGCGGGGGAGGGCAACGACGTCAAGCGGCGGCAGGCGCTACTGAAGCCCCTTCGCCAGCAGCACGACGCCCGTCGATCCCGCGATCCGGTCCTTTGCGATTTCCCGATAGGCGGGGGACTCCGCCCAGTCCCGAAACGCCGCTTCGTCGGGAAACGACATCAGGATCACTTTCTGTTTGTCCCATGCGCCTTCGACGACCTGCGGGTTCTCATCCGCCGAGAGAAGTCGCCCCCGGTAGCGCAGGAAGACGTCCATGAACCGCGCCTGATAGCGTTCATAGGTCGGCCGGTCGTGAATGGATATCTGCGCCAGTGCATAGACGGTCATGCGCCCCTCCGCTTCGTTTATCTCCCGCCGCCAGATTGAGACGCTTTGCCGCCTCGCCGGGAGCCCCTATCTGCGCAAGACCACTTGCCGAAATTTCAACTGTGCTAATATTCGAGACATGGACGATCCTTATGAAATCCTGGGCGTGAAGAAGACGGCGACGGCGGATGAAATCCGCGCCGCCTACCGCAAGCTCGCAAAGAAGCACCACCCGGACCTCAATCCCGGCAAAAAGGAAGCCGAGGAAAAGTTCAAGGCCATCTCCGCCGCGAACGACATCCTCTCCGACCCCGAAAAACGCGCCCGCTTCGACGCGGGCGAGATCGACGCGAGCGGCGCGGAGAGGCCGCAGCCCCGCCAGTATTATCGCGACTTCGCCGACCAGCCCGCAGGCGGCAAATACAGCGCCGGGCCGAACTTCGATCCGGACGACCTCTCGGGCATCTTCGGCGACATTTTCGGGCGTGGTCCACGCGGCTTCAGTCCGCGCGAAGGCGGGCCGGAATTCGTCGCCCGCGGCCACGACGCGCATTGCAGATTGAGCGTCGGCTTCCTCGAAGCGGCCAACGGCGCGAAGAAACGCCTCACGCTGCCTGATGGCCGCACGCTCGACGTGAACATTCCCGCCGGTCTTCAAAGCGGCCAGGTGTTGAAACTCGCGGGCCAGGGCATGCCCGGTTTCAACGGCGGCCCGGCGGGCGATGCGCTCATCGAGGTCGATGTCGAGCCGCATGCTTTCTTCCACCGCGACGGCAAGGATGTGATCCTTGAATTGCCGGTCACGATTCAGGAAGCCGTGCTCGGCGCGAAAGTCGAAGTGCCGACGATCAAGGGCCCGGTCGCGCTGAAAATTCCGCCGAACTCGACCGGCGGCGCGAAGTTGCGCCTGAAAGGCCGCGGCATCGGCGGCGGCGATCAATATGTCGTCTTGAAGATCGACCTGCCCACCGACAGCGAGCCGGAGCTTGAAGCCTTCCTGAAAGGCTGGACGCCGCACCATCCCTTCGACCCGCGCAGGAACCTGAAGAAGGGAACGGCATCATGATGCGCTTCAGCGCCGTCGTCGCGCTCTTCCCCGATCTTCAGCCCGTGGAACTCACAAGCTGGATCGAACACCGCTGGGTGCAGCCCGAGCCGCATGATGTGGACATCTGGATATTCCAAGACATCGATATCGCCCGCGTCCGCCTGATCTACGACCTCCGCCGCGACCTCGACACATCCGAAGAAACGGTGCCCGTCCTCCTCGCGCTCCTCGATCAGGTCTACGACCTCCGCCGCAAACTGAAATCCGTCGCCGCCGCGCTCGAAGACGCCTCGCCGGAATTGCGCGAGAAGGTGCTCGGGATTCTGCGGGACGGGGAAGAACAATAAAAACTCCGTCATGGCCCGGCTTGTCCGGGCCATCCACGTCTTTAAACCCGCCAAAAACCGCCTCAAACCCCGCCTTTGACACCCCAATTCCCCTCGGCTATGTTCCGCGCCATGACGCAGATGCTGAAAAAACAGAAAGCCACCACGACCGCCCCCGGGGCGTCGAAGGCGCGCGTCTGAACTGAACCCAGCACCCGCGAACTTGGACAGGCCCCGCCCAGCAGGACGGGGCTTTTTGCATTCGGGGCCCGCGTCCGGCGACAAGATGGAGACAAGAAGATGAGCAACCTGAATTCCCCCGTCGTCGCAATCGTCGGCGCGACCGGCGCTGTCGGCGTCGAGATGATCCGCTGCCTTGAAGAGCGCAACTTCCCGCTCTCGAAGCTGCGCCTTCTCGCCTCGCCGCGCTCCGCCGGACGCCGCATGAAATATCGCGATCAGGAAATCGAGGTCGAGCCGCTGACGCCGACGAGCTTCAAGGGCGTCGACATCGCGCTCTTCTCGGCATCGGGTGCCGTCTCCCGCGAATATGCGCCCATCGTGGTGCGCGAGGGCGGCATTGTCGTCGACAATTCCTCCGCCTTCCGTATGGACCCCAACGTGCCGCTGGTCGTGCCTGAAATCAACGTAGGCGAGATCGCGAAGCACAAGGGCATCATCGCCAATCCGAATTGCGCCGCCATCATCTCGATCACGCCGCTCTGGCCGATCCACCGCGTGAACCCGATCCGCCGCCTCATCGTCGCCACCTATCAGGCGGCGTCCGGCGCGGGCGCTGCGGCGATGGAGGAACTGCGCGCCTCCACCGAAGCCTATCTCGCAGGCCGCGACTACAAGAACACGGTCCTGCCGCATCCCTATGCCTTCAATCTCTTCAGCCACAATACGAAGATCGACCCCGTTACCGGCTACAATGACGAGGAAACGAAGGTCATCGCCGAGACGAAGAAGATTTTCGGCGATCCCGACATTCGCGTGTCGGCGACTTGCGTCCGCGTGCCGGTGCTGCGCGCCCATTCGGTCGCCATCACCTTCGAATGCGAGCGCCCGATTGCCGCCGCCGATGTGCGCGAGATGATCCGCACCGCGCCCGGCACGCGCCTCGTCGACGACTGGTCGAACAATTATTTCCCGATGCCCATGGACGCCTCCGGCCAGGACGACATTCTCGTCGGCCGCATCCGGCAGGATCTTTCCGATCCCTCCGGCCGGTCGGTCACGCTGTTCTCGGCGGGCGACCAGCTTCTCAAGGGCGCGGCCTTGAACGCCGTCCAGATCGCGGAAAAGCTGGTGCGCGTGCCCGCGCTCGCCTGATGCAGGCTTTCCGCGCGTGCTGGGAATCGTTCTCAGCGCGCGCGGACATTCCTTTTGCAAAGCTCATCCGATGGGTGGAAGCTTATGCGGCCTGTTTCTTCGACCGCGAACAAGACCAACAACCCGAGGGATGAAACCATGCTCAAACGTCACACGATTGCAGCCGCGCTCGGTCTTTGCGTCACCGGTGTTGCCTTCTCGTTTTTTGCCGCCACGCCGGCAGCGGCGGCGGACGCGGCGCAGGAAATCGCCACGGCCGCCAAACATGCCGGCCTCGCCGGCAATTCCGGCGGCATCGACGCCGTTCATGCCCATTTGCATCACACGCTGAATTGCCTCGAAGGGCCGAAGGGCGCGAATTTCGACGCCAAGGAAATGAACCCCTGCGAAGGCATGGGGGCGGGCGCCATTCCCGATACGGCGGACGCCGCGACGAAGACCGCGCTTGAGGCGGCCGCAAAGGAAGCGGCGGCGGGCGTCGCCGAAAAGGATCTTGCGACCGCGCAGGCCCATGCGCGCAGCACCGAGGTCATGCTGAACAAGATCGGCAAATAGGAAAGTCTGAAAGCGACGGGGTCGGGTTCCCTCTGGATGCCGGCCCCGCTTTCATCTGGATGCGCGCGCGCCGATGGTGAATACGGTGCGCCGCGCGCTGTCATCTTTCGCCCAGGCCTGTTCGACTTCCGACAGCGGCGCGGACGTCGCCTCGATCTTGAGTTGAGCGGGCAGGGCGGCATGAAGCACGCCGCCCGTCGCGCGCAAAAGCTGACCGAGCGAGAGACTGCCAATGCCGCTCCCCATCATCACAATGGCCGACGATCTGAGCGCCGCGCTCGGCAGGTTGATGTTTGTCGCCGATGAAGAGCCGATCTGCACGAAGCGGATGGGCACGGCCTCCCGTCCCGCCTTTGCGCCGGCGATCAGCAGGCATTCCGCGCTCGGGCCCCAGAGATAATCGAGAACGATGTCTATCCCCTCGGCGAATTGTCGCTTGAAGGCGTCTTCCAGCGCGTCGGGTTTTTCGCCGAGCGGGATCGTCACATCGGCGCCGAGAGCGGCGACGGATTTCAGCGTGGCGACATTCCGCCCGGTGGCAATGACTTTCTTCGCGCCGAGATGTCTGGCGATCTGCACTGCAAGGCGGCCCGCCGTGCCCGTAGCGCCATTGATCAATACGGTTTCGCCGCGCAGGAGTTTCGCGCGTTCCGTAAGGGCGGCCCAGGACGACATGCCGGGATTGGCGATCGCCGCCGCCGTCGTGTCGTCGAGCCCGTCCGGCAGGTCGATGCAAAGCTCGGGGCTCGCAACGGCGATCTCCGCCATGCTGCCGTAGGGAGGCCGAGGCGCGGCGAAATAGACCCGTCGTCCGTCTGCGAGCCGTCCCACGCCGTCAATGCCGGCGATGAACGGAAACCTGCCCTCAGCGCTGTAATGCGCGCCAGATACGCGGCCTTTCACGACATGGCTGATCGCGGCGGCCCTGACGGCGATGTGCACTTCGTCGCCCGAAGGGACCGGCTCGTCGAAATCACCATAGACGGGCGCCGATCCGGGGCCCTTCACGATTGCGGCCTTCATGACGCATTTCCCTTCGATCCGGCGAAACTATGTGTACTATGCACACATATAGAGGGGCTGCTGATGGCGTCAAGAAAAACCGTGCAAAATACACATATCAACGAGCGGATACGAAAGCTCCACGCCGCGCTGCTCGATATTGCCGCGGTCATGAACCAGCCGCAGCGCGACGAGTTTCTGATCGAAAAGGCCGGGATTCCGCTCGACCGGGCGCTGTTTCCGCTTCTGGTCTGTGTCGACCGCTTCGGGCCCATCGGCGTGGTCGATCTTGCCGACCGCGTCGGCCGCGATCACACGACGGTGAGCCGTCAGGTCGCGAAGCTCGAAAGTCTTGGCCTCGTCAGGCGTCAGGCCTCCGCCGCCGACCGACGCATTCGGGCGGTCGTCATCACCCCGAAGGGCAGGGCGACGACCGGCGCGCTGGATGCCGCCCGCGAGAAAATCGGCCGCGAAATCTTCAGCACATGGGATGCGCGCGACATCGACGAACTGGTGCGCCTCACGCGGAAATTCGCCGACGCGGTGAAAGACGACCCGGCCGCCGGCGCCTGAGCCCGGTTTAGAACATGAACCAGGCGAAGGCAGCGAGCGTGTTGTTCCCGGCGGCGCTGTGTCCCGCGCCGTCGTAATTGGAGCTCGCACCGTCGAACTTCAGATAATCCGTATACTGGAGACCGAGACGCAAATTCACATGTGGACCGAAGGGCGAGTCGTCCTTGCCGAAGGGCGTATAGTCCGCCTCCGCCATGAAGCCGTTCGAATTGGGCGAGTTATTGGCGCTGACGCTGCTGTAGAGCCCCGCATCGCTGGTGCCCCAGATGTTGAAATAGCCGAGCGAGAACGTATAGGTCTGCTGATAGGTGAAGGCGCCGGTGATGTTCGCCGACCTGAGTTTATTCGACGTGTTCGACGAATTGCCGAGCGCCGAACTTGCGCCGAGACTCTGCTGTTCGTTGATGAAGGTCGCGTAGACGCTGTAATTGTGATCCTCGTCGCCGAGATAGTCATAGGTCGCATCGAGGCCCACATCGGTGTCGCGGTCCGTGCCCTGCGACTGGTCCTGTCCGGGATAGAGATCGGCGCTGAGGCCGAACGTGCCGACCGACACATAATTGACGCCGAACTGGTGTTGCAGCGCGACCCGCCAATAAGGCACGGTGCCGCTGACGCGGTTCTCGCCATAAGGCGACACGCCGAGCGTGGTCTGCGCGCGGTCCGAAAGATTGCGATAGGCGCCGATCTCCGTGTAGAGCCAGCCGTCCCACATCGCATAGGCGCTGGCGCCCAGCACCTGCGCCGCAAGCCCGCCCGAAATGAGCGGCGAGGCGACCGGTCCGGGCGCAAGGTTCGATGCGCCGAAGGGCGTGCCCCATGCGGGCGTCGAGTTCCAGAGATCCTGAACCGTCGGATTGTTGTTGACCGAAACGCCGACGATGGCGCTCACATCGCCGAGCTTCAGGCTGTGCGCGAAACGGATATCGGTATTGTCCCAGGAAAAGCGCCGCGCCACGCCGTCATAGGTCGTCTGAACAAAGGCGCCGACATTGTCCATGATCTTGCCGCCATAGAAGAGGCTCACCTGATTGACGGACGGATTGTCGTTGGGTGCGAAATGGGGCGCCGCGCCGCCTTCCTGCGGGGCCTGCGTATGCGTGAGATAGGTTTGCAGCATCGCGCTGACTTTCGGCAGGCTCGAGTCGCCGCCTTCCCACACATAGCCGTTCAGTTTGAATTCGCGCCCCATCGGCGTCAGCGCCGGCCCGAAGCTGCCGATGTGGCAGGCCGAGCAGGCTTGCCCCGTCTGTTCGGCGAAACTCGGCAGCGCCGAGGCGGGCTGCGGGGCAAGCGCGGCGAGGCCGAGAAAAAAGGTGGAGATCGCAACAGGGCGGGCAGAACGAATGGGAAGATGGCGCACGGGCTTTCCTCATGTAACGGACTGCACCGCTGCGGTGCCTGCATGTTCGGTTCGTCGTTCCTTTTCTGAAGCTCGGCGAGCGGCCAGATTCGGTCATTGATCGAACGCAAAAGGCCCGCAAATGGCGGGCCTTTCGATGATGCGAGTGAAGTGCAACTGCCGCGTTATGTCCTGACAAGTCCGGCCACATTCGCGCCGTCCGGAGCCGCGCCGGGAAACACCCGCGACAATGCCGCCGCGTCGAGGCCCATATGATCGCCAAGCACCGCGCCGATGCCCGCGCGAAAGTCGGTGGTTATGGCGAGGTCGCGCCCTTCATGCAGCTCGCTTTCGCCGAGGCCCGGCCAGGCGCCATAAACCTTGCCGCCCGCAACCGGCCCGCCCATGACCCACATCGCGTTGCCGTGGCCGTGATCCGTGCCGCCGCTGCCGTTCTCATGGACGGTACGTCCGAACTCAGAAATGACGAGGATCACCGTGTCGTCGTAAACGGGGCCGAGCCCCCGCGCCAGCGTCGCCAGCCCTTCGCCGAGAGGCTTCAGATGATTGGCAAGCTGTCCCTCCGACGAACCCTCATTGACATGCGTATCCCAGCCGCCCACCGCGAAGAAGGCGAGCTGGATCGATCTGTCGTCGCGCATCAGCCGCGCGATCTGTCCGGCATTCTTCGCGGCGGCCTCCGCCGGCGGCGCGCCGTTATCCGCTTCCATCATGTCGGCCTTGAGATCGCCCATCAGTTTCTTGTGCGCCTCGTCGCCCTCGCGATAGGCGCGCGACAAGGCGTCGTCGCCAGCATACATGCGCGCGAAAAGCGGCTGCAATTCCGCGCGATCCGAAGGCAGCGGCCGCGCGGCGCTCGCCCCGAGCGCCATATTGGCGACGCTCGCCCGGCCGGACAGAATGCGCGGCAGCGTCGGGCCGAAACTCACCGCCTGCGTCGGCGAATGCGCGCCCGGCAGGCTCGCCAGCAGCCGGTTCATCCAGCCGTCCTGCGTCCGCCTCTGTCCCGGCGTGCCGCTCTCCATGTAATCCTGCGCTTCGAAATGCGAGCGCGTCTCGTCCGGCGATCCCGAAGCGTGGATGAAGGCGAGGCTCTTCTCGTTCCACATCGGCATGATGGAGGCAAGCGCCGGGTGCAGTCCGAAGCGCCCGTCGAGATCGAGCGCGCCGTTTGCAGCGCCCGGCCTTGGAATGGCGATGGTCGGCCGCACCTCGTAATAGGCCTGTTCGGTATAGGGCACGACGACATTGAGCCCGTCCACCGCGCCGCGCATGAAAACGACGACGAGTTTCTTCTGCGCTCCGTCCGGGTTGCGCATGGCGAAAGCGCCGCGCCCGACCGGCAGGATGGAAAGCCCGGCCGCCGCCGCATATTTCACGAAATCGCGTCTCAGCATCGCCTGTCTCCCTGGCCATATGTCAGCAGACTGACCGTCAGCACATCATGAATTCCGGACTGCCCAGCACGATGCCCGCCTTCATCTTCGGCGGTGCATCGTCGATCGCGCTGCGCGTCGCCGCGCCGGGCGCGACGCCGAGCGTTGCGATCAGCCTTTCGGGATCGAGCGCTTCCGCCGTCTTGTTCGTCGCCGCCGTCTTGAACTCGCGCATGATTGCGGCCCTGTCGTCGAGGGGCGGCGGCGGGCTGTCGAGCGGCAGCCGCCCGGCGCCCAGCGCAATGCCGAAGGCGATGCGCCGCGTCATCGCATCCGGATTGAGCCAGGCGTCTTCGGTGCATTTGTATCCGTCCGGCGTCTGGCAGCCGAAAGGCGTCTGCCCGAGTTGCCTGAGCGTGCCGAGCAGCGCCAGCATGTTGCGGGGGGTTCGTCCGCTCGCCCGCACCGCCGAAACCACATAACGATGCGGCGTCTTGAACTTCGCGCCCCGAACCGCCGGATCGCGAAACCTCGCACTGGTGAAAAGCGTGCGAAGCACCGAGGGAATGTCGCCGTCTGTCTTCTCGAATGTCTTCGCCATCGCGGCGACGAGGGCGGGATCGGGCCTGTCCTCGACGTAATATTGCGCGAGCTTCCACGAAATGTGCCGCGCCGTCGCCGGATGGCGGGCCAGCATCGTCAGCGCCGCTTCGCCTTCGGCCAGTCCGTCCGCCTCGAAGCTGCGGCCGAGCAGCACCTTTGTTCCCTCATCGTGCCGGCTTTCGTCGAAGCTGAAATTCGGCAACTCGCTCGCCCGCTCCATGCCGAGCTTGACCATGAGCGCCCTTCCGCCGCGCGGCAGGAACGACCAGCCGGTGAGAATGCGCGCCAGCGCGATGACATCCGCCTGCGTATAGCCGCCATCCACGCCGAGCGTATGCAGCTCCATCACCTCGCGTGCGTAGTTTTCGTTCAGCCCCTTGAAGCGCCCGCGCGCGCCGGGGCTGTCGGGCGCGGTGTTCTGCCAGTTGTCGAGATAGAAAAGCATCGCCGGATGCTTTGCCGTCGCCAGCAGCAGGTCGCGGAAATTGCCGAGCGCATGCGGGCGTATCGCCTCGCGCTCATAGGTGCCCGGCCAATAGAGGTCGAGCCCCTTGCCGGCGAAGATGTTGAAGTGGTTCGCCCAGAACTCGACCATGGTTTCGTTGAGCTGGCGCGGGCTCATCACCGCATGCGCAAGCCGCGCCTCCGCCGCCTCGACGACGATCTGCCGCGCGCTCTTTTTGATGGTCTCGATGTCCTGCTTCGACAGCTTGCCGGTTTCGGCCCGCTTGAAAATCGGTCCGTATTCGACAAGCAGCGTCATGGAATCCTGATCCAGCGTCGGATAGGTCCGAAGCTGATCGACAAGTTGCGGCGGCAGGGGCAGGGCGTCGGGATCGAGCTGTTCGTCGAGATAGCCCTCCAAGCCCAACTCACGGATATGCTCAATGTCGCCCGGCGACGGACCGAAGGCGATCCGGTTGGCGAGATGGGCGGCGAGCCTCGCGTCTTGCATCGGCGGACTCCGTTGGGTGACGCTGCGGAACTATATCCCTAACGCGCCGATCTCCCGCATTCCGTCGGCTGCGGCGGGTCTGCGTTTCTGTCCGCTGGACATCGCCGGAACACGCCTTATTCTCCGGCCATAAACTAATTAGCCAGCCGAACCATTCCGGCGTCAGGGAGAAAAACCATGTCCGTTCAGCCCGAAGATCGTACACCCGTCCTGGTCGGCGTCGGTCAATGCGTGCAGAAGGAAAAGGATGTCGAGAAGGCGAAATCGCCGCTCCATCTGATGGAAGACGCTGCCCGCCTTGCCGCCAAGGATGCGGGCATCGGCGACAAGCTCTGGCAGCATGTCGACAACATCACCGTCGTCCGCTTCATCACCGACAGCCCGGACGCGCGCCGTCTGCCCTTCGGCCGCTATGGCAATGCGCCGAAGTCGCTCGGCAACATGCTGGGCGCCAACGCCTCGAAGAATTGCTACGGCCCGACCGGCGGCAACACGCCGCAAATGCTGGTGAACCACACGGCGGAACTCATCGCCAATGGCGAAACGGAAGTCGCCCTCGTTGCGGGCGCCGAGGCCTTCGCCACCATGATGCGCGCGCTGGGGCAGGGCAAGATGCTGCCGTGGCACGACGAGCCCGGCGGCACGCGCATCGATGTCGGTTATGAGCGCGAAGGCGTCACCGAAGTCGAGAAGGCGCACAAGCTCCAGTTCCCGGTGAACATCTATCCGATGTTTGAAAACGCCATTCGCGGCCAGAAGAAGCGCAGCGTGCGCGAGCACCAGCTTGCCATCGGCAAGCTCATGGCGCCTTTCACCGAAGTGGCGGCGAAGCACCCTCAGGCCTGGTTCCCCATCGCCCGCACGGCGGAAGAAATCGCAACGCCCAGCGACGACAACCGCTATGTCGGCTTCCCCTACACGAAATACATGAACGCCATCATGCAGGTCGATCAGGGCGCCGCCGTCGTGATGATGTCGGTGAAGAAGGCGCGCGAGCTCGGCATCCCGCAGGAAAAATGGGTCTTCCTCCACGGTTGCGCCGACGCAAACGATCTCTGGTATCCGACCGAGCGCGTGAACTATTACTCCTCGCCCGCCATCCGCATGATGGGCAAGAAAGCCTTCGCCATGTCCGGCTGGAACATCGGCGATATCGACTATTTCGATCTCTATTCCTGCTTCCCCTCCGCCGTGCAGATCGGCCGCAACGAACTCGGCATCGCCGAAGACGACAAGCGCCCGCTCACTGTGACGGGCGGCCTCCCGTACTTCGGCGGCGCGGGCAACGCCTATGTGATGCTCTCGATCGCCACCATGATCGAGAAGCTGCGCGCGAAGCCCGGCACCAAGGGCCTCGTCACGTCGAACGGCTGGTATGTGACGAAGCACGGCCTCGGCCTCTATTCGACCGATCCGGTGAAGGGCGCATGGAAGCGCGAAAAGCCCGCGACCTATCAGGCCGAAATCGACGCCGAAGCGCATCCCGTGGTGAACGAACAGCCGAAGGGTCGCGCGAAGATCGAGACCTACACCGTCGTCAACGGCCGCGACGGCGCGGAATTCGCGATCCTCTTCGGCCGGCTCGACGACACGGGCGCGCGCTTCGTCGCGCATACGCCCAACGACAAGCCGATCCTTCAGGACTTCATGGAACGCGACCAGCTCGGCCGCTCGGGCACCGTCGCGCCCGCCGCCGAGCCCGGCAAGGATGTGAACGTCTTCACGCCGGAATAATTCCGGCGTAGGCGGAGCATGGCGGTGGGGCGGACGCGTGCGGCGCGTCCGCCGCCCTAGACGCTCGTCTCATAATCCCGGGCGAAATTGACGGAATTTTAAGCCTAACGGCCATAATTTACCAGAGTGCCGGTCACCTGGTCCGGCGCATACCCTCAAGTTGGGCGGGGGATATGGTTCGGACGTTTGGGTTTATCAAAGATCTTCTGTGCCGGTTTGCAAGCGACGGGCGCGGCAACTATGCCGTGATCTTCGCTCTCGCGCTGACGCCGATCCTTATCGCCATCGGCGCCGCAATCGACTACAGCGCCGCGATCGCGGCGAAATCGAAACTCGGCCATGCCGCCGATGCCGCCGCGCTGGCCGGCGTCGCCTATCAGGCGACCATGCCGAGCGCGAGCGTCGCCCGCACGCTGGCCACCGACATGTTCAACGGCGTGCTGAACGACTTCAACGCCGTCACCAGCAAGTCGGTCACGACCACCGTCACCGACACGGCGGCAGGACGCACCGTCGTCGTCGCCTATGAGGCGGTGATGCCGACCACCTTCATGGGCATCGCGCGCATCAATACGATGACGCTCAAGGGCAGTTCCACCGCCGCCGCCGGTCTGCCCACCTATATCGACTTTTATATGCTGCTCGACAATTCGCCCTCGATGGGCATCGGCGCCACCACCGCCGACATCGCCAAGATGGTCAACAACACGTCCGACAAGTGCGCCTTCGCCTGTCACGACAAGTCCACGACCAATAACTATTACAACAAGGCGAAATCGCTCGGCGTCACCATGCGCATCGACGTTGTGCGCACCGCCACCCAGTCGCTGATGGACACGGCCGCGCAGACGGCGGCGGTCGCCAATCAGTTCCGCGTGGCGATCTACAGCTTCGGCGCCTCCGCCACCAATATCGGACTGACGAACCTCGCGCCGCTGACGGCCAATCTCGCAACCGCCAAGAGCCAGGCATCCGCTCTGGATCTCATGACGGTGCCGGCTCCGGATTATAACAACGATCAGCACACGCCCTATGATACGATCCTGCCGGCGATGAATGCCGCCATTCCGGCGCCGGGCACAGGCGCGGCCAATTCGACGCCGCAAAAGGTTCTGTTCTTCGTCTCGGACGGCGTCGCCGACCAGTACCTGCCGAGCGGCTGCACGCGCCCCACCACGAACGGCCGCTGTCAGGAGCCGATCACGGTCTCGCTCTGCAAGGCGATCAAGGACCGCGGCATCAAGATCGCCGTCCTCTACACGACCTATCAGCCCTTGCCGACCAACTCCTGGTACAACACCTGGATCGGCCCCTTCGCAGGCAACATCGGAACGCTGATGCAGAGCTGCGCCTCGCCGGGCCTCTATTTCGAGGTGAGCCCCACGCAAGGCATTGAAAGCGCCATGACCGCGCTGTTCCAGCGCGCCGTCGGCTCGGCCCGCATCACCAATTGACGGCCCTTAGCGCTACTGGTTCGGATCGGCGGTGAAGACGAAGGTCTTCGCCGTCGCCAGTTTGCGCGCTTCCTCCGCCGCGATCGCCGACAGCGACACGGCGTTCGGTCCGTCGGCCATCGGGAAAAAGCTGAAGGAGAGCGTCATCGCGCGGATGTTCGCCGTCTCCTGATCTTCCAGCATCGCCTTGTCGAAATAGAAGATGAACGCCACCCGCGCGCTTTCGCCCGGCTGAAGCCGGGCGGTCTTGAAGCAGAAACTGTCGGCCTTCATCAGATAATAGGCGGCGGGGTCCGGCGTCACATTGAAGAGCGCCTTGCCTGTCGAGGCCGTGCGGCCCTTGTTCGTCACCGTGAAATAGACGATCGACGGCACGCCGACCGCCGCTTCGATGATGGGCTGCTCGGGACGAAACTCCCAGTCGATCCCCGGCACGATGTTCGTATCGAGCCTTATGGCGAGCGCCGGTCCCGCCTCGCCGGGCGCTGCGGCGAGCGGCCTCTCGGCGCGCATATGCCCCTCATACCCGGTCGTATTGGCGAACCAGTGCAGAAGCGACGGCGAAAACACCGTGCCGACGCCCGCCAGCGCGAGGCAGCCGAGCGATATGATGAGCGGCATCATGCGTCTGTTCATGGGCGCGAACCCTAAATTCGCAAGCCCGCACCCGCAACGCGCAATATCGTCACGGCCCGATGTAAAGCTATGATGGGGAATGCGACATTCATTATGGGATTGACCGATGCCCCTCATCTACATGATCCGACACGGCGAGGCTGCTTCCGGCTGGGATGCAGACATGGACCCCGGCCTGAGCGAGAAGGGCCGCGCCCAGGCCGAAAGCGTTGCGCGCGAGATCGAGCGCAAGGTCGGGGCGAGGCGTCCATTGATCACCTCGCCGCTGCGCCGCTGCCGCGAGACATCCCTGCCGCTCGCCCGCCTCTGGAGTTCCGATCCCGTGATCGACGCGCGCGTGGGCGAGATACCCTCGCCGATGCACGATCTCGAAGCGCGCGGCAAATGGCTCCGCGCCTTCATGGCCGGAAGCTGGACGAATGACGGAACGGGCGTCGACTTTCTCGCCTGGCGCGACGGCGTGGTCGAGGCCTTGCTCGGGCTGAAGCAGGACACGGTCATCTTCAGCCATTTCATCGCCATCAATGTCGCCGCCGGCCGCGCGCTCGCCGACGACCGCGTCGTCTGCTTCCGCCCGGACAATTGCTCGGTGACGGTCTTCGACACCAAGGGCGGCAAGCTTGCGCTTGTCGAGCAGGGCCGCGAGGCGGAAACCAAGGTGAATTGAGCCTCGTTCCGTATTGAGGAATTCGCCCGAAGCGTGCTTGTCGTCCGGCGCGAAATGGATTTAATGTGTTCCATTAGAATGTCAAAAAACGCGGGGAGGCGAATTTGAGCAGCAAGCATCCGTCTGGCGAGGAATTCGGCGGCGTCATCGGCCGCACGGTTCAGGAGTCGAAGCCCTGGTGGCCGGAATCGAAAATCCGCCCCGGCGCACCCAACATCGTCCTCGTCGTCCTCGACGATACGGGCTTCTCCCATCTCGGCTGCTACGGCTCGACGCTGAAGACGCCGAACATCGACGCGCTGGCAGCGGACGGCCTGCGCTTCACCGGCTTCCACACCACGGCGCTCTGTTCGCCCACGCGCGCCTGCGTGCTCACGGGCCGCAACCCGCATTCGGTCGGCATGCGCGGCGTCTCGAATTTCGACACGGGCTTTCCGAACATGCGCGGCTCGGTGCCGAAATCGGCGGCGACGCTGGCCGAAATCCTCCGCGACAACGGCTATGCGACCTTCGCCACCGGCAAGTGGCACCTCGCGCCCATGTCGGAATGCTCCGCAGCCGGACCGTTCAACAACTGGCCGCTGCAAAAGGGCTTCGACCGCTATTACGGCTTCCTTCAGGGCGAGACCGACCAGTTCTATCCCGAACTCACCAGCGACAATCACTTCGTCGACGTGCCCGCGACGCCTGAAGAGGGCTACCACGTCTCGGAAGACATCATCGACAAATCGTCCAGCATGGTGCGCGACCTCACCTCGCTCGTGCCGGAAAAACCCTTCTTCCTCTACACAGCCTTCGGCGCCATGCACGCGCCGCATCAGGCGCCGCAGGAATATCTCGACCGCTGGCGGGGCAAGTTTGACGCCGGCTGGGATGTCGCCCGCGCCGAATGGTTCGAGCGCCAGAAGAAGATGGGCATCGTCCCGCCGAACACCGAGCTTGCGCCGCTCAATCCCGGCGTGAAGCCTTGGGCCGAACTCTCGAAGAACGAACAGCGCTTCGCCGCCAGGCTTCAGGAAGCCTTCGCCGCGATGCTCGAGCACACGGACGACCAGATCGGCCGCCTCGTTGCCTTCCTCAAGCAGATCGGCCGCTGGGAGAACACGCTCTTCATCCTGATGTCGGACAATGGCGCGAGTCAGGAGGGCGGGGCCACCGGCGTTTTCGACGAGATGAAATGGTTCAACGGCATCCGCGAGAATATCGACGCCGCCGTGGAGCGCCTCGACGACATCGGTACGCCGAACAGCCATTCGAACATTCCCTGGGGCTGGGCGCAGGCAGGCAACACGCCGCTCAAATGGTACAAGCAGAACACGCATGGCGGCGGCGTGCGCGATCCGCTGATCATGCACTTCCCCGGCAAGCTCGCAGGCACGGGCGGCATCCGCCCGCAATTCTGCCACGCCATCGACCTCACGCCGACGGTGCTCGACATTATCGGCATCGAGACGCCCTCCGTCGTCGCCGGCGTGCCGCAAATGCCTGTGCATGGCGTGAGCCTGAAGCCGGTGCTCACCGATGCGAAGGCAAAGCTCGCACGCGGCGCGCAATATTTCGAAATGCTTGGCCATCGCGGCATCTGGGCCGATGGCTGGAAGGCCGTCACCCATCACGAATCCGGCCAGCCCTTCGACGAGGACAAGTGGGAGCTCTACAATCTCGACAGCGACTTCTCGGAATATAACGACCTCGCCGAGAAGGAGCCCGCGCGGCTCAAGGCGATGATCGATCTCTGGTGGAAGGAAGCCGAGAAGCACGGCGTCTTGCCGCTCGACGATCGCGGCGCCTTCATGCTTTTTGCGGCTTCGCGCCGTCCCGGCATGCCGACCTCGCGCTCGCACTTCGTCTATTATCCGCCCATGTCGCACATCGTCTCCGACGCCTGCCCGCCGGTCGCGCGCGGCTGGCGCATGGCGGCCCATGTCGATCATCCGGCCAAGGGCGGCGACGGCGCGCTCGTCGCTCGCGGCAGCTTGAACAGCGGCTTCGTTCTCTACATCAAGGACGGCCGTCCGCACTTCGACTACAACGCCTTCCACGAGCATACGAACATCGCGGGCGCGGCCAAGCTCTCGCCCGGCGCGCATACGGTCGAGGTGGCCGTCACCCGCCGGCTCGATGGCGGCGGCGACATGCAGCTCCTTGTCGACGGCAAGGAAGTCGGTACGGCGTCAGTGAAGACGCTCCTCTTCATGATCTCCAGCATCGGCATGGATGTCGGCCGCAGCTACGCGCCGGTCTGTAACGACTATCGCGAGCCCTTCGTCTATCCGGGCAAGATCCACAAACTGACCTTCGACATACCGGACCTCTCGGCGCTGCGCGGCGAGAAGATTTCAACCGTCCGCGCCGCCGAAGCACAGCAATAGGCCGCGGCGCCGCTCCGTTGTCACCCCGGCCTTGCGCCGGGGTGCTACTTCCCCGGCAGCCGCGCCGTTTCCATCACGGGATACTTCAACGTGATGAAAATGCTCCTGTCGTCCGGCCCGACCGTGACGGCGGCGGCGTTGAAATCGGGCGCGCTAAAAAAGCCCATCGCATTGTTGCTGAAACCATAGCCCTCGGTCGGAATGCCGAGCGTGCCCGTGTCGAGCAGCGCATTGTCGTTCTCGTCGTGAAAGACGATCAGCGCATAGCGCCCCGGCGGCAGCGTGAAGCCGATGGTCTGATCTCCCGTCCGCGCGCGCAAGGTGGCGCCGACGAGCCGCTCCTTGTCGCTCATCAGCCCGACATGCGCCGAATGCGAAATGGCATTCCTGAATTTCGCCGCGCTGTCGAAAAGCCCGATCATCACCGCACCGCGATCCGACCGCACGCCGACAACAGTAACCTTGAGTTCGCCCGCCCAAGCAGGACCCGCAAGAAGCGCCGCAAGCAGGCATCCAGCCAACACCCTGCCGATCATCGCCGAGTCTCCTGAATGTCCGCGCCCGCCGGCTGACTATACCACCATCCGGCAGCGCCGCCGCGATGCCCGAAACCCCTCTCCCGGAGGGAGAGGGAGGGACCCGCGCCAAAGGCGCGGGAGGGTGAGGGTCTTCTCTCGGAAACACACCTCATCCATATTCGTCATGGCCCGGCTTGTCCGGGCCATCCACGTTTTTCCCTTTCCACTCCTATCCAGCCCGGGAGTCTCGCTATTCGCGAAACACATTTCGATCAAATGCGAACTTCCGGCATGGCAACATCGCCGACAAGACGTGGATGGCCCGGACAAGCCGGGCCATGACGACGGAGAAGTGAGGGGCGTAAGTAGTGCCAATATTCTTCTTCGGCGCTGCTGCCGCGAACTGGAAGCGATGCCGACTTTCGCTCATTTCCCTCTCCCCATCTCACCCCGCATCGCTATGATGCCCCCATGTCTGACACCTCCTCAGCGCTTCTCACCGTCGCCGAGATGTCCCGCGCCGATCACATGACGATCGAGCGGGGCACGCCCGGCATTGTCCTTATGGAAAACGCGGGCCGCGCGGTTGCGGAAGCGGCTGCCGCGCGTTATCCGCGTGGGCCGGTCGATGTCTTCTGCGGGCCGGGCAACAATGGCGGCGACGGTTTCGTCGCCGCGCGCCTGCTGCGCGACTGGGGCTGGAGCGTCACTCTTTATCTGGTGGGCGATGTGGCGGCGCTTCACGGCGATGCGGCCGAGGCGGCGCGGCGCTGGTCTGGCCCTGTTCATGCGCTCAACGCGGAAGCGGGCGATGGCGCTCTCTTTGTCGTCGATGCGATTTTCGGCGCGGGCCTCTCGCGAGACGTGTCGGGCCTCGCCGCCGATGTGATCCACCGCATCAACGGCACGCGCATTCCCGTCATCGCGGTCGACGTGCCTTCCGGCCTCGACGGCGATACGGGCGCGGTGCGCGGCGCGGCCTTCGAGGCGGATGTGACCGTCACCTTCGTGCGCAAGAAGCCCGGCCATGTGCTGATGCCGGGCCGCGCGCTCTGCGGCGAGATCGTTGTCGCCGATATCGGCATCGGCGATGAAGTCGTCGCCGAAGTCGCGCCCTCGGCTTTCGAGAACGCGCCCGCGCTTTGGCGCGAGTTGTTTCCGCGGCCTCGTGTCGACGGACACAAATATGCGCGCGGCCATGCCCTCGTCGTCTCCGGCGGACAGACGCATACGGGCGCGGCGCGTCTCGGCGCGC
>JARLIS010000003.1 GCA_031291615.1 Parvibaculum sp.
CGGACGCCCGGACAGTACGGCAATCGGAACACGGAGAAGTCGAGAAGATGTCGCGCGCGGGGCGCGGTGAATTCGCCCCTATACGTGCCACATGTCACATGTAGGACATGTGCGATGAAGCCAAGCCCCGCGCCCCTTCTTCACGAAGGTCGAGCGAGTGCCGGACCTCCGCAGGCGGATGCCTTGGCGGGGGTGGAGGTGTTCGTTGCGCTGGTGCGTCATGCTGGACTTGCTCCGGCATCCATCTTTCCCTTGGCAAAGACAAGATGGACCCCGGATCAAGTCCGGGGTGACGATCTGGTTGTAGGTGAGGGGACAACGTACGGGCTCTCGGCAAAGGCACGCACCTCTCCCCAACCGTCATGCCGGGCTCGACCCGGCATCCATCTTCCCTTCGCAAAGATCAGACGGCGTAGATACCACTCTCGGCGCATTTCCAGTCGGCGAGCCCCGGGCCCGCAAGCACCTCGCCGGGCGAAGGCTTCACCGATTTCTTCCGCGCGCTCGACGCCAAGGCCAGGGCGGGCGGCGTCGAGCGCGCGGGACATGCAGCGGATCGCCGCCGAATATGGCATCGCCATCGGCTGAGGCCTCAGGACGGGCAGCCCTTGCGCAGCCCTTCGCTCGCAATGTCGGCGCGGTCGAGCGGTATCGTCGCCGACGCGCCGCGGGCGAGCTGGGCGAAGTCCGTCGCCACGTCCTGCACATGGTCTTCCATCTCGGCGGCGCGCCAGAGGAGGCAGCGGGCATATTGCGGGTCGCCTCTCTGGCCTTCATGGCGCAGCGTTGCGCCGTCGGACAGCGTCGCCGAGGTGATCGTCGTGCGCAGCCATGTGAGCCGCTCGTCGAAATGCGCGGCCTGCGGTCCGGCCGCCTCCGTCGTCACCCCCGCCTTGATCTCGTCGGCGGCGGCGAGCGTTTCGCGCTGGAGCTTGTCGATTTCGGCGAGCGAGGCGCGGTATTCCTCGCGCGACATGGCCGCGTTGGCGCTGGCGGCGGTCGCGGCGCCGGTTGCGATGGCGAGGCAGGCGAGTGCGGTGCGTGCGAGGCGTTTCATCTGCGTTCCCTCAAATGCCGAGCTGGCGGTTCATCGCGCCCGAGTCGCGGGCGCCCCAGCGGCGGCGGATTTTTCCGTCCTTCATCTCGAACCATTCCATGGCGACGAGTTCGTAGCTTCTGCCCGTCGGCTCTTGCCCCCGGAAAGGTGCGCGGAATGTGCCGGTCTCGGTATAACGCGCGGCGACAAGATCGCCGTCGGCCGCCAGCGCCTCGATTTTCAGTTGCGTCCCGAAGGCGGCGTGGAGGTCGCGCCAGACGGGCATGGCCAGTTCGTCGATATGGCCCCAGCCCAGCACGCCCTGGATTTCCGCATCCGTCGTGAAGAGCGCGCGCAGCCGCGTGAAATCCCCGGCGCTGAAGGCCGCCGCATAATTCCTGATGATTTCCTTGTGCGCGTCCGCCGTCGCCATGCCCTGTCTCCTCTCCGGTGTTCCGGCGCGGATGATAGAGCCCGCGCGGCCTCCCGCAAGGGTTCAGGCGGCGGCGTTGAGGCCGGGGATCATCGACAGGTTGGGCAGGCCGTAGCCGATGTCGAAGACGGTCGCATCGTCGATCGTTTCCGGCGGGTGGTCGATGCCGAAGCGCGTCAGCTCCGGCGGCAGTTCCTCGCGGCTGATGACCGAGATCACGCGCGGCGGCTCGCCCGCCGGCGGCGTCAGCGGGAGGAGCAGCATTTCCATGCGCGCGGGCACGCCGCCGTCATGGACCAGCCGGAAATGCGACACGAGGCCGACATAGGAGCGCGCGACGACATTGAAGGCGAGCGTCACCAGCGAGCGCATTTCGGGCGTTGCGAATTCGACGAGGTTGCGGCCCTTCGGCTCGAAGCCGAGGCGCTGCACGGCAAGCGTGCCGGCGAGGCGGTAGCGCACCGTGCCGAGGTCGGGCAGGTCGTAGATGACGAGTTCGGGCAGAAGCGGCTTCAGCGCCGCGGGCTCGATCGCTTCGGCGAGCGGAATGAGTCCGCCCGCCTGCTTCGAGCGCCAGTAGCGCAGGAGCGCGCGGCTGTTCTCGAACTCGAAGGCGATGGCTTCCGGGTCGGTACAGGCGATGATCGGTTTCAGCAGCATCGGCGTCGGGCTCGCGGGCATTCGAATCGACTTTTCAACAAAAGCCTATTCCCCGGGAGTTAACGCTTTGTCATAGCCTCACACCGGCCCGGAAGGCGCCGAACAAGGTTAGCTGTTGGTGAATGCGGGCTTGCGCTTGCCGAGGAAGGCGCTGATCCCTTCGCGGAAATCGTCCGTCTGCGCGCAGAGAATCTGGTTGCGGTCTTCCATGGCGACGGCTGCTTCGAGGCTGCCCGCATCCGTGCTCATGTTCAGGCATTCCTTGGTGAGGCGGAGGCCCAGCGGCGAGGTCGTCAGCATCTCCTCGATATAGGGGCGCGCCGCCTCTTCGAGCCTGTCGTCCGGCACCACTTCCGAAACGAGGCCGACGCGGAGCGCGCGCTCGGCATTGATGAAGCGGCCGGTCAGCATCAGTTCGGAGGCGACCGACACGCCGACGAGGCGCGGCAGGAAATAGCTGACGCCGATATCGCAGGCCGAGAGGCCGATGCGGATGAAGGCCGCGTTCATGCGCGCGCTCTCGCCCGCGATGCGGATGTCGGAAGCGAGCGCGAAGGCGAAGCCGCCGCCGCAGGCGGGCCCGTGCACCAGGCTCACGATCGCCTGCGGGCAGCGGCGCATGCGCATCACGATCTCGCTGATCGAGCGCTGGCCGGCAAGCCCGGCGACGACGCCCGAGCGGTTGCCTTCCTTCGAACGGCTTTCGGCATTGTGTTTCAGGTCGAGCCCGGCGCTGAAGGCGCGGCCCGCGCCCTTGATGACGACGATGCGCACCGAATGATCGGTGTAGAGCCTGCCGAAATAATCCTGCAGCTCTGCGGTCATCGTCGGATTGATCGAGTTGAGCGCGTCGGGCCGGTTGAGCGTCAGCCAGTCGACGGCGCCTTCCTTGCGGATGAGGAGCGTTTCATATCGGGGTGCGCTTGCGCGCGCTGCATCGGCCATGGTCGTCTCTCCCTGTCATTCAATTTTCATTGCGGGGAGATTAGCGCGGGGCGCATGGACCGCCTAGCTGTGCCAGGCTTCCATCTCGTCGAGCGCCGCTTCCGCGAGGTCAAGCCAGCGCAGCGCCACCGCGCCGCCCGGCTCGATGCGCACGACTTCCGCCGTGAAGCCGTGGCCGGGGTCGCGCTTCTGCCAGCGCAGGCGTCCGCTCACCCTGTCGCCGACGGCGATTTCGCCGGCGAAGCCCTCGATGCAGACGCCGCTTGCCGACCAGTCGCGGGAGCGGTGGTCGTAGCCGTCGATCTCGACGATGAGCCAGGGGTCGGTCGCGCGCGCGGCGGAGCGCTGCTCAGGTATTTCGAAGCGGCCCTTCAGCCGGTCGACGATCCGTGCGAGCAGCGACATTGACATATTTCCCCAAGCCTTCAGCACCCGGCGTCATTCTGACAGGTCGGCGGCGGAAACCAAGAGTTGAAACAGCGGATGAAAGGCCGGAGAGCGTTCGCTATAAGAACAAAAAGGGGAACAAGAGCCGGGAGGACGCCATGTCAGGCAACAAGCAGCCGAAGCCGATCCTGATCGAGGTGGGTCCGGGCGAGCTGATCGACAAGATCACCATTCTCGTCATCAAGTCAGAGCGCATGAGCGATCCGGCGAAGCTCGCCAATGTGCGTCACGAGTTGCAGGTGCTCGAGGCTGCGCGCCGCGCGCATATTCCGGCGAGCGCCGAGCTTCAGCGTCTCGAAGCGGAACTCAAGGCCGTCAACGAGGCGCTCTGGGTGATCGAGGACGACATTCGCCAATGCGAGGCGGACAAGGATTTCGGGCCGAAATTCGTCGAGCTTGCCCGTTCCGTCTACAAGCAGAACGACAGGCGCGCGGCCTTGAAGAAGGACATCAACCTTCTCACCGGCTCCGCCATCATTGAAGAGAAGTCATATACGGAGTTTCAATAGCGGCGACGCGCAGATGCACCTCGTCGAGCACGCGCTCGACGGGGAGCGCGGAAAGGCGCTGCACCTCGATCGCCGTGAAGTTCTCCCGTTCGATGCCGGTAAGGGCGGCCGGCGCATAGGGGCCGAAAAGCGCGAGGCCCTGCGTTCCCAGATGCGAGGCGAGATGCGTCGGCCCGGTGTCGTTGCCGACGACGAAGGCCGCGCGCTTCAGGATGCCGGCAAGTTCGGACCATGTGAAGAAGCCGGATTTCCGTTGCAACCTGATGCCCGGAATCGTCTTTGCCAGTTCCACTTCGTCCGGCCCCGGCGCCATGACGACCTGTTGCCCTTCATCGATCAGACGTTGTGCAAGCTCGGCGTAATAGGGCCAGCGCTTTTCCGGGTGGCGGGCCGAGCAGCCGGGAATGAGCACGATATAAGGTTCGCGCACGCCAGCCTCGTCGAGGATCGGCGTCACATCGTCTGCGAGCCACGAGACGTCGGGCTTGCGGGTGTGGCGAATGGTGAGGCCCGCATCCTTGAGCTGACCTGCCAGCCGGTCGAGCGTGCGGATCTTTTTCGGGTTTTTCGCGCGGTGCGGATGGCTGACGCCGGGCGCCGTGCCCGACCAGTTGGTGTTCTGGAAGAACCAGCGGAAGTAGGTCGCCGTGCGGGCCGAATTCTGCAGGTCGTAGACCATGTCGAACTTCTCGGCCTTGAGGCGCTTGCCGAGCTTCCACATCCTGTCGAGACGCCATCTGGGATCGCGCGGATCGACGAGCACGCGGTCGACCCAGGGGCATCGCTCGAAGATGCGGCGATAGGCGGGCGTCGTCAGAACGGCGATATCGTCGCCCGGGTGGTTTTCGCGGATATCGTGCAATGCGCCTTCGGACTGGATGACGTCGCCGAAGGCCCCGTGCTTTATGATCAGTATGCGGCGCATTCAGGTGTCGGCCAGCATTGTCTCGGTGACCGTCATCGCGATCTTGCCCCTTCGTCCCCGCCCTGGCCCGATCCCCGCGATCCGGCATGGCGTGCGCCCCCGCGGCGCGATCATGTCATAGCTCGCCGCCGCCCGAAACGGCCATGTGCCGCGCTATTCGATGTTGATATGCGCCCAGACGCGTTCGTGCACGTAATACCAGAGAAGCTTGGTCAGCACCTCGCCGAGCGCGATGGCGCCGCCCATCATCGGCTTGCCCGTTACGAGCCAGGCAATGAAGAAGGTGTCGAGGCTTGCCGTCGTGCGCCAGCTGATCGTCTTCAGGATGCTGCGCTTGTTGGAAGACCGGGGCTTGCCCTTCCATACGTCCATAAGGCTGTCCTCTCTGATGGCGGGTTCGATTTCGGGGAGGGGTGGTGACCTCGGCGCGATTCGAACGCGCGACCCCCAGATTAGGAATCTGGTGCTCTATCCAGCTGAGCTACGAGGCCTTGAGGCGGCTCAGGTCGTCTCTGCGATGCGCTGGGCCTCCCGGTTGGCCGCACCCTACGTTACCGGTTTCCGCGTCGCAACAATTCAGCATCGGGTCGGCAGCGGATCATCCGGGGCCAAATCGCGACGGGCCGATCCGCTTAGGCACATGGTCTGGCCCGAATGGGACGGTGTCGATCCCTGCGGGCCCGGAAACCCTGGATTTTCCGGCTCCATCACGCCCGTCTGCGCCCGGCACTCATCTTGCTCTGCACCGGACGCGGAGGGCACGCCTGTTTGTTTAGATCGATGAATGTAATCCACGGTTGAAAGATGGGGCATTCTCGGACAAAACTTCTGGCGGAATACCCTCCGGCAGTTGTAATTGGTTGTATAAAATAAATGCTGCATCCATTGGTAGAATTGTCCGGATCCGACCTGCTTCCCGGAGCGGGGCGGCCGTCTCGTCGCAAGGGGCCGGGCCGATGAAAGTTCTCATTCTCGGCGAGCAGCCCGTCTTCTGCGAAGGCCTTGGCCGGATCGTCGCCCAGCTCGATGCCGGAGCGGAGGTGAATATCGTCACGGGGCCCGACGCGCTTCTCAGGACCGGTCCCGGCGATGCGGGGCTCATCCTTGTCGAATTGACCGGCCCCGGAACCTCAGAAGAAAGGGAAGCGCTGCGGCGGCTGGCGGCTTCGGCTGCCAAGATCGCCGTCTTCGGCGACCGGGACACGCCAACGGCCATTCGCGAAACGATGGAGCTCGGCGTGCAGGGCTTCATTCCCAAGAACCTCGGCATCAATCGCGTGCTCAACGCCTTGAGCCTCATCGAGATGGGCGGGCGCTACGTTCCCGATGCCTTGCTCGCCATGCGGCCCGAAGGCTTTGCCGAGGCGCCGGAGGCGTTCCTGAGCGGCGGCGCGGAGAAGCTGACGCCGCGCCAGCGTGAGGTTCTCGCCGAACTTGGCAAGGGCCGGTCCAATCAGGAGATTGCGCGCGTGCTCGGCATCTCGGTCGCGACCGTGAAGCTGCACGTCAATGCGATCCTGCATTCGCTCGGCGTTCGCAACCGGACCGAAGCCGCCATCGTCGCGCTGCGGTCTCACGATCCGTCGGCGGGCGCCTGAGGCGGACCTTCAAGACCCGTTTGCCTGCGGCTTCGTTTGCGGCCGCCATCCTTTTCTTTGCCGTGTCGGCTGCGTTTGCGGCCGAGGCCGGCGGAGACCGGGCGTGCAGACTCGTCAAGGGCGAGGCTGTCACCGTCAGTTCGGTCGTCGACGGCGAAACCGTGCTGCTCGGCGACGGCCGCACGCTCAGGCTTGCCGGCATTCAGGCGCCCCGCCCCGGTGTCGGACGCGCAGAGGCATGGCCCTTTGCCGATGAAGCCCGCGAGGGACTTCGCGCCATGGCGGCGGGGCAGGCCTTCACGCTCAAATACGATCGCGCGCGCAGCGACAGGCATGGCCGCGTCGTCGCCTTCCTCGTCTCCGATGGCGGTGCGTCGGTGCAGGCGCGCATGGTCGCGGCGGGGCTTGCCCGCGTTGCGCCGACGCGTGATGCGCGCAATTGCGCCGCCAGCTTGCTTGCCGCCGAAGCTCGCGCGCGCTCGGCGAAGCGCGGCATCTGGGCCGACAGTTTCTATGCCGTGCGCGACGCCGCCGACGTGGCGGCGCTTGCGCGTCTCGAAGGGAGCTATCAGCTCGTCGAGGGCAAAGTCACGGATGCGACGGCGATCCGTGGCCGGATTTACATCAATTTCGGCGACGACTGGCGCGAGGACTTCACCGTGACAGTCGCGCCCGCCGACGTTAGACTTTTCAAAACCGGTCCCTGGGCGCGACTCGCGGATAATGCAAAGGCGATCGGCGAGATCGTCAAGGGCGCGAGGCTCAGAGTGCGCGGCGCACTGGGCCGGTTCAACGGGCCGGATATGACGATCGCGGTGCCGGAGCAGATCGAATTCCTGGACGAGGGGAAAGACACAGGGCATGGCGATGGCGGGGGAGGGCGCGCAGAGCGGCGCAGGTGAAATGCGGCATCCGCTAGCCCGTATCGCCCGATTGCTCGGCGTCGCGCTTTGCCTGTCGCTCGCCGCCTGCACGACGAACCCTGCCACGGGCAAGACGCAGCTCAAGACGCTGATGTCGGCGGATGATGAAGCGCAGGCGGGGGCCGCGGCGCATCCGAAGATTCTTCTCGCCTATGGCGGCGTCTATGGCGACGAGCGCGTGAACGCCTATGTGGCGGGCGTCACCTCGCGGATCGTCAAGGGGTCCGATGCGCCGGCGAGCGCCTATCGCGTGACCGTCCTCAACAGCCCCGTCGTCAATGCCTTCGCGCTTCCCGGCGGCTATGTCTATGTGACGCGCGGGCTTCTTGCGCTGGTCGATGACGAGGCCGAGCTTGCGGGCGTGCTCGGCCATGAGATCGGCCATGTCATCGCCCGGCACAGCGCCCAGCGCCAGACCGCAGCGCTCGGCGCGTCGGTGGTCGGCGCGCTCCTCGGCGCGGTTGTCGGCTCGCCGGCGGCGGCGCAGGTCGTCGGGCAGGGCAGTCAGGGCGTTCTCGCTAGCTATTCGCGTGATCAGGAGTTCGAGGCCGATGCGCTCGGCGTGCGCTATCTTGCGCGCGCGCATTACGATCCCTATGCGGAGGCCGATTTTCTGGAAGCCATGGGCGAGCAGGAAAAACTTCACGCCGCGATCAGTCACAAGAAATACGATCCGACGCGCATGGACTGGCTCGCCAGCCATCCGGCGACGCCCGACCGGGTTGCGGCGGCGAGGAACCACGCCGCCGAGACCGGCATTCTTCCAGGCGCGGGCGACCGCAATCGCGACGTCTATCTTCACGCCATCGACGGGCTTCTCTACGGCGACAGCCCCGATCAAGGCATGGTGCGCGGGCGCACCTTCGTCCATCCGAAACTGCGTGTGACCTTCACCGCGCCACCCCAGTTCACTCTGGTCAATGCGCCCGACGCCGTCATCATCGAGGGGCCCGACAAGACAATCGCGAAGTTCGACGCGGGCTCCAAGGTGGCGGGCATAGAGATCGGTTCCTATCTCGCCAATATCTGGGCGGAAGATGTGCCGCTCGCCAAGCTCGAACGTTTCACCGTCAACGGCATGCCGGCGGCAACCGCGCAGACGAAGGTCGGCGCCTATAATGCGCGCCTCGTCGCCATCGAAGCCGCGCCGGACAAAGTCTACAGGTTCCTGATGGGCACCATGCCCGATGCGGGGAGCCGCTACGATCAGGCGCTTCACGAAATGGTCGTGAGCTTCCGGCGCATCTCGGAAGCGGAAGCGCTTGCGGCAAAACCGCTGCGCATCCGCGTGGTCAAGGTCGGCGCGAAAGACAGCGTGGCCTCGCTCGCCGCGCGGATGGACTTCGCCGATTTTCGCGTCGAGCGGTTCCGCGCGCTTAACGGTCTTGCCGCCGGGACAGCGCTCAGGCCCGGCCAGCTCGTCAAGCTCGTCGCCGAATAGGCGCACAAAGAAAAAGGCCCGGACATTGCCGGGCCTTTTCATTGTCTATGTCTGCGATATCAGGCGGCTTCGGTCTCTTCCTTGGCCGCGGGCTTCTCGCCCCGGCCGGAGCCGCCCTGCAATGCCGCTTCGACCTTCTGCACCGCCGCGTCCTCGCCGATCCGTTCGACGACGGCGACTTCGCGCGCCATGCGGTCGAGCGCGGCTTCATAGAGCTGACGCTCCGAATAGGACTGTTCGGGCTGACGCTCCGAACGGTAGAGATCGCGCACCACTTCGGCGATCGAGATCAGGTCGCCGGAATTGATCTTGGCTTCGTATTCCTGCGCGCGGCGGCTCCACATGGTGCGCTTGATGCGCGCGCGGCCGCGCAACGTCTCGATCGCGTTGTCGACGACGTTGGTGTCCGACAATTTCCGCATGCCCACGGCCTGCGCCTTATGAGTCGGCACGCGCAAGGTCATCTTCTCCTTGTCGAAGTTGATGACGAAGAGCTCGAGCCTGTAGCCGGCGACTTCCTGCTCCTCGATGTCGAGGATCTGGCCGACGCCATGGGCCGGGTAAACGACGAATTCCTTCGCCTTGAAGATCATCTTCGGCGCGGCGGGCTTTTTCGGCTCCACCTTGGCTTCGACCTTGGGCTCAACCTTCGCCTCGACCTTGGGGGCGGGCTTGGCGACCGGAGCCGCCTGCTTTGCCGCCTCGATCTTGTGCTTGGGGTGGATGCCGGTCAGCTTCGGCTCGGCGTGCTTCGCCTCGAGCTTCGCGGCGGCCTTGGGCGCGGGTTTCTTTTCAGCGGGCTTCGCCGCAGCGGCCTTGGCGGGGGCCGGCTTCGCGGCGGGTTTCGCCTTCGCGACCGGCGCAGCAGCCTTTGCCTTGGCGGCCGGCTTCGCGGCGGCCTTGGCCGGTTTCACCGAGGCGCTTGCCGCCTTGGCTTTCACCTTGGCGGCCGGTTTCGCGGCGGCCTGGGGCTTGGCTTTTTGGCTGCCGGATTTTCCGGCGGCGGCGTGGGGCGTCTTCTTCGATTTGGTCGTCATAGCGTTTCCTATTCCGAAGCCTGCCAAAACGTCGCACTCACTCCCTGCGGAGCGCCATCAGGGACGCCACCAGGAATTCGGCCGTTCTCGACCTTTTGCATAATTCGCAGTCTCGCCCGGCACATAACGCGCACCAGCTCGTCCTGCTTGCCGTTCGGGCTCTTCTGGTCCGAAAAGCCATCCCAAAGGTCTAGTCCAGAAACTAGATCCTTGGGGTTAGCGCCTTGTTGCGCGTCCGTACTCGCGAGGTTTCATTTCTAAGACAGCCTATCACAAATCTCCCCTAAAGGGAAGGTCCGGCTGACAAAACGCATGGCAGGACAGAGGGATAGGGGGCGGCTTTCAGCCTGCCCCTCCCTGAGACGCCTCAAAGGCGCGACGCCGGATCGATCCATTCCGGCGCTTTATGGTCTCAGTCGCCCTCGCCCGGTTCGGTGCTGAAATACTTGTCGAACTTGTCGGCGACACCCTGCCAGTCGTCGGCATCTGCCGGCGGCTCGCGCTTGATCGTGATGTTGGGCCATTTCGACGCGTATTCGGCGTTCACCTCGAGCCATTGTTCGAGACCGGCCTCGGTGTCCGGCTTGATCGCCTCGGCGGGGCATTCGGGCTCGCAGACGCCGCAGTCGATGCATTCGTCGGGATGGATGACGAGCATGTTTTCGCCTTCGTAGAAACAATCCACGGGGCAGACCTCCACGCAATCCATGTATTTGCAACGGATGCAGGCGTCGGTCACAACATAGGTCATCACATTCTCCCAGCCCGCGCAGGCTCCTTAGCTGCGGCGGTCTTACATAGCGTCCCGGCGTCTCAAGCGCCAGATGGCTTGAGCCCGAGCCTGGCGAGGACACGTTGGCGCGCCTGGCCGGATTCACGATCGGGAACGTATATCAGCCCGGCAACGCGCCGCAACAGGTTGGCTTCAAAGTCGTCGAGCACGCCGTCGGCATAGACGACCTCCCACAATTTCTCGATGAGGCCGATCCGTTCGGCTTCGTCATAGCGCTGCTTGATCGCCTGCGTCCAGCGGAAGAGATCCATGGTCTCCGCCTCGTCGCGGGCGGCGACCTCGATCAGGCGCTCGACCTCGTCGGTTGTAAGCTCGAAATGGCGCTGTGCAATCTGCGAAATCGCCGCGCGTTCCACGTCGTCGAAATGGGCGTCGGCCGCCGCCGCCCGGATAAGCAGCGCGACGACGGCGACCTGCACCTGGTCGAAGCCGCCTTGCGCATCCTCCGTCTCGCCGGTCAGAAAGGCCTTGATCCTGTCGAGCATCGCTTGTTCCCGGAAATTCTCTAGTCGAAGAACGGCTTGATCGCGTCCGTCTGCCGCCGCTCCTTTTTGGTGGGCCGTCCGGTGCCCGCGTCGCGGGCCGCCATGTGCGAGGCGTCGCCTGGGGCGCGCGGTGCGGGCGGCGACATGTCTTCATAGAGCAGTCGCGCTTCCGTGGCCGGGCCGCGCCGCGTGCCCGCGTTCAGCACCTTCACGATGCGCACGTCGTCCCCCAGCGGAAAGGTCAGAACGTCGCCCGGCTTCACGAGCTTGCTCGCTTTCGACATGCGCTCGCCGTTGAGGCGCAGCTTGCCCGAGGCGACGAGCGTGGCGGCGAGCGTGCGGCTCTTCAGAAGGCGGGTGAACCAGAGCCAGCGGTCGATGCGCTGTTCGCTCGCGCGCTGTGCATCGGGGCGTGAAGGATCGCTCGCCATTCTGCCTTCAGTTGCCGCGGACGCGCTCTTTCAGCACCGCGAGCGCCGCAAAGGGCGAATCCGGATCGACCTCGCGCTCGCGACGCGGCGGCGCCGCGGTCCATTCGCGCCTTTCGCCACGTCCGCCGCGATCCTTGTCACGGTCCTTGTTGCGATCGGGGCCGCCCTTGTGGCGATTGTCCTTGTTGCGATTGTCCTTGTTCGGGCGCTGATCCTTGCTGCGATTGTCGCGCGCGGGCCGGTCGCCGCGTTCGCCTTCGGGCTTCTTCGCCTGGCTCTCGGTGCGGACCTCGCCCTGCTTTTCGCGGCGCGGGCGGCGGTGGCGCTCACGGCGCGCCTCGCCCGGCGCGCCTTCGGCGGTTGCCGCCGCACCTTCCGCAGGCGCCGCTTCGCTCCGCCTTGCATGGCGTTCGCGGGGCGCGGGCTTGTGACGGCGGGCAGGGCGCCAGATTTCCATTTCAACGAGTTCGGCTTCCGCTTCGGCCTCGGGAGCCGGAGCCGCGCCTTCGGCGGCCGGGGCGGCGTCGACGTCCGCAGCGGCGGCGTCAATCGCGGCTTCTTCGGCCGCAACCGTCTCGACGGGCGGGGTTTCAACCGGCGGCGTTTCAATGGGCGCTGTCTCAACCGGCGCCGTTACCGCAGGCGTCGAAAGGGTTTCGCCCGAAATCGTTTCGACGATGAACTTCGGCGCTTCCACCGGCTTTTCGACCGGCTTCGGCGGACGCACCTTTTCGAGGCGCGGCTGGTAGCCGAGGCCCTTCAACAGGTTCGAGAATTCCTCGCCCGAGCAGCCGACCAGCGACATCATCGCGGGCGTGGCGACGAAACCGCCATTATAGGTGCGCGCCGTGATGACGGGGCGGATCAGATCGGCGACGCGCTCCAGCATGTCGAGGCGCACGGCGCGGCCGCCGCAGACGCGGAAGCCGAGCGCGGAATAGAAGCCCTCGGGCGCGGCCGGATCGGCCGGAACCGAAGTGAGGCCGGGCACGGGCGGCTGGGGCAGATCGGCGAAGGCGTCCTCGACGTCCTTGCGGGTCAAGGCCCAGAGCGTCAGCAGAAGGCGCGCCGGCGCGGGCTTCAGCAAGGCCGGCATGAAAATCGAGTGTCCGCCGAAGCGCACGCCGTATTTGCGGAGCTGGCCGCGCGCCTCCTGATCGAGGGAGCGCACGTCCTCGGCGACCTTCTCGCGGCGCAAGGAGCCGAAATTCTCGACCAGGCGGAAGGCGATGCCGCGTGCAAGGCCCGTTACGTCCTCGGCGTCGCGCAGCGCGACGAGGGGGCTCAACACGCTTGCCACATGGGCCTTCATCCAGGCGTCGAGCTTTGCGACGACGTGTTCACGCGAGGCGCCTTCAAGCTCCTCGCCGGCAATCAGGTCGATGCGCGGCGCGAGCGGATTGTCGGAGGCCTTCAGCGCCGCGACGGGACTTCCGTCCCAGATCAGCCGGCCGTGCTCGGACAGGTGAATATCGGCGTCGGCGGCGGCGTTGAGCCGCGCCGCGCGGGCCGCGATTTCAAGCGCGATCACAGGCGCCGACGCTTCGCGCAACACCGTGCCATGCACGCCTTCGGCCTTCAGATCGGGCACGAAGACAAAACCTTGCAGGCGGCCGACATACTCGCCTTCCACCAGAACTTCGCCATCGCCATTTACCGCCGCCATGAGATCCTCTTTCTGGCGCAGACGCTTCATCAGGACGCTGGTGCGGCGGTCTATGAACCGCTGCGTCAGGCGCTCATGCAAAGCGTCGGAGAGTTTATCCTCTATCTCACGCGTGCGCTCCTGCCAATGCGCAGGATTGCGGAGCCAGTCCGCGCGGTTGGAGACATAGGTCCAAGTCCGGACATGGGCAATACGCGTCGCCAGCGTATCGATGTCGCCGTCGGTCCGGTCGAGACGGTCGACATGAGCGGCGAGCCAGTCCTCGTCGATGGTTCCGCCGGTGCCGGGTTTACCGGAATCCTGCGCGAGAAAAAGGTAAAGGCGCGCAAGAAGACCCGCATGTTCGCTGGCCATTGTCTTGCGGAAATCGGGAACCTGGGCCACTTCCCACAGGCGGCGGATTGCGTCCGGCGAGCGGGCGAGCCGCGCAACGTCCTCGTTTTGCGACATGCGGATCAGCGCTTCGAGGTCGTCTCCGGTGCCCGCGCGCATCAATCCGGGGCGGCCGGGCGGCAATTCAAGGCTTTTTATGAGCTGGGCGATGCTGCCGAATTCCGGGTTCGGGTTGCGCCATTGCAACACATGCTCGGCGTCGAATTCGTGGTTTTCGATCCGGTGAGCCGTGTCGTCGGCAAGCGGCGAGGCGTCTCCGGTCACACCGAAGGTGCCATTGTTCATGTGGCGGCCGGCGCGGCCCGCGATCTGCGCGATCTCGGCGAGTTTCAGCGGGCGGTGCTGATGGCCGTCGAATTTCGAGGTCGAGGCGAAGGCGACATGGTCGACATCCATGTTGAGGCCCATGCCGACCGCGTCGGTCGCCACCAGAAAATCGACATCGCCCGACTGGTAGAGGGCGACCTGCGCGTTGCGGGTGCGCGGCGAGAGCGCGCCCATGACGACGGCGGCGCCGCCGCGCTGGCGGCGGATGAGTTCGGCGATGGCGTAAACCTGATCGGCCGAAAAGGCGACGATGGCCGAGCGGCGCGGCAGGCGCGTCAGCTTTTTCGAGCCCGTCCAGGAAAGTTCAGAAAAGCGCGGGCGGCTGACGAATATCGTGTCGGGCAGAAGTTTCTGGATGAGGCCGCGCACGGTTTCGGAGCCGAGCATCATGGTTTCGGAAAGCCCGCGTGCGCGCAGCAGCCGGTCGGTGAAGGTGTGGCCGCGCTCGCGATCGGCGGCGAGCTGGATTTCATCGACGGCGAGAAATTCCACAGGCCGGTCGAGCGGCATCGCCTCGACGGTGCAGATGAAATAGCGCGCATCGCGCGGCAGTATCTTTTCCTCGCCCGTGATGAGCGCGACGGCGGAGAGCCCCTTCACCCGGACGACGCGGTCATAGACCTCGCGCGCCAGCAGACGCAGCGGCAGGCCGATCATGCCGCTCGCATGCGCCATCATCCTCTCGATGGCGAGATGGGTTTTGCCCGTATTCGTCGGCCCGAGCACGGCAGTGATGCGACGGGTCGGAAGGGCGTCTTGATGCGGGGTGGCGCTCATCGTTCTGAGCGCACCTTCCGGCCAAAGGGTGACGCTTGCAAGCGTCACTTCGCCGCTTTCGTCAGGAGTTAACGCGTTAACCGGTCCGGCTGGAATATTGGGCGAACGAACCATGTCCGAATCGGTGACCGCTTCGTTT
The DNA here is from genome assembly GCA_031291615.1 of Parvibaculum sp. GTDB lineage: Bacteria > Pseudomonadota > Alphaproteobacteria > Parvibaculales > Parvibaculaceae > Parvibaculum. The sequence continues at coordinate 14,966 of JARLIS010000003.1, forward strand.
TCGGGGTTCGTTCACGGCTAAATCTTGTGGTCGCGCAAGGGCTTAAGCGGACAGATCGTTAACGCAGGGGCAAGTGTGGCGGGCCTTTCGCTCGCTGTACCGGTGTCTATAGTGTCCGGCATCGCTATCCAGAATAAGAACGGCAATCAGGGAGGACTCTCATATGGACTTCAATATTCCGAAGGACATCAGCGACTATCTGAAGGTGCTCGACGCCTTCATCGAGAAGGAAATCAAGCCGCTTCAGGCGAAGGACGACAATGAGCGTTTCTTCGACCATCGCCGCGAGCATGCCCGCACCGACTGGGACAATCAGGGTCTGCCGCGCCACGATTGGGAGGCGCTGCTGGGGCAGATGCGCAAGCTCGCCGACAAGGCCGGGCATCTGCGCTACGGCCTGCCGAAGGAATATGGCGGGCAGAACGGCAGCAATCTCGCCATGGCTGTCATCCGCGAGCATCTCGCGGCCAAGGGCCTCGGCCTTCACAACGATCTTCAGAACGAGACGTCCATCGTCGGCAATTTTCCGACGGTGCTGATGTTCCGCGATTTCGGTACGGAAGCGCAGAAGAAGAAGTTCATTCCGGGTTCGCTCGACGGATCAATCCGCGTCGCCTTCGGCCTTACCGAGCCCGATCACGGCTCCGACGCGACATGGATGGAAACGACGGCCAAGCGCGAGAAGCGCGACGGCGTCGACGGCTGGCTCATCAACGGCCAGAAGATGTGGAATACGGGCATGCATGTGGCGACGCATGACTTCGTATTCGCGCGCACCTCGGGCAAGCCCGGCGACGCGCTCGGCATCACCTGCTTCATCGTTCCCTGCAACGCGCCCGGCGTGAAGATCGAGGAATATCTCTGGACCTTCAACATGCCGACGGATCATCCGCGCGTTTCCTTCACCAATGTCTGGGTGCCGGATGGCGAATATCTGGGCGATCCGGAGCGCGGTCTCGAACTCGCGCAGCACTTCGTCCATGAAAACCGCATCCGCCAGGCGGCGTCGGGCGTCGGCGCGGCGCAGTTCTGCATCGACGAGAGCGTTGCCTATGCACGCCACCGCAAGCCGTTCGGAAAGCCGCTTGCCTCAAATCAGGCGATCCAGTTCCCGCTGGTCGAGGCGCATACCGAATGCGAGATGATCCGCAACCTCGTCTACAAGACGGCGTGGCAGATGGACCAGATGCCGAAGCCCGATGTCGCGAAGTATCTCTCCGACAAGGTTTCGATGTGCAATTACCGCGCGAACCGTCTCGTCTGTCAGGCGGCCGATCTCGCGATGCAGGTGCATGGCGCGATGGGCTATTCGCGTCACAAGCAGTTCGAGCACATTTATCGCCACCATCGCCGCTACCGGATCACCGAAGGTTCGGAGGAGATCCAGATGCGCAAGGTGGGCGGCCACCTCTTCGGCTTCATGGGATCGAACCGGCCGGCAAAAGCCGCCGAGTAAATCCGGCCGACATCGAGCTGGAAGCGGCGGCAAGCGGAAGCGTTTGCCGCCGTTTTCATTTGGCGGACCGGCGGCGCGAAAGAGCGGCTTATTCGCCTGCTGCGGCTCTCTGGACCTTCGCCCTGCATAGCCGCTCGGCGGGGAAGGTCAGCGTTGCCGTCGTGCCCTTGCCTATCACGCTGTCGAGACGGAACGACCCGCCATGCATCTCGATGAGCGACTTCGTGATCGGGAGGCCGAGGCCGGTGCCGCCATGCTGGCGTGCTGTGGAATCGTCGACCTGGCCGAAAGGCTCCATCACTTCGTCGAGCTTGTCGGCCGGAATGCCGATACCGGAATCGCTGACGGCAAGCTCAAGCGTGTCGTCCGCACGGAGCCGGACGGTAATGTCGATGTGACCGTAATGCGGCGTGAATTTCGAAGCGTTGGAGAGAAGGTTGAGCATGATCTGCCGTATCGCGCGGATATCGGCATTCAGAAGAGGCAGGTCGGAGGGGATGGCGAGACCGATGGCCTGGCGCTTGTCCGTCGTGTGCGGCCGGACGATCTCGATCGACCAGCGCAGCACTTCGGCGAGATCGAGGTCCTGTTCCTCGATCGGATAGCGGCCGGCTTCGATTTTTGAAATGTCGAGAATGTCGTCGATGACGCTCAGCAGATGCGCGCCGCTGTCGTTGATGTCCTTTGCATATTCGGTGTAGCGCTGCGAACCGAGAGGGCCGAAGAGTTCGTCGCGCATGATTTCCGAGAAGCCGATGATGGCGTTCAGCGGCGTCCTGAGTTCATGGCTCATATTGGCGAGGAATTTCGACTTGGCGCGATTGGCCATTTCGGCGGTTTCGGAGGCCTCGCGCAATTCCTGTTCGGAGCGAATTTTGTTGACCGCGATGCCGGCGAGCCTCGCCGCGCCGAGAAGATAGGTCGATTCCCAGGCGCTCGGCGAGCGCGCTTCCTTGTGATAGAGCGCGATCGCGCCCACGCCGCCCTTGCCGCTACGGGACAGGATGTTCTGAAGCCAGAAGGCGCGGACGCCGTAGGTTCGCCCGAATTCGTTCACTTCCGGACCGTTCGCCGCGTCAAGCAGGTCGGAGATGATGAGGCGCTCGCTGGCGCGGGCGACCGCCTTGCCGAAAGATCCCGACTTGTTCTTCTCCCAGAAGGATTCGACCACCTTGCGGAATTCGGGCGGAAAACTCGGCGAGGCGCAGACGGAGAGGTTCTGCTTGTCGTCGAGCAGGTAGACCACGACGTTCGTGCCCGGGTTTGCCTCTTCCGCGCCCTTGGCGACGAGCATCATGATGTCCTCGAGCGGCGCACCTGCGGCGAGCGCTTCAAGCACGCGGAACTGGCTCATCATTTCCGTCTGCGTGCGCTTGCGGTCGGTGATGTCGCGCATGTTGATGACGAAGCCGGACACGCTGGGATCGGAACGGAGGTCTGCAATCGACGCCTCGAACCAGCGATGCTTGCCGTTCTGTCCTTGCGTGAAGAACTCGAAATGCTCGCTGGTGGGCGCTCCCGGATGGGAGGCGTCGAACAATTCCATCAGACGATCGGCTTCCTGCACCGGCAGGAAGGTGAATGCGGAGAGCCCGACGATCTCCTCCGGGCGCAGGCCGACCGATCTCACCGATGGCGAAGCGTAGTTGACGATGTAGTGTTTGTCGGTCACCAGGATGGCATCGAAAGCATCTTCGACCAGCGCGCGGAAGCGCTCTTCGCGCCGGCGGAGTTCGGCGTTTGCTTCCTCGGCATGCCTGCGTGCTGATTCCGACACATCGCGCGCCGCGGCGAGATCGGCGATGAGGTCGTTATTGTCGAAGCGCAAGCGCAGGCTTTCTTCCGCCGCGAGGCGGGATTGGCGTCCCAGGCGGGCGAGATAGATGAAGGTCACGAGAAATCCGACGCCGACGGCCTGGAAGACGGGCGTGTCGACCGCGAGACAACCGATCAATGCGGCGCTGGCCGTGGGCACGGCGCAGCCGTAGAAAATCGCTCTCCGCGACGAGGCGGTCGCCGTGATGGTGATGACGTGGACCACCTGAATGAGGATGAGGCAGAGATTCTGGATGTCGTTTCCCTGCTGCCAGAAGATCGGCAGCATGCCCACCCAGACGATATTCATCACGAAATAGCGAAGCGCCGCCGCATTGGTCCATGCGTTCGCGTCGGTGTCCTCGGGCTTTGCGGTGAAAAACCGCCACTGAAAATAAGTGTATTCGACCTGCGTCGCGACGATCGCGAACCACCACGAAAGAATGACACCGGAGCTGTAGCTGCTCTTGAGGTAGAGGGCGAAAGCCCAGGAGACGGCCGGGTAGAAGATCGGGAGTGCGCGATAGCTCCGCAGCAGAGCTCTGAGTAATTCGAGCCCAATCTCGTTCTGCCGCGCTGCCGTGACCCTCATAGGAGCCTCCCCTCGGCCGCTGCGCTTGAGCCATCATTTGCGTGCCGGCCGGGTCGGCCTGCCATTTACACAGCAGACGGACGAATGGCCGGTCGCCTAGCCCACGCCTCAGGACGCCCGAACTCCGGAGTTTCCACCGGGGGGAGTAAAATTTCCCTGAATTTACCCTTTTTTTGTCAGGGGAATTAGGTGCCGGGGGCCCGGCCGGGCGCGCTCGGGTCGACATAGGTGTCGGGAGCGACGTTCAACCTCTGCTTTTTCATCCTGACCCGGCAGGTTGCAGCCGTCTCGCCGGTCAGTTTTTCGGTCGGCTGCCAATAGGTTGGGCTCCAGGCATCCGACTGCTGGCGCGCCGCAACCTTTTCATCTGCGGTCGTGGCGTCGCGCAGGCGGTCGGACATGGTCCTGTCCGGTTCGACGCCGAGAGACAAAAGGGAAGGATTTTTGACGTAAAGATTGTTCCAGGCGAGCGCGTCCACATTGCTCTGCGCGACGCCCGTGCCGGCCGCATAGAGCTCGGACATGTGCTTTTGCGCGTCGGGCCAGCCGGCATCGGCCGCCCGCCTCAGCCAGACAACGCCGTCCGCCGTTTTTCCGGAATGGATCATGCACTGGCCGAGGGCGGTCTGCGCGCCCTCATAGCCATGCCCGCGATAGGAAAAGCAGGTGAGTATGCTGATTGTGTTGTCGGTGCATTGGCCTGCTTCGGCCTGGGCGACGGTTTCCGCATAGAGCGTGCCCGCGGGGTCGAGCTCGGCCGGCGTCGGGATCATATTGCCTGCGGAATCGCGCTTGTGGCCACCTCCGGCGGAACATGCGGCAAGCAGCAATGCGCCGATGCAGATCGAAGCGATTGCGACGCTGCGGGCTGTGCGGTGGCCGACGATGTTCATACGGTTTCTCTCCCCCACGCATCGGAAAGCAGATTTCCGGCGTTTCAAGTCCAACGATTTGCTTCCGCGCGATCCGTCGCCGTTAACCGGCGTTCAGGGAGGCAAAATTCAAGACGGCCATGGTGTTGTTATTTCCTCCCGGCCGCAAGGGGCGAAGGCCGCCCGGCTGACGCAGCGGAATTCCGCACTTCCCGGCGCTTGGCCCGGCATGTTTGACCCATGGGCGCGCTTCTTCGATACTCCGCCCGTTTTGACCCCGCCTTTGGGGCGTGCCGCACGCTTATGTTAATGTGGCGTCAGCGAAAATCCGGACGAGAGTAGAAGACGCATGGCCAGTAAGAAGACGCTCAAGGACTGGGAAGCCGCAGTCGACAAGCAGACCAAGGGGGCGGGTGTCTCCTCGCTTGTCTGGCACACGCCCGAAGGCATCGACGTCAAGCCGCTCTATACGGCGGAAGATCTTGAGCGCATCGCGGCCGAAGGCTTCGATGCGAACACGCTGCCGGGCTTTGCGCCCTTCACGCGCGGTCCGCAGACGACGATGTATGCGGGCAGGCCCTGGACCATCCGGCAATATGCGGGCTTCTCGACGGCGGAAGAATCGAACGCCTTCTATCGCCGCAATCTCGCGGGCGGGCAAAAGGGTCTTTCCGTCGCTTTCGACCTTGCGACCCATCGCGGCTATGACAGCGACCATCCGCGCGTCGTCGGCGATGTGGGCAAGGCGGGCGTTGCGATCGACTCGGTCGAGGACATGAAGATCCTCTTCGATCAGATTCCGCTCGACGAAATGTCCGTCTCCATGACGATGAACGGCGCGGTGATCCCGATCCTCGCCAACTATATCGTCGCGGCCGAAGAGCAGGGCGTCTCCCAGGACAAGCTTTCGGGCACGATCCAGAACGACATTCTCAAGGAGTTCATGGTCCGCAATACCTATATCTATCCGCCCGAGCCTTCGATGCGGATCATTGCGGACATCATCGGCTATTGCTCCAAGCACATGCCGAAGTTCAACACGATCTCGATTTCCGGCTATCACATGCAGGAAGCGGGCGCGACGCAGCTTCAGGAACTTGCCTTCACGCTGGCGGACGGGCGCGAATATGTGCGCGCCGCGCTTCAGGCCGGGCTCGACGTCGACGATTTCGCGCCGCGTCTTTCTTTCTTCTTTGCCATCGGCATGAATTTCTTCATGGAAGTGGCGAAGCTCCGCGCCGCGCGGCTCCTCTGGTCGCGCATCATGGCGGAATTCGGCGCCAAGGATCCGAAGTCGCTGATGCTCAGGACGCATTGCCAGACCTCGGGCGTCTCGCTCACCGAGCAGGATCCCTACAACAACGTCATCCGCACCACCATCGAGGCGCTGGCGGCCGTCCTCGGCGGCACGCAGTCGCTGCACACCAATGCGCTCGACGAAGCGATCGCGCTGCCGACCGAATTCTCGGCGCGTGTCGCGCGCAACACGCAGCTCGTCATCCAGCATGAGACGGGCATCACCAATGTCATCGATCCGCTCGGCGGCTCATACTACATCGAAAGCCTGACGCATGCTCTTGCGACCGAGGCATGGAAGCTCATCGAGGAAGTCGAGGAGCTGGGCGGCATGACGAAGGCGGTCGCCACCGGCATGCCGAAGCTCAAGATCGAAGAGGCCGCCGCACGCAAGCAGGCGCGCATCGACCGGGCCGAGGAAGTCATTGTCGGCGTCAACAAGTATCGCCCGGCGAAGGAAGACCCGATCGAGATTCGCGACATCGACAATGCCGAAGTGCGCGAGAACCAGATTGCCCGGCTGAAGAAGATGCGGGCGACGCGCGACGAAGCCAAATGCAAAGCGGCGCTCGCGGCCCTGACGGAAGGCGCCAGGGGCACGGGCAATGTGTTGGCGCTCGCCGTCGAGGCAGCGCGGGCGCGGGCGAGCGTCGGCGAGATTTCGGATGCGATGGAGGCGGTTTTCGGCCGCCATCGCGCCGAAATCAAATCGATTTCGGGCGTCTATGGTCAGGCCTATGAAGGCGACGAGGGTTTCATGCGCATCCAGAAAGAGATTGAAGCCTTCGCGGAAGCGGAAGGCCGTCGTCCGCGTATGCTGGTCGTGAAGATGGGACAGGACGGCCATGATCGCGGCGCCAAGGTGATCGCGACGGCCTTTGCCGATCTCGGTTTCGACGTCGATGTGGGACCGCTGTTCCAGACGCCGGAAGAAGCGGCGCGCGACGCGATCGAGAACGACGTTCATGTGGTCGGCATTTCGAGTCAGGCGGCGGGCCACAAGACGCTCGTGCCTGCTCTCGTCGAGGCGCTGCGCAAGGAAGGGGCCGACGACATTCTCGTAATTTGCGGCGGAGTCATTCCCCAGCAGGATTATGAATTCCTGAAAAAGGCAGGAGCGTCCGCGATTTTCGGTCCGGGTACGAATATTCCCGCCGCGGCCGCTGAAATTCTCGCGCTGATCCGCGAGAAAAGCCGGAAAGCCGCATAAAGCAAGCGTTTTGCTGCTTGATGAGGCAGCGTGGCGCGTGTGATTAAAAGCGATGCATTTATATGCGGCAAAATGGCTCGCCTCTGATTAAGGCTTGCAACATCGATATGCGTTAACTAAGTCCCGCATAACGCCGGTCCAAGAGGCTGGCAGGCATAGGCACGCGTGAGGCTCAGCGATCTCCGAGTCTCCGCCCATGGGCCTTGCTGAAAAACAGGCGTACCGCGGAGAAATTTGGGCCTCCGCTCAAGCGTGACTGTCGCACAGACTTTCCTGGCGAGATCCGGCGGAGGTGCCAATGAGCACCCAAGAAAACACGCGCAAATTCGGTGCGCGTGGCGAGACTGTGGCGATGAACAAGGCGACGAAGCCCAACGCGGCTTATTACGTTTTGCTGGCGGAGCGCATTGAGGCGCTTCTGCAAGATGTCAAAGAGTCCGGCGCGCCCGCCGACGACGATCTCGTGAATCGCCTGAAATCGCTGCTCAACGAAGCGCGCAGCCATCTGCCGAAAGCGATCTAGTCGGGTCGATCCGACGATTGCGAGAGCGTTGCGCTTTTCTCTCCAAGCTTGCTTTCCGATACACGCGTCAATTCCATCACCGCACCGCCGAGCGGCGTGCGGAGCTGAAGGCGCACGGGCATGTAGACGCGGCCGCCGTCGAAAGGCGCGAGCCATACTTTCATGCTGTCGTTCTGGCGCAGCATTTCCGTGAACTTCCTGCGCTCGATCGGCGCGACCGGCACATATCTGATGTTGCAGGCGATTGCCGTCACCGGCGCCTGAAGGCCGCGCGGCGTCATCTTGATTTCGCCCGCATAGGACAGTTTCAGATCATAGCGGCGGCGGCCGTCGAAAACGGGGATTGAGCGGTCGCAAGGATTGCCGTCTCCGACGACGGGCACGAGCGCGGCCGAAACGGGGTCCTGCGTGCCGAGCTGCTGATAGGGCATGACGTCGCCGAGATCGCCGGGTTCGTATGGCGGTTCCGCCGTCAGGCTTGGCATGCCGTCGCCATTGTAGGAGAGCGTCACTTTTCGCGCGCTGCTCTTGTCCCATGAATCCGAATTGTAGACGGCGGGTTTGACGCGGACGTCTTCGAGATGCCCTGTGCTCGCGAGCTTGAATTCGGCTTCGTAGAAGGCGCGCGGCAGGCCGGCGGTCGAAAGATGCGTGTTCAAGCGGTAGTCGGGCCCGGAAATGGTCGCCGTCAGGCTGCCTTGCGCGAAAAGAAAGCCGCCGACGAAGACGGTGAATTCCGCCTCGACATGGTCGGCGGCGGCTGTCGGAGCCGCCTCGCGGGGGTTTGGCAGGGGCAGAGGCACGGCGGCCGCCGACAGGGGCGCAAGGGCGAAGGCCAGCATCGCGGCGGCGGCAAGGGCGCCGGCTCTCCCTCGATTCGTCATATGCATTTGCGGGGCCCTTTCGTCGGACACGCCTCAGTCTTGCATGTCAGCCTGTCCCGGCTGAACCCTTGCTGAACGGGCGGTTCGACGCCGCGCCACTGGACGTTCAGAGCCAAGGCGGGTAAGCAGCTTTCATGGCTGAAGATTCCGGCGAAAAAAAGGTTCGCATGAAATCCGGCGGAGGGCGGCTGACAGGATCAAGGGGCGCCGATCCGGCTGTGCTGGCGGCGCGCATTCGCGCCGGCGACCGGCCTGCGCTGGCGCGCGGGATCACGCTCATCGAATCCACCCGCGCCGACCATCAGGAAGCGGCGCAGGCGCTGTTGACCATGCTTCTGCCCGATACGGGCAGGGCCGTCCGCCTCGGCCTTTCCGGCGCGCCGGGCGTCGGCAAATCGACCTTCACCGAAGCTCTCGGCACATTCCTGACAGGCCAGGGCCACAGGGTTGCGGTGCTTGCCATCGATCCATCCTCGGCGCGTTCGGGCGGCTCTATCCTCGGCGACAAGACGCGCATGGAATTGCTGGCACGCGATCCCAATGCCTTCATCCGGCCTTCGCCCGCGGGCGGCACCCTTGGCGGCGTCGCCAGGCGCACGCGGGAAGCGATGCTGCTGACGGAGGCGGCCGGCTTCGACGTGGTGCTGGTCGAGACGGTCGGGGTCGGCCAGTCCGAAACGGCGGTCGCCGATATGGTCGACATGTTCCTGCTGCTCCTGTCCCCCGGTGGCGGCGACGAATTGCAGGGCATCAAGCGCGGCATCATGGAGCTTGCCGATCTCGTCGTCGTCAACAAGGCGGATGGCGATCTCGTTCCGGCGGCAAAGCGCGCGGCCATGGAATACAGGGCGGCCCTTCATCTGATGCGGCCGAAAAGCGCGCATTGGACGCCCGAGGTGAAACTCGCCTCGGCACTCAAGGGCGAGGGCATCGCCGAAGTCTGGGCCGCGGTCGAAGCGCATCGCAAGGCGCTCTCGGCCGCCGGCGATCTCGACCGCGCGCGCGCCGCCCAGGCTCAGGCCTGGATGTGGACCGAAATCAGGGAAGGCCTTTTTGCCGCTCTCAAGGGGAACGCGGAGGCCGCAAGGCTCATTCCCCGACTCGAGGCCGAGGTGGCCGCCGGCGCCATGACGCCGACCGTTGCCGCCAAGCGGCTGCTGGCTTTGGTTTTTGCAGGGCCGAAGGGCTGAAAAGAGGCTTTCCGCGTTAATTTCCCGAGGTTTTTCGGGAGTTTGGCCGCTTCCGGCTCTCCGCCCCTTGACTGGCCGGACCACGCCTTTTATACGTGCCCGCCTGATCGGTTCCCGAGGGGCCGGACCAACCATTTGACTGCAAGGAAGAGACCCATGTCGCGTCGTTGCGAACTTACCGGCAAGGCCGTGATGTCGGGCAACAATGTCAGCCACGCCAATCGCAAGACGCGTCGCCGCTTCCTGCCGAACCTTTGCCAGGTTTCGCTCATCAGCGACGCCCTTGGCCGTCAGTACAGCCTGCGCATCTCGGCGCATGCGCTGCGCTCGGTCGAGCATAATGGCGGTCTCGACGCTTTCCTGCTGAAGTCGCGCACCGAGCTGCTGTCGACGAAGGCGCAGAAGCTGAAGCGCGACATCGAGAAGGCTCGCGCCGCCGCCGTCGCGGCCTGATCGCCCGATCGCTTCGGATTGAACGAACAAAGTTAACGGGTGGCCGGTCGGCCGCCCGTTTTTCTTTTCAGTCATGCAAGGTCACGGCTAAACTCCCGGCCAAGGCAGCAGGGGGGCTTGATGCTGGACACTGGAGTGGAGCGGCGTCCGCCGCCCAAGAAAGCCGGAATCGTAACGCGCATCGTCACCGTGATCGGGCAGCTGTCGCTGCCCGTCATGGCGATTGCCGGCGTGCTTGGCGTCGCCTGGGCCGCCCGCATCGTGCCGGCGACGGATTTCCGTTTTCTTGCGGGCCTCGATCCGTCACTCGATCCGGAGGGCTGGCTCAACTGGGGCCTGCTGTTGCTGCCGGGCGTCTTCTTCGTACTCAATCTGACGAGCCGCCGGTATGGCCCCTCCATTTCGCTGGGTGCGGTCCTTGTCGCCTGGGCGGCGATCGGCGGCGGCCTTTACTGGGCGCAGTCGCAGGGGCTCATCAAATCATTCGAGCAGGATGTCGCGCCGATACGGCCTGCGGCCGCATTCATCATCGCGCTTTTGTCCGGGCAGCTCGTCTGCGTCTATATCTTCGACTGGCTGCGCGGCATTCCTTGGTGGGAAGCGCCCTTGATGGCGGCGCTTGCCGGCGGGCTCTCCTTCACGCTCCTCCTCCATGCCGCCAATGGCGGATCATGGGGCGAGGCGGAGTGGCCGCGGCTTGCCGTGCTTGCGGCGCTTCAGCTTGTCTGGGCCTTGTTGCAGCTTCTGCCCACGCTGATGCTCAGGCGCGTCATTCGCCCTGTTTCAGGATATGGGGGGGCGTGACGTCGGGCTCCTGCTTCAGGCGGAACATCATCAGATAGGTGTGCTGAAGCGGATTGAAGTTGTCGTCGGAGATTATGTAGACCCAGACGTCACCCTTGCGGTCCTGCCGGACGGCGATGCCTTCCATATTGTCGATCACGCGCCTCTGGTCGGCATCGAGCAGGACCTTGCCGTCGACGATGGCGCCGGGCTTTACGTCTTCCTGTTTTATCTGCCGTATCTGCATGCCGGCGCCCGCGAGCAGCGAGAAGCGCCGCTCGAGAAGAAGGAAATCGCCGTTCGGCAGGCGGGCGAGGTCGGTCGGCCGGTTCGGATCGTGGAGGCGCATCGAGAAACGACGCACCTTTTTGCCGTCGATGATGAAGGCGCGCACATTGCCGCGCGGATCGCGCGCATTTTCGGTGAAGGCGATGAGACTTGCCGGCGTGTCCGCCGTCTCCGGCGCGGCAACGGTCAGCGCCTCGATGCCTTCATTGGTCGGCAGCTTGCCCAGTTCGCGCTGCGTCACGATTTGCGTCGGACGCGCATCGAAGCCGCCCTTGCCAAGGTCGTAACGCCAGATGCGGTGGTGGCGCTCGAAACTGACATAAGCGTGGCCGCGCGTCGGATCGATGTTGTCGACCGCAAGTCCTTCGGCATCGCCCATGTTCTTGTTCGGGATCGGTTTGCCGTCGAGGCCGAGCATCGGCGCGATCTTGCCGTCGCCTATGCCGGAAAGGCGGCCCTTCTCGTCATAGAGAATTTGTGCGCTCAGCCAGCGCGCCTCGTCGGAAATGGCAAGGAGCGTCGAACCGTCGGCGCTGACCGCGAGGCCGGACCAGCCGCCGAAATGTTCGTTCTCTGAAGAAATCTCGATGGTGCCGGCCCATTCAAAGGCGCCGGCTTCGGTGTCGTTGCGGTTCAGCGGATTCCAGCGCACCGAATGCGAAGAGAGATCGATCTTGTCGGTCCCGGCGTCCGCGACTGTGGCGAAGGAGACCGAAAGCAGCGTCAGCAAGGCCAGCGCCGCCGCCGATTTACGGCCTCTCGTCAGGCCGCATCGGTCGCCGTCCGGCAAAGAACGCTTGAACACCATTACTTCCCTCGCATGGGCTTTGCCGCTGGAACCTCATGGACGCGAGGCCGCTGCGCCGGGCATCATATCGGGGCGGGGGCGGTTCACAAGCGACTCTACTGTCACAGGAGGCGGATGATGTTCAAAAGAAACGAATTCGACGCCGGAACCATGTCCCATGTCAGCCGGCGCGAGTTGCTCGCCGCCGGCGCGGCGCTTTCTCTGGCGCAGGTGCTGAGCGAGCCGGGCCTTGCGGCAGAGGTTGCGGCGGGACTTGAAACGATCGCCATCAGGACGCCGTCGGGCCGCGAGGTTTCGGCTGCCTGGGCGGCGCCTGCCGCCGCGTCGGCGCCCGCCCTGATGCTCGTTCACGAGTTCTGGGGTCTTAACGATCAGATCAAGGCGGTGGCCGCGGAATTCGCCCGGCTCGGTTATGGTGCGCTCGCCGTCGATCTTTACGGCGGCAAGGCTGCGTCGAACAGCGAGCCCGACACCGCCAGGGCGTTGATGGCGGCGGTCAAGGCCGAGGAGGCGAGCGAGACGCTCGCCGCATGGATCGACTGGCTGCGCGCCTCGCCGCGCGTGAAGGGCGGCGTCGCGACCTGCGGCTGGTGTTTCGGCGGCGGCTGGTCGCTGGCGGCGAGCATTCTGCGGCCGGTGGAGGCGACCGTCGTCTATTACGGAAACGTATCGCGGACGGCCGACGATCTTCGCCGCCTCAAGGGGCCGGTGCTCGGCCATTTCGCGACGCGCGACGGATGGATCAACCATCCGATGGTCGAAGGTTTCGAGAAGGCGATGAAGGAGGCGGGCAAGCGGCTCGAGGTTTATTGGTACGAGGCCGACCACGCTTTCGCCAATCCGACGACCGCGCGCTATGACGAGGCCAATGCGAAGCTCGCCTGGAGCCGCACGCTCGAATTCCTGAAGAGAGAGCTTGGCTAGCGCGAGGCGAGCGTCGTCGCGGTCGTGATCTTGCCGCCGCGGGCGCGGCTGGGCGCCTGCTTCTGGCCGTGGCCGCCGCCGCGGCGCGGTCCGTTCTCGTCGTCGAAAAGCTCGGCGAGCTTTTCGGTCATCGCGCCGCCAAGCTGCTCGGCATCGACGATGGTGACGGCGCGGCGATAGTAGCGCGTCACGTCGTGGCCGATGCCGATGGCGATCAGCTCGACCGAGGAGCGCGTTTCGATCTGTTCGATGACGCTGCGCAAGTGGCGTTCGAGGTAGTTGCCGGCATTGACGGACAGCGTCGAATCATCGACCGGCGCGCCGTCCGAAATCACCATCAGGATGCGACGCTGCTCGGGCCGTCCGAGAAGGCGGTTATGCGCCCAGATGAGCGCCTCGCCGTCGATATTTTCCTTGAGCAGGCCCTCGCGCATCATCAGGCCGAGATTGCGCCGCGCGCGCCGCCAGGGGCTGTCGGCGGCCTTGTAGATGATGTGGCGCAGATCGTTGAGGCGGCCGGGCATGCCGGGCTTGCCTTCGGCGAGCCACCGCTCGCGCGATTGCCCGCCCTTCCAGGCCCGCGTCGTGAAGCCGAGGATCTCGACCTTGACGCCGCAGCGCTCGAGCGTGCGGGCGAGAATATCGGCGCACATGGCCGCGACCGTGATCGGACGGCCGCGCATCGAGCCTGAATTGTCGAGCAGCAGCGTCACCACCGTGTCGCGGAAATTCATGTCGTGCTCGACCTTGAAGGAGAGGGCGTGCAGCGGGTCGATGACGACGCGCGTCAGCCGCGCGGCATCGAGCAGGCCTTCCTCGAGGTCGAATTCCCAGGTGCGGTTCTGCTTGGCGAGCAGGCGGCGCTGGAGCCGATTGGCCAGACGCGAAACGACGCCCTGCATCTGCTGGAGCTGCTGGTCGAGATATTGCCGCAGGCGCGCCAGTTCCTCGGTGTCGCAAAGATCTTCGGCTGCGATCACCTCGTCATATTGCGTGGTGAAGACCTTGTAGCTCGGCTCGCGGTTGCGGTCGTCGCCGGCGCCGTTCGGACGCCAGGGCTGGTTGCCCTCGCTCGTCTCGTCGGTGTCGCCGTCCGTCGGCATTTCGTCGGTGTCGACTTCGACGGTCTGCTCGTCGCCTTCCTCGCCTTCGCCCTCGCTCAACTCGACCTGATCGGCGGACGCGCCCTCGGGCTGTTCGGCTTCGCCCGATTGGCTCTGGTCGGCCGAATCCTGGCCCTCGCCGTCCTCGTCGTCATTGTCTTCGGAGGACTGGTCCTGCGACTGGCCGAGTTCCGCGCCCATGTCGAGGTCGGCGAGGATGTCGCGCGTGGCGCGGGCAAAGCCCGTCTGGTCGGCCATCAGCTCCTGGAGGCGGCCAAGATCCTTGCCGGCTTTTTCCTCGACCCAGGGACGCCAGAGATCCACAAGCGTCTTTGCCGAAGGCGGCGGCGCCTCGCCCGTCAGGCGTTCGCGCACGATCATGGCGACGGCATCGGCGAGCGGCGCCTCGTCGCGCGTCTTGATACGGTTGTAGCCGCGGGCCTGGCTGCGCTGTTCGAGCATCGCTGTCAGGTTCTGCGACATGCCGGCCATCTGGTTCGCGCCGATCGCTTCGCAGCGCGCCTGTTCGACGGCGTCGAAAACGGCAAGCGCGTTTGCGCCTTCCGGCTGGAGGCGGGCGTTCACCTTCTCATCGTGATGGGCAAGGCGGAGCGCATAGGCGTCGGAAACGCCGCGCACCTGCGCCACTTCGTCGGCAGGCAGCGTGCGGCTCGGCAGCGGCAGGCGCGCGCGAAGACCGCGCAGGCCCGGCGGTTCGGTGCCGAAGGTCACGCTCAGTTCAGCGTTCTCCGCAATCGTGCGCATGGTGTTCGTCAGCGCACGCTTGAACGGTTCGACGGGCCCTTCTTTGGTCTTCATTGAACCGGCGCGGTTGCCCGCGCACCCCCAGCTGTCAGGCGACCATGATATGCGCGGCGCTATCCGGCAGGTCTTCGCCGAAGCAGCGCTGGTAGAACTCGGCCACGGTTGCGCGCTCAAGCTCGTCGCACTTGTTGAGGAAGGTGAGGCGGAAAGCGAAGCCGACATCGCCGCCGAAGATTTCGGCGTTCTCGGCCCAGGTGAGCACGGTGCGCGGGCTCATGACGGTCGAGATGTCGCCATTGATGAAGGCCGAGCGCGTGAGATCGGCGACGCGGACCATGGCGGCGATCTTCTTCTTGCCTTCCTCGGTCTTCGCATAGGACTTCGTCTTGGCGAGAATGATGTTCGTCTCTGCGTCGTGGCTGAGATAGTTCAGCGTCGTCACGATGTTCCAGCGGTCCATCTGACCCTGGTTGATCTGCTGCGTGCCGTGATAGAGGCCCGAGGTGTCGCCGAGGCCGACCGTGTTCGCCGTCGAAAAGAGGCGGAAGGCGGCATGCGGACGGATGACGCGGTTCTGGTCGAGCAGGGTGAGCTTGCCCGAGACTTCGAGAATGCGCTGGATCACGAACATGACGTCCGGCCGGCCGGCATCGTATTCGTCGAAAACGAGGGCGACCGGGTGCTGGAGCGCCCAGGGCAGGATGCCTTCGCGGAACTCCGTCACCTGCTTGCCGTCGCGCAGGACGATCGCGTCCTTGCCGACGAGGTCGATGCGGCTGATATGGCTGTCGAGGTTGATGCGGATGCAGGGCCAGTTGAGGCGGGCGGCCACCTGCTCGATATGCGTCGACTTGCCGGTGCCGTGATAGCCCTGGACCATCACGCGGCGGTTGAAGGCGAAGCCCGCGAGAATGGCGAGCGTGGTGTCGCGGTCGAACAGATAGTCCGGATCGAAGTCCGGCACATATTCATTCGATTCCGAAAACGCGGGAACCTGCATGTCGACATCGATCTTGAAAACGTCGCGGACCGAGACCTTCTTGTCCGGGAGGTTCTGAGACAGGCTGCCAGTCACTTCTACGCTCATCGTATCCTGCTTCCCAAGTGCCAGTTCGCGGCTTTTGCTTGAAACGTTTCGGAGACAGTCCCCGTTTCCGTGCCGAGGGCGGTCGGTGTCGTGGTTCGGTCCTCTCGCAAGCTGCGCGAGGTCGGAGCCTGCATCCGCGCAGCGCTCGCCCAAGCCCGCTACGAGATTAACAGAAGCCGCTCTTTCGGAGGTAATCGTAGGCCTGGATTACCTTGCGCAGACGCTCTTCGGCGGATCTGTCGCCGCCATTGGCGTCCGGATGGTGTCTTTTGACAAGTTCCTTATACCGGGACTTGATCTCGTTCAAGGTCGCGGTGTCGTCCAGGCCGAGAGTTTGCAGGGCCTGCCGCTCCAAGGTGCGAGGAACGCGGCGGCGGGGTTCGGGTTTGTCCGGCCCTGACCTAGCGGCATCCTCGAAAAGTCCGAAGGCATCGCCGACCCCCTTGCCGCGGCGGCTGCGGGGGCCGTAAGCGGCATTGTAGCCGGGGGCGGCATTGACGCCGAGGCCCCAGGTGGGGCGGTGGCCGGTCAGGGCTTCGCGCTGGAATTTCGCGATGTCGGCATCCGACATGCCCTGGAAGAAGTCATAGCTCTGGTTGAACTCGCGGATGTGGCCGGCGCAGAACCAGCGATACTGGTTTTCCTGCGAGGGCAGGCCCTGGGCGCCCGAACGCGGCGCGCGATGAAGGCCGGGCAACTTGCATCCCGCCCATTCGCAGCGCCTCAGCGCCGGCTTTTCCTTCTGCGTCGCGCGCGGGTCCGCATCGCCCTCGGCGCCGCGTTCCTTGCGGGGCGAGATGCGGATGGAGTCGAAATATTTCGAGTTCAGGTTCACGATTCAAATTATGGGTTGGCCGAGGCGTTAAAACAAGAAAGCATGCCTTGCCTGAGGGCGAAGTTAACGGAGCGTGACATGGCGGTCGCAGATACTATCCGACAGAAGCTCGAATTGGCATTGCAACCTTTGCAAATGACCATCGAGGATCAATCGCATCTGCACAAGGGCCATGCCGGCCATCGTCCGGGCGGCGAGACGCATTTTCGCGTCACCGTGGTATCGGTGGCCTTTGCGGGGGTTTCGCGCATCCAGCGCCACCGGATGGTCACGGGCGCGCTCGCGGCCGAGATGAACAATCCCATCCATGCGCTGGCGCTGACGACGTTGACGCCGGAGGAGGCCGCGAAGGCCGAGAGCGAGGCCTAATCCGCCGCCTGCATCTTCGGTTGCGGCGGGGTGACGCGCAGCACGGCGAGCTGATTGCGCTGGCGGCGCAGCACCTCGAACTTGAAGCCGTAGAAATTGAAGGCCTGCCCGACCTCGGGAATGGTGCGCGCCTCGTGGATGACGAGACCGGCGATCGTCGTCGCCTCCTCGTCGGGCAGCCGCCATTCAAACTTGCGGTTCAGGTCGCGGATGGGCATCGAGCCCGACACGATGACGGAGCCGTCCGGCTGGATGCGCACGCGGGAGCGCTCGACGTCGTGTTCGTCGGAAATGTCGCCGACGATTTCCTCCAGAATGTCCTCAAGCGTGATGAGGCCCATCAGCGCGCCATATTCGTCGACCACCAGCGCGAAGTGCGACTTGCGGCGGAGGAAGGCGTTCAACTGGTCTTCAAGCAGGCTCGTATCGGGTACGAACCAGGGCTTTGCCGCAATGTCGAGAATGCGGATGTCGTCCGGTCTCCAGCCGACGCTTGCGAGCGCGCGCAGCAGGTCCTTGACGTGAAGCACGCCGACGATGTTTTCCGGTTCGTCGAGCCAGAGCGGCATGCGGCTGTGCGGGCTCGCCAGGAATTGCGCGATGATGTCGCTGTTCGGGATCGAGGCGTCGATCATTTCAATCGACTTGCGGTGAACCATGATGTCGCCGACCTCGAGGTCGCGCAGATCGAGAATGCCGCCCAGCATGTCGCGGTCGCGCTTGACGACGCCGCCTTCGAGGTGATGGAGGTTGATCGCGCCGCGCAGTTCCTCATGCGGCGAGAGAACATGCGCGGTTTCGCTGACATCGACGCCGAAAATGCCGAGCACGCCGCGCACGATGAAGCGCACCGCCACGGTGACGGGGGCGAAAACCCAGAGCACGATCCGCACGAGCGGCGCCACGGCGAGCGCGAAGCGGTCCGTATTGGTGATCGCATAGGTTTTCGGCATGACCTCGGCGAAGATGACGACGAGCGCCGTCATCAGGGCGGTTGCGTAGAAGACGCCGGCGCTGCCGAAGACGGAGACGAAGACGCTGGTCGCGAGCGCCGAGGCCAGAATGTTGACGAGGTTGTTGCCGAGCAGAAGCGCGCCGATGAGGCGTTCGAGGTCTTCCGTCAGCTTCAGCACAAGTCCGGCGCGGCGGTTCTTTTCTTCGGCCAGCCGGTTCATGCGCGCGCGCGACGCGGCGGTGAGCGCCGTTTCAGACCCTGAAAAAAATCCCGACAGGGCGATCAGAACCACGACCGCGCCGATGGTGAGCCAGAGGCTTAGGGGAAACATCAGGCCGTCTCTCTTTCCTCCAGCAGGGTGCGAAGGGCCGCGGGATCGACGTCGCGCGTGATGAACGCCTCGCCGATGCCGCGGGCGAGAATGAAGGTGAGCTTGCCGTCGACGACCTTCTTGTCCTGGCCCATCAGCGCGATGAGACCTTCGGCGTCGGGAAGCGTGCCCGGCACGTCGGCGAGCCGGGAAGGAAGGCCTGCGCGCTCAAGGTGGCGGCGGACGCGGATTGCATCCTGACCGGAGCAGAGGCCGAGCCTTGCCGAAAGGTCGAATGCGAGCGCCATGCCGACGGCGACGCCCTCGCCATGGACGAGGCGGTCGGAGAAGCCCGTCGCCGCTTCCAGGGCGTGGCCGAATGTGTGGCCGAGATTGAGGAGCGCGCGGACATTGCTCTCGCGCTCGTCCTTGGCGACGATTGCGGCCTTGGCCTGGCAGCTTTTGACGATGGCATAGGTGCGCGCGGCCACGTCGCCATTTTTGATCGCGTCGAGATTGGTTTCGAGCCAGTCGAAGAAAGGACGATCGTCGATCAGGCCGTATTTGACGACCTCGGCGTAGCCCGCCATCAGCTCGCGCATGGGAAGCGTTTCGAGGGCGCCCGTATCGGCCAGCACGATGCGCGGCTGATAGAAGGCGCCGACGAGATTTTTCCCCTGCGGCGTGTTGATGCCGGTCTTGCCGCCGACGGAACTGTCGACCTGAGAGAGAAGCGTCGTCGGAATTTGTGCGAAGTCGACGCCGCGCCGGGTGATGGATGCGGCAAAGCCGGTGAGATCGCCGATGACACCGCCGCCCAGTGCAAGCACGAGGTCGCCGCGCTCGACGCCGGCCTCGAGCAGCCATTCCGTCAGGCGCTGGAGTTCAGCGAAGGATTTCGTGCCTTCGCCTTGGGGCAGGATTTTCGCGTCGTGGTGAATGCGCGCGCCGTCGAGCGAGGCCTGAAGGGCGGGAAGATGGAGGCGTGCGACCGTCTCGTCCGTCACGATGGCGACGCGGGCCCGGCGCAACAGCGGTTTCAGATGCTCGCCTGCGCGCGCGATCAGGTTCGGGCCGACGAGAATGTCATAGCCGCGATCGGCCAGATCGACGCGGACTGTCTTCACGGCATCGCTCAACTTGTCGCCTCCGAATGCGCTTTGCGATATTCCTCGATCCTGGCGAGCACATCGTCGACCACCGCCTCGTGCGGACCTTCGAGGCTGTCGATGGTGATGTCGGCTTCGGCATAGACCGGATGACGCTCGGCGATCAGCCGTTCCATGACGCGGCGCGGGTCGTCCTGCTTCAGAAGCGGCCGGTTGGAGCGCCGCGCAACCCGGCGCATCAGCACGTCAAGATCGGCGCGCAGCCAGACGGAAATTCCGCGGGCGGCGATTTTCGCCCGTGTAGTGTCGTCCATGAAGGCGCCGCCGCCGGTTGCGAGCACCTGCGGCCCGTTTTCCAGGAGGCGCGAGATCACGCGCCGTTCGCCGTCGCGGAAGGCGGCCTCGCCGTGGCGTTCGAAAATTTCGGGGATGGTTTCGCCGGCGGCGCGTTCGATTTCGGCGTCCGTGTCGACAAAGGGCAGGCCGAGCTTTTGCGCAAGGCGGCGGCCGACCGTCGTCTTGCCCGCGCCCATCAGGCCGACCAGCACGATGGAGCGCTCGCCGGAGCCGGGTGCCTGCGACACTTCTTCGCGCTCCCCCCGGCCGTCCATCCAGGGCGCATCTTTTGTCGTCTCGGCGGTCATCGGTCCTTCGATCGTCCTTCCGGCGGCCAAAAATCCGCCAATTCCGGCCCAATCCGGAGCTTTTTGGGTGAATTCGGCCGCCCCGTCAGGCAAATAGCCATTCTATCCGATCAGGATTCGGATGGCAGGGGTGCAAATTTCCTTACCCGGGAAGCCCAGATATAGCACCCATGCCGTTATTGCGCCCAAATTTCGCCGCAAGCCGGGCATAAATGGAAAATCAGAGGTCCGCTCGGCGAAGAGCTGGGGTAGCCAGAAGGACAAAGTAAGAATGAACGGTGCTGTTCGCGTGCTTGCTGTATTTGCCATCCTTTCGGTGGCTGCCGTCGGCGGGCTTGTTTATCTCGGTCAGTCGGTTCAGCCGACCACTCAGACTGTTGAGAAAGTCCTGCCGGATGGTCAGTTTCCCCGCTAGGCGCAGCAAGCCTGCTGTCGTTGATCTGCGCGTCGGGCTGGGAGCGGGTCTTCTGGTCACGGTGGTGCTCGTCGCGTCGGCTTCGGCGGGCGTTCTGGGAACCATGCCTGCAGGGGCGGCGCCCGATTCTTCGCTGTCACAGCCACAGCCGCAGCCGCAGCCTCTCTCTCCGCAACCACTGGCTCCGCCACCCGCTGCTGCACCCGCATCGTCGATGACGCCCGTCAGTGAAACGGGCGATCCGGTGTCGAAGGCGCCCGCGCCGACGGGGCTGGCGGCGGGTCCGCAAAGCATCGTGCCGCAAGGCTTCGGCGCGACGATGCCCGGCGCGCCTTCGGTCAACAGCGCCTTTCCCGCCGGCCAGAACGCGGTCGATGGCGGCTTGCAGGCCGTCACCCCGGTTCCCGGCCGCAGCAATTCTGGCATCACCATCGGCACGCTTCAGGGCGTCGACGCCTCGTCCGCCGGCCTTATCGGTGAAAACGACGGCGGTTTCGGCACCAATATGTGGCTTGGCGCAACGCGGGCCGATGTCGATACCTATCTGGCGGTCATGCCGGTCGCAACCGGCTCGCCCGCCGTTGACGATCTTTCCCGCCGCCTGCTGCTGACGAGCGCGACGCCGCCCGAGGGCGAAGCGAGCGGCACCTCGCTGCTCGCTCTCCGTCTCGACCGGCTGATCGCATCGGGCCATGCGGATCTCGCCGCCGAGCTCGGGCGCAGCGCGCAAGCCGACAAAACGCCTGCCGTGGTCGTCGCGCGTGCGAAAGCGGCGCTTGCCACGGGCAAGACGCAGGACGCCTGCGCGGCGCTTGCCGATCTTCCGACCGGCAGCGATCCCGCCCATGACGAGACGGCTGCCTTTACGCTGAAGCTTTCCGCCTATTGCCAGATTTCGTCCGGCAACAAGACCGCGGCCGGGCTGACGCTCGACCTTGCGCGCGAGGAAGCGCTCGACGATCCGCTTTTCTTCTCGCTCGCCTATCAGGCCTCCGACGGCGTGAAGCTCAAGGCGGCGGAGCCTAAGAAGCTCGATATTCTCGACGTCGCCTTTTACAAGCTGGCCGGGCGCGATCTGCCCAAGAATGCGGCCGCGATGGTGCCGCCGGCGATGCTTGCCGATCTGTCGAAGGACGGGAAACTCTCCGTCGAGGCGCGCATCGGCGCTGGCGAGCATGCGGCGGCAGACGGGCTCATCAAGGGCGAAGACCTCGCCGCGCTTTACCGGCTGCCGAAGTTCACCGCCGACGACATCGACGGCGTCAAGGCGGGCACCTATCCCGCCTCGCAGGAGCTTCGCCGGGCCTTGCTCTTTCAGGCGATCGACGCCGAAGTCTCGCCCGTCGATCGCGCCGAGCTCATGAGCACCTTCCTCGCCACGGGCGACAGCGTCGGACTTTCCGCCGCGACGACGGCTGTGTTGCTGCCGATGATCAAGCAGCTGACGCCTTCGCCCACGCTTCGCATGTTCGCGCCGGTCGCGGTGCGGACCTTCCTTCTCGCCGGCGACCGTTCGCAGGCCCAGTCGTGGTATGCGCTTGTCGGGTCTGCCAGCGTTCCACCCGCGGGCGCGCAGGCCGGTCTCGAACCGGTCGGCGGGTCGCTCGGTCGCGAGGCGCGCGTTCTCGGCGCGCTGATGCGCATCAGCGATCCCAAGGGCCCCGGCGGCGATCCCGATCAGGTCGCGGCCGATATCGTCGCCGACCTGCGCTCCGGCGTCGCGGCGAACCAGAATTTCGGCGCGCTCGAAGCCATGCTTCTCGACGCGCAGGGATACCCTCTGCCGCAGCCCGTTCTCGACGCCTTGCCATTGGCGCCGAAAAGTCAGGGCGCGCCGGAGGCATTGTTGAACCAACTTCACGCGGCGGGGCTGAAGGGGTCCGTCGGAGAAGTTGTGCTGCTGTCGCTGGTGGCAATCGGGCCTGGGGGGCCGGATCGCGCAGACCGTCAAGCACTTGCGCAAAGCGTATCAAGCCTCAGAGCTGTACATCTCGATGGTGAGGCGCGGCGCCTCGCCACCGAGGCTTTGATGGGGCGCAGTCACGCCGGACCCGGGTGAAGTTCCATGTCATATGAGCCCCTTTCGAATGAAGACCGCGGCAGGCATCACATCGATGCTTTCCTCGAAATGCTGAGTGCCGAGCGAGGCGCGGCGCGCAACACGCTCGATGCCTATCAGCGCGATCTGAAGGACTTCGCTGCTTTCCTCGGAACGCGTTCGAAGGCCATCGAGGAAGCGCAAACGATGGACGTTCGCGAATATCTCGAGAGTCTTTCCGCGCAGGGGCTGTCGGCCTCCACCGCGGCGAGACGGCTTTCGGCCATTCGCCAGTTTCACGGCTTTCTCTATACCGACGGCGTGCGGACGGACGATCCTTGCGGAGCGATCGAGGGCCCGCGCCGGGCGCGGCCTCTGCCGAAGACTCTCTCCGTCGAGGAGGTCGACGGGCTTCTCGCCGCGGCGCGTCTGGCCGAAGACGGCCGCTCGCAGGAAGAAGCGGTGCGGGCCTATAAGCGCGCAAGGCTCGTCTGCCTGATGGAAGTGCTCTATGCGACGGGGCTTCGCGTTTCGGAGCTTGTCGGACTGCCGCTGTCGGCGGCCAAGGGCGACGGACGTTTCCTCACCATCAGCGGCAAGGGCGGGCGCGAGCGTCTCGTGCCCCTTTCCGAAGCTGCGCGGCTCGCCATCGACGAGTATCTGCCGCTTCGCGTCGTCAGGCTCGGCGACACTGTTTCACCCTGGCTCTTTCCCTCGCGCGGACGTCAGGGGCATCTCACGCGCCATCGCTTCGCCCAGCTTCTGAAAGAGCTTTCGATCGCCGCTCATCTCGATCCCGCGCGTGTCTCGCCGCATACGCTCAGGCACGCCTTTGCGAGCCATCTCCTCGCCAACGGCGCCGATCTGCGCGCCGTCCAGCAGATGCTCGGCCATGCCGACATCTCGACGACGCAGATCTACACCCATGTCCTCGACGGCAGGCTGAAGGCGCTCGTCCAAGAGCATCATCCGCTGGCCAAGAAGGAAACGGTGTCCTGAGGGGACACAAACCCCGACAGAGACGCGCGGCCTAGAGCATAAGCAAAGGGCGGCCGAGCGCGGCGGCGGCGCGGGCGAGCTTGTCGGGATTGCGCATGACGAAGATCGTCGCGATTCGCCCGTTCTCGTCTATGTCGAGACATGCGACCGAGTGGACATGTCCCTCCGTCAGCAGCACAAAGCCCGGCTTGCCGTTGACGATGACGGATTCCGGCGCAATTTCGATTGCAGCCTTTTTGCTGATGCCGACGAAGAAGCGCGCGATGCGGTCGGCGCTGTATATCGGATTGAGCGCCGCGGCCGCCTTGCCGCCTCCATCTGAATAGAGCACCGCGTCGTCGCGCAGGCAGGCGATCAGTGCGCCCGGATTTTCCGTCGCCAGCGCGCGGCTGAAGGCATTGGCCAGACGCCGGTGCTCTCCGGCGCTCGCGTCGAAACGAGGCCGGTCGTCGCTCACGCGGCGGCGCGCGCGGCTGACGATCTGCCGACAGGCCGCTTCCGATTTTCCGAGCAGGGCGGAAAGCTCGCCATAGCCGTAGTCGAAAGCCTCGTGCAGCAGGAAGGCTGCGCGCTCCTCGGGCGCGAGGCGCTCCAGCACATGCAGCAGCGCAATCGACACGTCGTCGGCGAGAGAAAGCCTGTCTTCCGGCGTCGGCTCGGGCATGCGGCCTGCAATCTCGACGATGGGTTCAGGCAGCCAGGGGCCGACATAGGATTCGCGCCGCGCCCTGACGCGGCGCAAGTGGTCGATCCCGAGGCGTCCCGCCGTCGTGACGAGCCAGGCTTCGGGCGAATTGATGTCCGAAGGGTCGGTGCGGGTCCAGCGCAGCCAGGTTTCCTGCACCACGTCCTCGGCATCGCTCACCGTGCCGGTGAGCCGATAGGCGACGGCGAAGATGCGCGACCGATGGCGGGCGAAAATGGCTTCCGCCGTTCCGGCTGCGCTGGCGTGCTGGCGTTGCATGTCCATGCTCCAAGTCTAACCGATCAGGCGGCCTGGGGTGGCGGAAGTTCGGCGCGTACCGTTTCCCGGCCTATGACGACGCGTGAGCAGGCCTGGCCGTGGCCGAGCGCGCGCTTCACGGTTGGAAAGACGCGCGTGGCGGCGATCACCAGCGCAAGCTCGACGACGCCCGCCTTGCCCCACCAGCGCTCGATGAGGGGCCGCAATTCCTCGCTGCGAATGTCGCGGGTGACGACCGCTTCGGCGAATTCGAAGGCGGTGCGGGTGCGTTCGCTCAGGGCGCCCAGGTCGCGCGTCACCGCCGCGCGAATGATTTCCGGCGCGACGCCGTCCGCGGTCGCGAGATTGACGGCTGTCTGGAGGCAAGGCCCACAGTCTTCGGCATGCACGGCGGCGATCTTTGCCACCGCGAAGGCCTCTGCGGGGACGACCTTGCGATAGCGGCTCATCGGAATGAAGAAGCCGAAGCGCCAGAAACCACCGGGTGCGGCGTCGTAGATTTCGCGGGCGAAATCCGCGTTCTCGCCGGTCTGCCTTTCGCCGCGGCGAAGACCGAATTCGATGAGAGCTTTCAGCATGTGCAACTCCTGTCGTCAGGTTGCGAGGTCAGGCCCGGTCGCCGCGGAGCCACCATGCCAGCGCCGCAGTCGCGAGAGCGGGCAGCAGGACACCGGGAATGTCCATGATCAGGTGGTCGACGGGCAGGCGTCCCGCCGCCACGTCCCAGACATGCAGCAGAACATGGAGGCCCAGATAGGTCGTGACGGCGGCGAGCAGGGTGAAGGCCTGTCCGGGCCAGCGGGCGGCGGCCGCGATCATCAGGGCAAGCGTCAGATAGGCGACGCCGATGTCTCGGACAAAGTGAGGGTTGAAGGGGCCGGTGTCCGGCACGCCCGCGACCGCTCCATACCAGCCGAGCGGGTCGGCCAACATGTAGAGAGCATTGGCGGCGGTTGCGGCGGCCAGCAGCCCGAGCAGGCCGCGCTTCAGCGCGGCATGGCGTAGGTTAGCCGCAGGGGCAACGGGCATTTGCGTACTCCTTTTGCTTTCCGGGGAGGTTCCCGGAGGCTCCGGCGGCGGAAAACCGCCCTTGCCATTGAAGACGGCGCCGGGCCCGGATTTGTGACAGGGGCCGCCAGCCGTTAACCCAAGGGCCCGGCAAAGGGCTGCGGCTGGCCTTCCCAGGCGGTTGACAAGGGGGCCTTCAGCCGCCAGTGTGCCGCGCAATTCCTGAGGAAAAGAGCCGGGCCCGGTGTAAATTCAGGGTTGGTCGGCAGGAGCTTCCGGAGCGCGATGCACACATATCTCGACTTCGAGAAGCCGATTGCGGAACTGGAGGGCAAGGTTCAGGAGCTGCGGCTTCTGGCTGCGAACGACCCGACCGTCAGCATCGCGGATGAAGTGGCCAAGCTTGAGCAGAAGGCCGCCCAGCTTCTTCAGGAAAGCTACAGCTCGCTGACGCCTTGGCAGAAGGTGCAGGTCGCGCGCCACCCGCGCAGGCCGCATTTCATCGATTATGTCGAACGTCTGGTCGAGGACTTCACGCCCCTTGGCGGCGACCGCGTTTTCGGCGAGGACATGGCCATTGTCGGCGGCATCGGCAATTTCCGTGGCCGGTCCGTCATGTTCATCGGCCATGAAAAAGGCTCGGACACGCAGAGCCGCATCAAGCACAATTTCGGCATGGCGCGGCCCGAGGGCTACCGCAAGGCGATCCGGCTGATGACGCTGGCCGAGCGATTCGACATTCCCGTCGTCACGCTAGCCGACACGTCGGGCGCCTATCCCGGCATGGAAAGCGAAGAGCGCAGCGTGGCCGAAGCCATTGCGCGCTCGACCGACCGGTGCCTCTCGCTCGGCGTGCCGCTCATTTCCGTCATCATCGGCGAGGGCATGTCCGGCGGCGCCATCGGCATCGCCTGCGGCAGCCGGGTGCTGATGCTCGAACATTCGGTCTATAGCGTCATTTCGCCGGAAGGCGCGTCCTCGATCCTGTGGCGCAGCTCCGACAAGGCGAAGGACGCGGCCGCCGCCATGAAGATCACCGCGCAGAACCTGCACCAGCTCGGCGTGGTCGACCGGGTTCTGCCCGAACCCATCGGCGGCGCGCATCGCGAGCGCGCGCAGATGATCAAGGAGACGGGCGACGCGCTCGAAGAAGAGTTGCGCGGGCTTGAAAAGCTCGACGCGGCAACGCTCCGCCGGCTGAGGAGAGAGAAATTCCTCGCCATGGGCCGCGTGGGCGTCGTCTAGGGTTGGACCTCATCGACCGGACCGACGGATAACGATTTCCGCGTTGAGCTAGGCCGCCAGCCCGCTGCCGATCGATTCGGCCGAATAAGGGCCTCACGATGACCATCACCATTACCGCCTTTGAAACTTCGCCCGATGGCGGCAAGGGATTGGCGCGCGATACGCGCATTCGCTGGGCGCTGGAAGAGGTGGGACAACCTTATGAGGTTCGTCTCGTTTCGTTCGGTGCGATGAAGGAAGCCGCGCATCTTGCGCTTCATCCTTTCGGGCAGATTCCCACCTATGAGGAGGGCGATCTCGGCCTGTTCGAGACGGGGGCGATCGTGCTCCATATCGCGCAGCGCCATGCGGGCCTGTTGCCGGAGGATGCCAATGCCCGGGCGCGCGCGATCACATGGATGTTCGCCGCGCTCAACACGGTGGAGCCGCCGATTCTCGAACTCGCAAACGCCCGGCTTCTTGAGGGCGACAAGCCCTGGTCCGGGCAACGCATGCCTCTCGTCGAGAATCGCGTCCGCGACCGGCTCGGCCAACTTTCCCGCCGCCTTGGCGATGCCGGCTGGCTCGACGGTGCGTTCAGCGCGGGCGACCTGATGATGGTGTCCGTGCTGCTCAGGCTGAAGGCGTCGGGGATGCTGGATGAGTTTCCGAATCTCTCCGCCTATGTGGCCCGCGGCGAAACGAGGCCCGCCTACAAGCGCGCCTTCGCGGCGCAGTTGGCGGTGAACAGGCCAAGTGCCGGCTGATTAAGGTCCGGTCTGAAGTCGTCACCCGGTTTTTTGTTCAGTTTACGGAGCCTGACACCCTTATTTCTTGAGGACAGGCAGTTTTCGGCCAAGTTCCCGTTCGTTCCATTTGATTTGGAGCAGCTTAATTGCTTCAATAGTCGCGCCGATTATCGGATACAGGCCCGGCGCAAGCGCGGGTTGCGGAAGGTCCGGACCATGCAGGCAGACCACGATGTCTTCAGCACTGTCGGCGCCAGGCGCTTCTTCGACTATTGGAACAGTCTGCCCAAGGTCGGACTGATCCCGGACCGCAAGTCATTCAATCCGCCGGCCATCGCCAATCTCATGCCGGCCATCACGCTTCTCGAAGTCTGGTCACACGAACGGATCGATCTTCGGCTCATCGGCACGGGCGTCGCCCGGGGCATGGGCGTCGACCTGACGGGCCGGAACTATCTCGACGTCATCGCGCCCGAAGCAAAAGCGCCCTATCTCAAGCTTGTCGACGCGCAGATCGGCCAGCCTTGCGGGCGGTGCTCGGTGCTCAGGTCGCGCAATGCGACGGGTCTCATCGCGCGCACCGAGGCGCTGACGCTGCCGATGTTCTATGCCAGCTCAGGCCATTTCATGATCATTTCCTATTTCGAGCAGATCGAGACGGTCGGCTACGAAAAAGGCGGATACAAGATTCTTCAGTTCGAGAAGACCGAATGGCTCGATATCGGCGCGGGCGTTCCGGACTGGATTTAGCCGAGCCCCATTTCAGCAAAGGCGTCGCGCACGTCATCGGCGAAGAGCTCCGGCTCTTCCATCGCCGCGAAATGGCCGCCTTTGTCCATGATGCGCCAGCGGACGATGTTGTAGCCGCGTTCCGCCCATGAGCGCGGCGTCAGCGGCAGCGTGTCCATCGGATATTCCGAATAGGCGGTCGGCACGGCGACTTTCTGGCCGGGCTTGAGCGCGCCCGATCCTTCGGCCGGTCCGGCCTTGTAGAGTGTGTTCGCCGAATTGATCGTGCCCGTGAACCAGTAGATCGAGAGCTGGGTCAGGATCGTGTCGAAGGGAAAACGCGCGATCATGCCCGCCATCGTGTGCGACTTGTCGGTGTCGCCGAGGCGGTAATATTTGTCGGCGAGCCAGCCCGCGAGGCCGGCGGGGCTGTCCATGAGTGCGAAGGCAAGCGCCATGGGCTTTGTCGACTGGATCGAGCGATAGCCCTCTTCCTGCCGCCACCAGCTTTGCATTTCCTTGATCCAGCGGCTTTCTTCCTCGCTCACCGGCGGCTGATCGGGATGTTTGATGTAAGGCCGCAGCGGCAGCATGGTCAGGTGGATGCCGAGCAGGCTATCGGCATGCTGAAGCGCGAGGCGGGACGTGACGAAGCTCCCCCAGTCGCCGGCCTGCGCCGCATATTTGTCGTAGCCCAGCACTTCCGTCATCAACCGGTGCCAGAGATCGGCGATGGCCGTCGGGCCGATCGGAATGCGCGGTTTCGACGAGAAGCCATAACCGATGAGCGAGGGCACGATCACGTCGAAGGCAGGGCCTTGCCGTCCGTATTTTTCGGGATGGGCGAGCGGATCGACCACGTCGAGAAACTCGCGGAAGGTCGACGGCCAGCCATGCGTCAGGATGAGCGGCACCGGGTTTGCGCCCGAGCCGCGCTCATAGATGAAGTGGATCTCGTGATCCTCGCCGTCTTCATCCGTCAGCGTGGCCCGATATTGCGGGAAGCGGTTGAGGGCCGCCTCCTGTTTGCGCCAGTCGAAGTCGTCGCGCCAGGTTTCCACGAGTTCCTCCATATAGGGGAGGCTCGTTCCATATGCCCAATGTTCGTTGCCGAGCGGCTCGTTGGGAAAGCGCGTGCGCTGGAGCCTGCGCTTCAGGTCTTGCAGTTCCTCTTCCGGCACATGCACCTTGAAGGGATCGGCGGGGACGATGCGGTGGGTCACTTTCCGGCCTTTATCCGATTGACGAAAGCGCGCACGTCGTCGGCGAAGACCTTGCCGGTTTCGAGCGCCGCGAAATGCCCGCCATGCGCGAAGTCGGTCCAGTGCACGACATTGCAGGCCTTTTCGACCATCGTGCGCGGCGGGAAGGTGAGGAACTCCTTCGGGAAATTGGCGACGCCAACAGGCACCTCGATCTTCTCGCCAGGCGCCATGCCGTTGCCGCCTTCCTCGAAGAGGCCGCGATAGAACCAGGTCGCGGTGTTGAAGGTCTTCGTCACCAGATAGATCATGACGCTGGTGAGGAGCTGATCCTTGGTGAAGGCGTTTTCGATGTGCTCCTTGCCGTCCGCGCCGCGGCGGTCGGACCAGCCGTTGAATTTCTCGACGATCCATGCGGCCGCGCCCACGGGGCTGTCCATCATGCCGTAGGAGAGCGTCTGCGGCTTCGTCATCTGGAGACGCAGATAGGCGCCTTCGAGCTCGAAGGTCATGGCCGCGCCCGCCGCCCACTGCTTTTCGGCTTCCGTTTCGGGCATGACGGCCGGACGAATGCCCCACATGTTCATGTGGACCGCCTTGCAGCCGCCGCCTTTGGCCTTGCTGTGCAGATGGCCGAGATTACCGGTGACGACCGCGCCCCAGTCGCCGCCCTGGGCGATGTAGGTGTCATAGCCGAGCGTTTCGCGCATCAGCCTGTCCCAGAGCGCCGCCGTGCCGCGCGGGCCGATGGGCTTTTTCAGCTTGCCGGAAAAGCCGTAGCCCGGCAGCGATGGCACGACGACATTGACGCCGTCTTCCGCCTTGCCGCCGAACTTCTCCGGATGCGCCAGCGGCTCGATCACGTCGAAGAATTCGAAGACAGAGCCCGGCCAGCCATGGGTGAGAAGCAGCGTTTCAGGATTGGCGCCCGAACCCTTCACATGGATGAAGTGTATTTCGTAACCGTCGACCTGCGCCTTGAACTGAGGGAAGCGATTGAGGTTCGCTTCGGCCTTGCGCCAGTCGTAGCCCTTCAGCCAGTAGTCGCAAAGTTCGCGCATATAGGTCATGTCGGTGCCATAGGCCCAGCGGTCCGCGCCGGGCGCGATCTCCGGCATTTCATGCCATTCATAGGCGCGAACCTTCGCGGCGATGGCGTCGAGCGTTCCTTGCGGAATGTCGATCCTGAAGGGTGTTGGCGCGGCCATGACGGGTCCTCCGATAACGCTGTTCTTGTTGGCGCGCATTATGGCAGGCGCAGGCGCGCCCGCAAGCAAGGCGCGATTGCCGCAGCGGCATAGCGCCTCTAAGGTGGGACAAAACATAATCAGAAATATTCGGGGAGAGGGATATGTCTCAAGAAACAGCGGAGAGTGCGCGCGTGCCCATCGGCGGGCTGGAAGCCGGCGGGCGAAGCGGCAGTTTCCTCGGCCGGCATTACGCGCTCATCATTCTGACGCTTGCCTATATGTCGAGCCATGTCGATCGCGGCATCGTCAATATCGTTCTCCAACCGATCAAGAACGAGTTCCATGTCAGCGACACGCTGCTCGGACTTCTGTCCGGTCTCGCCTTTGCGCTTTTCTATGCGACGCTCGGCGTGCCGATCGCGATGTGGGCCGATCGCGGCAACAGGCGCAACATCATCTCGCTCGCCATCACCGTCTGGAGTCTGATGACGGCTGCCTGCGGCCTCGCGACGAATTTCTCGCATCTGCTGGCGGCGCGGATCGGCGTCGGCATCGGCGAAGCGGGGTCGAGCCCGCCCTCGCATTCGATGATCGCCGATCTCTATCCGAAGGAAAGCCGCTCGACGGCCATGGCCTTTTATTCGGTCGGCGTCTATGCGGGCGCGATGGTCGGCCTCGTCGTCGGCGGCTATGTCGTGCAGCATTATGGATGGCGCATGACCTTCTATGTCGTCGGACTCCCGGGGTTGCTCATTGCGCTTCTCGTGCGGTTCACGATCAAGGAGCCCTTGCGGGGCCGCGCCGACGGGCTCGCGCATGACGCCCAGCTCAAATCGAACCTGATCCAGGTCGTGAAGCATCTCTGGCGGACAAAATCCGCCCGGCACATCACCATCGGCCTCACGCTCGTTTCATTCGTCGGCTATGGCGGGCTCATTTTCGGCCCGTCCTTTTTCCAGCGCAGCCTCGGCATGTCGGCGCAGAGCGTTGGTCTCATCTTCGGCATCATTGCGGGCTTTGTCGGCGGCGTCGGCGCGCTTCTCGGCGGTTTCCTCGCCGATTATTTCTCGCGCCGCGACATGCGCTGGAATTCCTGGGTGATCGCGGTGGCGAAGATTCTCGGCATGCCGCTTTTCATCGTCTTCTACATGTCGTCGGACCTTTGGCTGATGATCCCGATCTACGTCGTCTCATCGGTGCTCGGCGCCTTCTATCTCGGGCCGAGCTTCGCCATGATCCAGAGCCTTACGCCGCTCCATATGCGGGCGCTTACCTCGGCCGTCATGCTGTTCGTGCTGAACTTCATCGCGCTCGGCTTCGGGCCTTTGACCGTCGGCCTTTTGAGCGATTTTCTGACGCCCTATTTCGGTGTCGAGAGTCTTCGCTGGGCGCTTTTCGGCACGTCTTTCATCGGCGTTTGGGCGGCTGTGCATTACTACTGGGCCGGCCAGACCTATCAGGAGGATCTGCGCGCGGTCGAGGCCGCGCGCGACGTCTGAAACGAGCCTCCGCGGTCCGGAGGCCGTCCAAAAGAAATGGCGGCAGTGAATTTCACTGCCGCCATGAATGACCGAAATGCCCGCCTGCGTCAGGCAAGCGTGCCGTGGCAATGCTTGAACTTCTTGCCCGAGCCGCAGGGGCATAGCGCGTTGCGCTGCGTCTTGCCCCAGGTGGCGGGGTTCTTGGGATCGGCGGCAATGCCCGGGTCGTTCCTCACCGGGCGCTTCGCCGCCGCCGCTTCGGCCTGCGCCGCGTCATCCTCGCCCGTGAAGGGGTCGACGTGGTGCGCATGCATCTCGGGCAGCGGCGTGTCTTCGAGTCTCGGGGCCTCGGTGACGAATTGCGCCGTCATCAACTGGCGCGTCACGTCTTCGCGCAGGCGCGTCAGCAGGCTTTCGAAAAGTTCGAAGGCTTCCGACTTGTATTCGTTCAACGGGTCGCGCTGGGCATAGCCGCGAAGGCCGACGGCCTGGCGCAGATAATCGAGCATCATCAGATGCTCGCGCCAGTGATGATCGAGCGTCTGGAGCAGGACCGCCTTTTCGACCTGGCGCATGAGCTGCGGGCCGGCCTGGGCGGCCTTGGCCGCCATGACGCGGTCGGATTCGGCGTAAAGGCGTTCGCGGATTTCGTCGTCGGCGATGCCTTCTTCCTCGGCCCATTCGGCAATCGGCAGGTCGAGCGCGAGATCGTGGTTGACCGCTTCCTTCAGGCCCGCCACGTCCCATTGTTCGGCATAGGCCTTTTCGGGAATATGCCTGGTGACGAGGGCGTCGATCGTCTGGCGGCGCATGTCGGAAACCGTCTCGCTGACGTCTTCGGTTTCCATCAGTTCGACGCGCTGATCGAAGATCGCGCGGCGCTGATCGTTCATGACGTCGTCATATTTGAGCAGGTTCTTACGGATGTCGAAGTTGCGCGCCTCGACCTTCTGCTGCGCTTTTTCGAGCGCGCGGTTGATCCAGGGATGGATGATCGCCTCGCCCTCCTGAAGGCCGAGCTTCTGAAGCACGCCGTCCATGCGGTCGGTGCCGAAGATGCGCATCAGATCGTCTTCGAGCGAGAGGAAGAACTTCGAGCGACCGGGGTCGCCCTGGCGGCCCGAGCGACCACGAAGCTGGTTGTCGATGCGGCGGCTTTCATGCCGCTCCGTGCCGATGACATAGAGGCCGCCGGCGTCGCGGGCCAGCTCCTTCTTCTTGGCGATGTCGGCCTTGATCTCGGCGATCTTGCGGGCGAGGGCGTCCTCGTTCTCGATGCCGGCCGTCTCGTCCGCGATGCGCATGTCGAGATTGCCGCCGAGCTGGATGTCCGTGCCGCGGCCGGCCATGTTGGTGGCGATGGTGATGGCGCCCGGCACGCCGGCCTGCGCGATGATATGCGCTTCCTGCTCGTGATAGCGCGCGTTCAGCACGTTGTGCTTGATCTTCTTCTTCTTCAGGACTTCCGAAAGCGTTTCGGACTTTTCGATCGACACCGTGCCGACGAGAACCGGCTGGCCGCGTTTTGCGCAGTCTTCCAGCTCAAGGACGATGGCGTCGTATTTCTCGCGCGCCGAACGATAGACTTCATCGTCCTCGTCCTTGCGTGCGACCGGCCTGTTGGTCGGCACCTCGATCACTTCGAGGCCGTAAATGTCCATGAACTCGTCGGCTTCCGTCAGCGCCGTGCCGGTCATGCCGGAGAGCTTGGAGTACATGCGGAAATAGTTCTGGAAGGTGATCGAGGCGAGCGTCTGGTTCTCGGGCTGGATCTGCACCCGTTCCTTCGCTTCAAGCGCCTGGTGCAAACCGTCCGAATAGCGCCGGCCTTCCATCATGCGGCCGGTGAATTCGTCGATGATCATCACCTTGTCGCCCTTGACGATGTAGTCCTTGTCCTTCTGGAACAGCTTGTGGGCCTTGAGCGCGTTCTGGATGTGGTGGACGATGGTGATGTTTTCGATGTCGTAGAGCGAGCCTTCCTTCAGGATGCCGCGCTCGCGCAGGACGCCTTCGATCTTTTCGTTGCCCGCCTCGGTCAGGTTCACCGTGCGCTGTTTCTCGTCGAGGTCGTAATCGCCGGCCTCGATAAAGGGGATCACCTCGTCGATCGAGAGATAGAGCTCCGACTTGTCGTCGAGGGGGCCTGAAATGATGAGCGGCGTGCGCGCCTCGTCGACGAGGATCGAGTCCACTTCGTCGATGACCGCAAAGCCGTGCCCGCGCTGCACCATCGCGGGGAGCTGATATTTCATGTTGTCGCGCAGATAGTCGAAGCCGAGCTCGTTGTTGGTGCCGTAGGTGATGTCGCAGGCATAAGCTTCGCGGCGCTCATTGTCGTCGAGGCCGTGCAGGATGACGCCGACCGAAAGGCCGAGGAATCTGAAGACCTGCCCCATCCATTCGCTGTCGCGCTTGGCGAGGTAGTCGTTCACCGTGACGACGTGGACGCCCTTGCCGGGCAGGGCGTTCAGATAGGCCGCAAGGGTCGAAACGAGCGTCTTGCCTTCGCCGGTCTTCATTTCGGCGATCTTGCCGTCGTTCAACACCATGCCGCCGATGAGCTGCACGTCGTAGTGACGCTGACCGAGGGCGCGCTTGGCGGCTTCGCGCACGGTGGCGAAGGCTTCGGGCAGAAGCTCGTCCAGTTCGGCGCCGGCGGCGAGGCGCTCGCGGAATTCGGTCGTCTTGGCGCGCAGGCCTTCGTCGCTCAGAGCCGAGATTGCGGGCTCAAGCGCGTTGATTTCCTCAACGCGCGCTTTATAGGCCTTGAGTTTCCGGTCGTTGGAGGAGCCGAAAAATCGTTTGGCAAGGGCGCCAAAACTTGCCATCAGGTCATATTCCTCTTGCGGGCCGCCGCCTCCCTCGACACCGAAGAAAACGGCCGACGTGCTACCCGAAACGCAGTTGCGAAGTCGCAAATATGGCGGGTGAAAAGACTGAGGAGATGTAAGGGGGAGGGGGGTTATTGTCAATGTGAGGGCACATTCGGGGCCGTGCCGCCCGGACCCGCCAAGTCTATATGTTTCTTAACAAAGGGATGCTTGTGCGAGGCCGCGCGGCGCTCCATCATGCGCCGCCGTTTCGACCCTTTTTCGGACCTTGGGGCCGGTTTCGCCGGAATGCCGGCCGGTTCTTCCATTACAGGAAAGTCATCATGCGCCGCTCGTTTCGCCTCGCTTCCGCCGGCCTTCTCGCCCTTGGCCTCGGAATGGGAGTTTTCGCCGGATCGGCGGCCTTGGCGGCGGAAGCCGATGCTGGCAATGACGAGGTCGTGGCCAAGGTCAACGGCACGGCGATCAGGCTCTCCGACATTGCGCTCGCGGATGAGGAAATGGGCCCGGCGCTTGCGCGCCTGCCCGAAGAAGTCCGCTTCCAATATCTTCTCGGCATGCTGATCGACCGTCGCGTCGTGTCGCAGGCGGCGAAGGCGAAGAAGCTCGAAGACGATCCGGAAGTGAAGCGGCGCGAGACCTATTATGACGAAAAGGCGCTGCGGGACGTCTACTGGGTCCAGCTGATGCGCGACAAGGTCGGCGAAAAGGCGATCAAGGATTATTACGACCAGCACGTCGCCAAGATCGCGCCGGAGACGGAAGCGCATGCGGCGCATATCCTCGTCGGCTCGAAGGAAGAGGCAGAGAAGATTCTCGCCGAAATCAGATCGGGCAAGAAGTTCGAGGATGTCGCCAAGGCGCAGTCGAAAGATTCGAGTTCCCAGGAAGGCGGCGATCTCGGCTGGTTCAAGAAGGCCGACATGGTGCCGGAATTCGCCGATGCGGTATTCAAGCTGAAGCCGGGCCAGGTTTCCGACCCGGTGCAGACCAAATTCGGCTGGCATATCATCAAGTTGATCGAGACGCGCAAGGCCAAGGCGCCGACGCTTGACGAGGCCCATGACGAGATCATGCGGCAGCTGGCGCGCGAGCAGGGCCAGTCGGTCATGGAAGATTTGCGCAAGAAGGCGAAGATCGAGATCGTCGGCGCCGACGGCAAGCAGCCGCAGGCGGCGCCTGCGCCTCAGGACG
The DNA here is from genome assembly GCA_031291615.1 of Parvibaculum sp. Lineage (GTDB taxonomy): Bacteria > Pseudomonadota > Alphaproteobacteria > Parvibaculales > Parvibaculaceae > Parvibaculum. The sequence continues at coordinate 51,264 of JARLIS010000003.1, forward strand.
ACGATCAGCAATAATCCGATCGAACGGAGCGGCGGCGATGGCGAAAATGACGCGCAAGGCAAAACCGAAAGCCAAGGCAAAAGCGAAGCCCGCGGCGAAGAAGGCCAAGCCCAAGGCGAAAGCCGCCCGGGCGGCGGTGAAAAAGACATCGCTCAAGGCAAAGGCGAAGCCTGCACCCAAGGCGAAGCCCGTACTCAAGGCGAAGCCGAAAGCGGCGGCGAAGAAGAAGGCCGCCCACAAGATTTCCCCGCTGGCGCCCAAGAGCTACCAGAAACTGCCGCCGCTTTCCGGCGTCGATATCGGAACGGCCGCGGCGGGTATCAAATACAAGGGCCGCGACGACGTGCTCGTGATCCGCATGCCGGAGGGCACGCAGGCGGCGGGCGTCTTCACCACATCGAAGACGGCGTCGGCGCCGGTGCTTCATTGCCGCGCCAATATTGCGCATGCCGGCGAGGGCCGCGTCGTTGTCGTCAATTCGGGCAATTCCAACGCCTTTACCGGCAAGGCGGGCGTCGAGACCGTCGAGGCGACGGCGAAAGCGGCGGCCGCCGCCGTCGGCTGCCGCAAGCATGACGTTTTCATCGCCTCGACCGGCGTCATCGGCCAGAGGCTCGATCCGGCGCTCGTCGTCGATGGCGTCAAGGCGGCGCTCGGCAAGGCAGCACCCGACCGCTGGGCGGAAGCGGCGCGCGCGATCATGACCACCGATACCTATCCGAAGGTCGCGACGCGGCATGCCGTCATCGAAGGTGCGACGGTGACGATCAACGGCATCGGCAAGGGATCGGGCATGATCGCGCCCGATCTTGCGACCATGCTCGTCTTCATCGTCACCGATGCAGCGATCCCCGCGCATGTGCTGCAAACGCTGCTCCTTCTCGGCGTGCAGGACAGCTTCAATTCGGTCACGGTCGACAGCGATACCTCGACCAGCGATACCGTGCTTCTCTTCGCCACCGGCACGGCGATGAAGGGCATGGCGCCCATTTCCAGCGCCGACGATCACCGGCTGAAGAATTTCCGCAAGCAGCTCGACGGGCTGATGCTCGATCTTGCCCATCAGGTCGTGCGCGACGGCGAAGGCGCGACGAAGTTCATCCGCGTGCATGTCTCGGGCGCGGAAACCTATATGGCGGCGCGGCGCATCGGGCTTGCAATCGCGAACTCGCCGCTCGTCAAGACGGCGATCGCCGGCGAAGACGCGAATTGGGGCCGCATCGTGATGGCGGTCGGCAAGTCGGGCGAGGCGGCGGACCGCGACAGGCTGGCGATCCGCATGGGCGGCGTCGATGTCGCCCGCGACGGCGAAGCCGTGCCCGGATATGACGAGAAGCCGGTGGCGAAGCACATGAAGGGCGACGAGATCGACATCGAGGTCGATGTGGGCGTCGGCGATCATGCGGCGACCGTTTGGACCTGCGACCTGACGCACGAATATATCAGCATAAACGCCGATTATCGCAGCTGATGGTGAAGCGGTTTTAACCAAGGATTTATGGGTAAATCCGCACCAATCCTTAACGATATGATGTGAGCATGACAGACGAGCCGAGGCAGCAACCGAGACGGCTTTTGCTGGTTGCCGCATGCGCGCTCGTCGATGCGGATGGGCGCGTCTTGCTGGCCCGCCGGCCCGAAGGCAAGACGCTTGCGGGTCTCTGGGAGTTTCCGGGAGGAAAGGTCGAGGCGGGCGAGACGCCCGAGGAGACGCTGATCCGGGAGCTTCGCGAGGAGCTCGGCATCGAAGTCGCAAGGGCCTGTCTCGCGCCATTGGCCTTTGCGAGCCATACGTATACGGACTTTCATCTGCTGATGCCGCTCTATGTTTGCAGGCGCTGGCAGGGGACGGCCCGGGGCCTCGAAGGTCAGGCGCTCGAATGGGTTCGTCCGGCAAGGATGCGGGACTACCCGATGCCGCCGGCGGACGAACCGCTGGTGGCGGTACTTCTCGACCTGCTTTGAGGCGGCGCGCCTCCGGGCGGCAACAAGGCCAGGAGGCCTCGATGAGCAAGGGCGGAGTGCTTCAGATGATCAAAAGGTTCATCGCCGATGAGCGCGGCGCGACGGCCCTCGAATACGGTCTGATGCTGGCGATATTCTCGCTGGTGGTCACGACGGCGCTGGCCTCGGTGGGTACCAATCTGACGGCGATGTTTCAGAAGATCGTCGTCATTTTCAGCTGATCCCGCGATCGCGCGGCGGCGTTTTTTCGCCGGCCGGGTTCTCCGATGTGCCGAGCGCATCGGCAAGACGTGACGTGGCGCTGCCGGGGCGGAGCGGCTTCTGCTGGCTCTCATGCGGCGCCCAGCCGGTCACGGTGACGATCTCGAAGGTTGCGGGCACGCGCCCGTCGGCCAATCCGAATTTCTCCCGATAGATATCCGCGGCCCGCAGCAGCGTCGCGCGGCGGAGCGGCGTGCGGCGGCGTTCGATCAGCGCATTGGTTTCGCCCATGCCGCGCAGCTCCGCCATCAGTTTCAGCGCATTGTCGTAGCGCACGGTCACGCGGTCGGTATCGACGACGGGAAGCGCGAAGCCCGCGCGCTGCATCAGCGCGCCCATGTCGCGCAGATCGGCGAAGGGGGATATGCGCGGCGACAATCCGCCATCGAGTTCGATCTCGGCCTCGCCGAGCGACTGGCGAAGCTCGGTCAGCGTTTCGCCGCCGAAAAGCGCGCCGAGGAAAAGCCCGTCGGGAACGAGCGCGCGCCTGATCTGGACGAGCGCACCCGGGAGGTCGTTCACCCAGTGAAGCGAGAGAAGGCTAGCGACAAGATCGAAGCTCCGATCGCGAAAGGGAAGGCGTTCCTCGTCGGCGGCGACGCGGAGGCCGCGGCCCTTTGCGAGCATGGCCGGAGCGAGGTCGGTGGAAACCACGCGGCCTATCTTTCCGGGCGCGAGGTTCATGTCCTGAAACGCGGTCCCGTGGCTGCCGAGGTCGAGCGCCAGGGGAAAGTCGCGGTTCACGGCGGCGAGCCTGTCGGCGAATTCCTCGGCGACGCGGCGGACCAGGAAATCATGATCCGCAAAACGTGCGGCCGCCCGCGCGCGGCGGCGCGCATGGAGGGCGCGGTCGAAGACCAGCATCGGCGAGGGATTGTCTGCTTTCGGCGGCATGGCGCGCATCATGGGTGCGGAGGCCCTGCCTCGCAAGGCCGGAGTCGGCGAACCCCGCCGTTGAGCGGATCGTCCGATCCGGACTAGGCTCGACGGGTCGAGGAGGGGAAACATGGGAACATTTCTGCCGGTGCACCGGGCGTCGGGATTGGGCAAAGAGCCCAACCTGCCTGGGAAAAAGTGATCTCGCTCGCCGCCATCTGCGAATGGGCGAGGGCGCGCGCCTCTAATTTGGCGCGGCTTGCCGATATCGCGCTGCCGCCGCTCTGCCTTTCCTGCGGCAGGAGCATTGAGGCGCATGGCGCGCTTTGCGCGGCCTGCTGGCGCGAGGTCGAGTTCATCGAGCGGCCCTTCTGTCCAGTCACGGGCGTCCCCTTTCCCTTCGATCCCAATGCCGCCGGGGGTGACGAGATTGTCAGCGCCGCCGCGCTCGCCTCGCCGCCGCCTTATACGAAAGCGCGGGCGGTGATGCGCTATGGCGATGCGGCCGCGCGGATCGTGCTCAGGTTCAAATATGCCGACCGCATGGAGGCGGCGCCCGCCTTCGCCCGCTGGATGGCGCGAGCGGGGGCCGATCTCCTTGCCGATGCCGATTTCGTCGTGCCGGTGCCGCTTCACCGGCGGCGGCTCTTTTCGCGCCGCTTCAACCAGTCGGCGGAGCTTGCCCGGCATATTTCGGCGCTGAGCGGCGTCCGCTTTCTGCCGGGGCTTCTCGAGCGCGTGCGGGCGACGCGGCCGCAGGTCGGGCTATCGGGCGATGCGCGGCGGCGGAATGTCGCAGGCGCGTTCAGGCTCGGAGCAAAGGCGCGAAGCCTCGCCGAAAATCGGGTGGTGGTCGTTGTCGACGATGTGGTGACGACAGGGGCGACGGTCGATGCCTGCGCCCGGGCGCTGAAAGCGGCGGGCGCGCGGGAGGTTCGCGTGCTGGCGCTTGCCCGGGTTGTGCCCGGAGAAGGCGTAACTATATGATACGGGCTGACTATTTACTGGAGTGAAGCCCGTGGCCGACGTCACCATTTATACGACCATGCTCTGCCCCTATTGTTTCCGGGCGAAGGCGCTGCTGTCGGAAAAGGGCGTCGCCTTCAAGGAAATCGACGTCGGCATGGATGCCGACAAGCGCGACGAGATGACGAAGCGCGCCAATGGCGGCTACACGGTGCCGCAGATTTTCATCAACGGGAGCCATGTGGGCGGTTGCGACGATCTTTATGCGCTCGATCGGGCCGGCAAGCTCGATCCGCTGCTCACAGCCTGAACCATGACAGCCCCGGCCCATCGTCCCTTCATCGCGGCTTGCGTGCAGTTGCGCGCAGGCCGGGAGGTCGCGCCCAATGTCGAGGCGGCGGCCGCGCTCATCGCGCAAGCGGCGGATGAGGGCGCGGATTTCATTCTGACGCCCGAAAACACCTCGATCATGGAGGCGGAGCGGAAGCTTCTTTTCGAGAAGACCCGGGGCGAGGACGAAGACATGGCGCTCGCGCGGTTCCGTGCGCTCGCCCGCGACAGGAAGAAATGGCTGCTCATCGGTTCGCTGCCGATCAAGGTCGCGGCGGAAAAGCTCGCCAATCGTTCGCTGCTGATCGCGCCGGATGGGCGCATCGCCGCGCGTTACGACAAGATCCATATGTTCGATGTCGATCTTGCAGGCGGCGAAAGCTATCGCGAGTCGCGCAACTTCGATGCGGGCCACGAGGCCATCGTCGCCGACCTGCCCTGGGGCCGGCTCGGCATGACCGTCTGCTACGACCTGCGCTTTCCCTATCTCTATCGTGCGCTTGCCCATGCGGGTGCGCGCTTCATTACCGTGCCTTCCGCCTTCACGCGGCAGACGGGCGAGGCGCATTGGCATGTGCTCCTGCGCGCCCGCGCCATCGAGAACGGCGCTTTCGTTTTTGCGCCGGCGCAGGGCGGGCGGCATGAGAATGGCCGCGAGACTTTCGGCCACAGCCTCATCGTCGCGCCATGGGGCGAGATCATTGCCGAGGCGGGCACGGAGCCCGGCATCGTCATGGCGGAGATCGATCCGGCAAAAATCGACGAGGCAAGGGGCCGCGTGCCGAGCCTTCAGCATGACAAGAATTTCGACGCGCCGTCCGTGTCCGCGCCCGCCAAGGTGGCGTCATGATCCGTTACGCGCTCACTTGCACGAACGAGCATGAGTTCGACGGCTGGTTCCGTTCGTCGTCCGCTTTCGACGAGCAGGCGAAGGCGGGCGAGCTTCAATGCCCCGTCTGCGGCAGCGCGGATGTGCGCAAAGGTTTGATGGCGCCCAATGTCGCCGGCACCAAGAAGAGCAACAGCATCGACGTCACGCCCGCTCAGGCCGCGCAGAAGATGGTGATGATGATGACGGCGCTCAGGAAGCACGTCGAAGAGAATTGCGACTATGTCGGCGACAAGTTTGCCGAAGTCGCGCGGCGCATTCACTACGAGGAAGAGCCGCATCGTGAGATCTACGGCGAGGCGACGCCCGAGGAGGCGCGCGAACTGATCGAGGAAGGCGTCGATGTGGCGCCGCTGCCGGTGCTGACGCCACGGCAGGCGAATTAGCGAGGGAAGTCCCTCACCCTCCCACGCCTGCGGCGCGGGCCCCTCCCTCTCCCTGAGGGAGAGGGGCAAAGAGCGCGCTTTCTAGCCCTCTCCCTCTGGGAGAGGGTTGGGTGAGGGCCTTCACGCCACTCCAAACACTGTCTTCAAATAGGGATTGAGGAACTTGCCCTTGGGGTCGAGTTCGGCGCGGACTTCGAGAAAGTCCTTCCACTTCGGATAGAGGCTCGCGAAGTCCGATGCCTTGAGCGTGTTGAGCTTGCCCCAATGCGGGCGGCCGTCATGTTTGCGGTGGATAGGCTCGATGGCGGCGAAGTAGGGCTTGTAGTCCCATTCGTAGAACTGGTGGACGGCGATCGAGCAGCTCTTGCGGCCGTAGAAGGGGCTGAGCCAGATGCTGTCCGCCGCCGTCGTGCGGAATTCGATCGGGAAGAAGACCTTGATGTTGTTTTTCTCGATGGTGTCGATGATCTCGCGCAGCACGGCGGGGCCCGCTTCGCGCGGCAGGTGATATTCCATTTCGTTGAAGCGCACGCCGCGTTCGCTCGACAGTGTCTTGTGCGAAAAGTCGATGCGCTCCTGCGGCGGCATGCCGGAAAGCACTTTCTGGATCAGCCAGCGTCGCGCGGCGGGTGACCAGCCGAGCCAGTCCTCGATCATTTTCAACTGGCGCAATCCGTCATCGTCTTCGTTGACGGGTGTGGGCGTTTCGGGTTCGTCGGTTTCATTGTTGATAATGCCGAGCGCCATGCCCGAATAGGGGATGTAGTAGAATTCGAAATTGCGGTTCTTCGCTTCAAGTTCCGGCACCTGGTCGAGCATGTCCTCGACGGGTGCGATCCAGGTGCGGCGCTTCAGCTTGTAGACGGGCCGCGCCTGCAATTTCACGCTGGCGATGAGGCCGAGCGAGCCGAGCGACACGCGGGCGGCATTGTAGATTTCCTGTCTCGTCTTCGCGTCGCAATCGACGATATCGCCCGATGCCGTGACGAGGCGAAGGCCGCGCACGAAGGTCGAGAGCGAGCCGATCTCGGCGCCGGTGCCATGCGTCGCGGTCGAGAGGGCGCCGGCGAGCGCCTGCTTGTTGATATCGGGCATGTTGTCGAGAGCGAGGCCGCGCCTGGCGAGCTCATCCGCCATCGCGCCAAGTCTGGTGCCAGCGCGCACAATCGCCTGATGCGTCGCGGGATCGTGGCTGACGACGCCCGATATGCGATCAAGGGTGACAAGCGTGCCCTCAGTCGGTACGAGCGGTGAAAAGGAATGTCCTGCGCCGACCGCGCGAATGGGCGTCGCGGCATTCTTGAGAAGGTCGGACAATTCGGCTTCGCTCGCCGGCGCGGCGCGCGTGGCCGGTTCGCAGGATTGTCCGCCCGACCAGTTGTGCCAGGGCAGCGCGCGGGGCTTTGCCGCCGGCGTTACGTCGGCGAAGGCCGATTGCACGAGCGAGGGGATCGCGCCCGTCGCCGCCAGCGCGGAGGCGGCGGTCGAGAGCTGGAGCATCGAACGGCGCGAGAGATGTTTCATTGTGCGACCGGGGCAGGTGAGGACATGAAGTGGATGAGCGCCGTCAGGTCTTCGGCCGTGCATTCGATGCATTGGCCGAGAGGCGGCATGCCGCCGAAGCCGTTGACGACGTGATCGAGCAGCACGGCGTCGCCTTGCGCCGCGCGCGGTTTCCATTGGACGAGATTGTGAGCCTGGGGTGCGCCGGTGTCGGCGTTCTGATGGCAGGTCTCGCAGGTACGGGCGTAGATGCCGGCGAGGCGGGCATCGAGTTTGACGGGTGCCGCTGCTTCCTTGCCGTCGCAGCCCGCAAGGCCTGCAAGCGCCAGCACCGCGACGATGACGGCTCTCGTTCCGCCCATGATCGATTCCCCGTTTTTCCCGACGCAAGAATGGCCGAGCGGGATTTGGCCGTCAATGAAAAGTAGCTATGACTATCTTTTTAGATATTCGGCCAGCCAGCCTCGCCAATAGGCCTGAATCTGGTTGGCCGTTTCCCTTTTTACGGTTGCGGCGTCGACCAGAGGCTCTTCCAGCGCCATTTCGACGGCGGCGTAGCCAAGCTCGACGGAAAGCCTGATGCGCGGCCAGAGTTCGGCGCGGGTGGCGCCCGGCAGCCGGGGCACGATCCGGTCGGCGATGGCATCCGTGATCTGCCGGTGGGAGCCGAGGCGGACTTCCTGAAGGCGCGGCACGGCGCGGAGCGCCAGCATGATTGTCAGGGCGCCGGGTTCGGCCCGCGTCGCGTCGATGCTTCGGTCGAGGAGGAAGTGGAAATCCTCGATCAGCGCCTCGGGGCGCTCGTCATCTTCGTTGCGTGCAAGCCATTCGACGACGATCTCGTTCTGGCGCGTCATCAGCCTGTCGCCCAGCGCCATCAGTACCGCATATTTGTTCGGGAAATAGCGATAGAGCGTCGGCACCTTGATGCCGGCCTCGGCGGCGATGAGATTTGTCGAAATGCGCTCGACACCAATCTCGGAGAGGAGGCGCGTTGCAACGTCGAGGATGCGCTCGTAGGTCTCGACCGCCCGCTTCTGGCGCGGTGCGCGCTTGACGGCGAGGTCGACGGCTTCATCCATTACCGGGGTCCGGGTTTTTCGGCGAGCGCCATGTAGTTGACGCCCATGTCGCGGCTGAGCGACCAGTTGTCGAAAAGCGGATTGTAGCTGACGCCCGTAAGCTCGACGACGCCGAGGCCCGCGCCCGCAAGGCCGCGTTTCAGCTCATCGGGTGTGACGAATTTTGACCAGTCATGTGTGCCGCGCGGCAGCCAGCCAAGCACATATTCCGCGCCGACGACGGCAAGGCCGAAGGCCTTGAGCGTGCGATTGAGAGTTGCGAGAAACATGATGCCGCCCGGCTTCAGCATTTCGGCGCAGGCCTTCAGGAAGGCGTCGCGGTCGGCGACATGCTCGATCACTTCCATGTTCAGGATCACGTCGAAGCGCTCGCCGGAGGCCGCCAGCGCCTCCGCCGTCGTGCAGCGGTAGTCGATGGCGAGGCCCTGGCCGGCGGCGTGGACGGAGGCGGTTGCGATGTTCTTCTCGCCCGCATCGGCGCCGACGACTTCGGCCCCGAGGCGGCACATGGGCTCCGACAGAAGGCCGCCGCCGCAGCCGATATCGAGGAGGCGGAGGCCGGAAAGGGGGTGTGCGGATTTCGGGTCGCGGCCGAAACGGGCTGCTATTCGATCCCGGATGAAGCCGAGCCTTACGGGATTGAACTTGTGCAGGGGCCGGAATTTGCCGGCCGGGTCCCACCATTCGGCCGCCATTGCCTGAAAACGGGCAATCTCGTCCGGATCGACGGTGCCGCCGGAGGGGCCTTTGGGGGTCTTCTCTGCCGTCTCGCTCATGATCGGAACCGATCCATTCGAATTGGCCTTGGCGGGTGCGTCAAAGCGAGCCTCTTGGCCGGGCCCGGGGCCGGTTGCGAGGCCTGTGCCATCCGAGTATGTATGGCCCCGCTCGTTCCGGCATCAGGTCATTCGCTTCGACATGATATAGGGCGTCCCGATAGCCGGGGTCCAGTGGGCCTGGCAAAGGGCGGCGCGGGAGAGCGTGTGCATAAGTAAGAATAACGGGCTTCGAGACGCCCTCTTCGGGATTTTTCCTTATGGCCAGACTGGTCATGAAATTCGGCGGAACCTCGGTGGCCGACATCGGGCGCATCCGCAATGTGGCGCAGCATGTGAAGCGCGAGGTGGATGCCGGACATGAAGTCGCGGTCGTCGTCTCCGCGATGTCGGGCACCACGAACCAGCTTGTCGCCTGGGCGCGCGAGATGGCGCCCCTGCATGATGCGCGCGAATACGACACCATCGTCGCGACCGGCGAGCAGGTGACGGTCGGCCTTCTCGCCATCGAGCTCCAGCGCATCGGCATTCCGGCGCGGTCCTGGCTCGGCTGGCAGATCCCCATTCGCACCGACAATGCACACGGCGCGGCGCGCATTCAGGACATCGACGGTGCGGCGCTGATCGAGCGGCTGCAACAGAAGCAGGTTGCGGTCATCGCCGGCTTCCAGGGCATTGCACCCGACAACAGAATCACGACGCTCGGACGCGGCGGCTCGGATACGAGCGCCGTCGCGATCGCCGCCGCGATCAAGGCCGACCTTTGCGACATCTACACCGATGTCGACGGCGTCTACACCACGGACCCTCGCATCGTTGCGAAGGCCCAAAAGCTTGATAAGATCAGTTACGAGGAAATGCTGGAGATGGCGTCGCTTGGCGCCAAGGTGCTCCAGACCCGTTCAGTCGAGCTCGCCATGGTTTACCGAGTGCGCCTTCAGGTCCGCTCGAGCTTTGACGCGCCCGACGCCGCTCCGAGCTGTCTCAGGAGCGACGGATCTGCGAACTTCTATCCCGGCACTCTCGTTTGCGACGAGGACGAAATCGTGGAACAGCAAGTCGTCAGCGGCATCGCCTATTCGAAGGACGAAGCCAAGGTCACGCTCGTCAGGGTGGAGGACAAGCCCGGCGTCGCCGCGCGCGTCTTCGGCCCGCTTGCGGACAATTCGATCAATGTCGATATGATTATCCAGAACCTTTCCGACGACGGAAAGAGCACGGATATCACGTTTACAGTGCCTCAGGCAGAGCTTGCCCGCGCCGAGGACGTGATCCGCAAGGCGCAGAAGGAAATCGGCTGCAAGCAGGTCAAGACCGATCTCGACGTGGTCAAGGTTTCCGTCATCGGCATCGGCATGCGCAGCCATTCGGGCGTCGCCAAGACGATGTTCCAGACGCTGGCCGACAAGGGCATCAACATCCTTGCGATCACCACCTCCGAGATCAAGGTGAGCGTGCTGATATCTTCGGAGTATACTGAGCTTGCCGTGCGGGCCCTTCACACGGCTTACAATCTCGACGGTGAATAACGGAGAGCCCGTGGCGCCAACGCTCCATCAGCTTCGCTGCATTACGGCGCCTGGCCGTGCGCGGCGGCGTGTCTGCAAGAGGGACACAAGCTGATGGCGGGCGCCGTCGGTGGCCCCCGCGTCCTGCTCCGCCGCTTGCGCGAAGTCATGGCGGAGCCGGAGGCGGCGCAGAAGCGGCTGGACAAGATCGTCGTCCTGATCGCGGCCAACATGGTCGCGGAAGTGTGCTCGGTCTATCTGATGCGGCCGACGCAGGAGCTGGAGCTCTTCGCTACCGAAGGTCTGAAGCCGACGGCCGTGCACAAGACGCGGCTGAAGGTCGGCGAAGGTCTCGTCGGCGACATCGCCGCCCATGCGCGCCCCCTCAACCTCGCCGACGCCCAGTCTCATCCGGGCTTCGCCTACCGGCCGGAAACGGGCGAAGAAGTCTATAAATCGCTGATGGGCGTGCCCATTTTGCGCTCCGGCCGCGTCGTCGGCGTCCTCGTCGTGCAGAACCGCTCCAAGCGGAATTATACCGAGGAAGAAGTCGAGGCGATGCAGACGGTCGCCATGGTGCTGGCCGAGGTGGTCGCGGCAAGCGATCTCATCAACCTTCAGGAACTCGACGAGCCGACGGCGGCGACGCGGCGGCGGCCGGTTCACATTGTTGCGAACTCCTTCGCGGAAGGCATCGCGCTCGGCCATGCCGTGCTGCACGAGCCGCGCGTTCATGTGACGAAGCTGATCGCGGAAGACGTCGATGTCGAATTGAATCGCCTCGAACAGGCGGTCTATGAATTGCGCGGTTCGATCGACGATATGCTGGAGACGGAAGATCTCAGCCATGCGGGCGACCACCGCGAGGTGCTTCAGGCCTATCGCATGTTCGCCAACGATCGCGGCTGGCTGCAACGCATGAGCGAGGCGGTGAGGACCGGCCTCACGGCGGAGGCGGCGGTGGAGCGGGTGCAGAACGACACGCGTGCACGGCTTCAGCGTGCGGCGGATCCTTATCTCCGCGACCGGCTGCACGATTTCGACGATCTTGCGAACCGGCTGTTGCGCCAGATCACCGGCGTCAAGCTTTCCTCGGCGAGCGGCAACCTGCCGAACGACACGATCCTCATTGCGCGCAATATGGGGCCGGCGGAACTGCTCGACTACGACAAGGAACGGCTGCGCGGTCTCGTGCTGGAAGAAGGCGCGCAGAATGCGCATGTCGCGATCGTCGCGCGCGCCCTCGGCATCGCAACGGTCGGCCGCGCCGAGGCCATTCTCGATCACATCGACACGGGCGACGCGATCATCGTCGACGGCGATGCGGGCGAAGTCTATGTGCGCCCGTCGCAGGACATCATCGACGCCTATTCGGAAAAGGCGCGCTTCCGTGCGCGCAAACAGGCGCAATATCAGGCGATCCGGCACGAACCCGCCCTGTCGACGGATGGCGAGAAAATCACGCTGTTCGTCAATGCCGGCTTGCAGGTCGATCTGAAGCACCTGCATGAATCGGGCGCGGAAGGCATTGGACTTTTTCGCACCGAGCTTCAGTTCATGGTCGCATCGAAGCTGCCGAGCCTGAAGGATCAGATCGATCTTTATTCCGCCGTGCTCGATGCGGCGGGCGACAAGCCAACCGTTTTCCGCACGCTCGATATCGGCGGCGACAAGATGCTTCCCTACATGGACGCCGCCGCATTCAAGGAAGAAAATCCGGCTCTCGGCTGGCGCGCGATCCGCATCGGCCTCGATCGCCCGGCGCTGTTGCGCCATCAGTTGCGCGCGCTGCTTGCCGCCGCCGCGGGCCGCTCGCTCCGGATCATGTTCCCGATGGTGGCCGAGGTTTCGGAGTTCGTGCGCGCGCGTGCGCTCGTCGACAGGGAGCTCGCGCGCCTCAAGACCTTCGGCAAGCCGGCTCCGGCGAAGCTCGAGATCGGCACGATGCTCGAAGTGCCCTCGCTCGTCTGGCAGCTCGACACGCTGCTGCCTCTCGTCGATTTCGTCAGTGTGGGGAGCAACGATCTGCTTCAGTTCCTCCTCGCCGCCGATCGCGGAAATTCCCGCGTCGCCAATCGCTACGACATTCTCAGTCCCGCCGTTCTCAGCTTCATGCGCTTCATCGTGACGAAGTGCCGGGCGCATGGCGTGCCGCTGACCTTGTGCGGAGAGATGTCGGGCAAGCCGCTCGAGGCGATGGCGCTGGTCGGTCTCGGCTTCCGGCGCGTATCCATGTCGCCGGCGGCGATCGGCCCGGTCAAGATGATGGTCCGTTCGCTCGAAGTGGGGCGGCTGGAGGCCTTCATGGAGGGTCTTTACGGCCTGCCCACGCCCAGTGTCCGGGACCAGCTTCAGGCCTTTGCCGAAGACCATGGCGTTGTCGTCTAAATCATCCTGAATCACGGCGGCCGTCGCCGCTCTGACTCCGCTGCGCCGCGCCGACAGTCTTTTGGCTGATTTTGGTACGTTTGGACCAATCTACAGTTGCGATTGATCAACACTTTTGGTTTATTCATTGCACTCGCTAAGCGCTTCGGGGGCGCGCGGGTTAGACTTTTTTGTGGGTGCGGGCATCGACTTAGGGCGGATCGGGTGAATCCCGATTCGAACTGGACTGGCACAAGCGGTCCTGTCGATGCGTGTGGCGCCATACGGTGAAGCGCGAATGGGGACGGCTCAGTTCGGGGAAGATCCCAAGACGATGACGAAAGTATCGATGCTGCCGACAGACGATCGGTCGGAAGCGAGGCGGCGGCTACACCTCAGAGACATCACTAACGATCTTCCTTCCGAGGCCGATGGCGTCGGTTCCGATCTGCGCGCGGCGCGTCTGCGGCGCGGCGAAGACCTTCGGACCATCGCCCAATCGCTCAGAATCCGGCGGGAGCAGCTCGAAGCCCTTGAAGAGAGCCGGCACGACGATCTGCCCGGCCGCGCCTATGCCATCGGTTTCGTGCGCTCCTATGCGGAATTTCTCGGCCTCGATAGCGCCCATATCGTCGACCGCTACAAGGCGGAAATCGACCGGGTCGATGAAGCGCGCGAAGAACTGCCTTTCCCGAAAATCGCCAAAGAGACCCGTTTGCCGCGCGGAACCTTCCTGATCGTCGGCCTTATTGTCGCGGTCGGCATTTATGGCGCCTATCTGCTGACCCGCTCGGCGGACCGGATGATGGCCGAGCGCGTGCCGCCCGTGCCGGACCGTATCGAGGCGCGGGTGACCGGTTCCGGCGAAGCGCCGGACGAGCGCCCGGCCAGCATGGCTTCGCTGAGCGGCGATCCGGCCTCAGCCGCCACGCGCTCCACCGCCACGCCCGCCGTCGGCCTCGGCAAGAGCACGGGCAGCGTCTATGCCGTCCCGCCGGTGACGGTCGCGACCGTCACGCCTGCCGAACCCGCATCCGAAGCGCCGGCCGCCGCTCCCGTCGCGGCGCCTGCCGCCGAAGCCGCCCCTGCCGTCGCCGCCGCACCCGCGCTGCCGCCCATTCCCGAGGGGCAGGTCTATGGCGCCGAAAATACCGATGGCCATGTCACCATTCGCGCCCGCAAGAACGACGCCTGGATCCGCGTCGAGGATGCGCAGGGCCATGTCCTGATCGAACAGACGCTCAAGGCCGGCGACAGCTACAAGGTGCCGGGCAAGCCCGGGACCATTCTGGTGGCGCGCGACGCCAGCGCCTTTGAATTGCTGATCGACGGCCAGTCGCTGGGCCTTGCCGGCCCGCCGACGCTGGTGCTGACGGGCAAGTCGCTCGATCCGAGCGATCTTGTGGCTGCGCTGCCCCGGCCTGCGCTGCCCTCAGGGATTATCGGCGACGCGTCGTCCGTGAGCGCCCAGCCCGTGACGCCCGCCCCGCAGGCCGTTGCCCCGGCGCAAAGTGCCGCACCGGCCGCCGCCCACTAGGCTTTAACGGCAAGACGCCACATTTCTGCTATGAAAGGGGCCGATAAGGGTTCCTGACAGGGCGGGCGCAAGCCTCGCCCTTGGATTGGCATTCGCATGAGCATTCGTCCCTGGCGAGACATCGAGCGGCGGAAAAGCCGGCAGATCCATGTGGGATCGGTGCCGGTGGGCGGCGATGCGCCGATTACCGTCCAGACGATGACCAATACGCTGACCTCGGACGCCAAGGCGACGATCGAACAGATCCGGCGTATCGAGGAAGCGGGCTGCGACATCGTTCGCGTGTCCTGCCCCGATGAAGATTCGACGAAGGCGCTTGCCGAGATCGTGCGGGCGACCAAAATCCCGATCATCGCCGATATTCATTTCCATTATCGCCGCGCCATCGAGGCGGCGGAGGCGGGGGCGGCCTGCCTGCGTATCAATCCCGGCAATATCGGCAATGCGGCGCGCGTGCGCGATGTGGTGCAGGCGGCGAAGGATCACGGGCTGTCGATGCGGATCGGCGTCAATGCCGGATCGCTCGAGCGCGACTTGCTCGAAAAATACGGTGAGCCCTGCCCGGAAGCGATGGTCGAAAGCGCGCTCGATCACGCGCGCATTCTTCAGGATCACGATTTCCACGAGTTCAAGATCAGCGTGAAGGCGTCGGACCCGTTCCTGACGGTTGCCGCCTATCAGCAGCTTGCCGAACAGATCGATTGCCCGCTGCATCTCGGCGTCACCGAGGCGGGCGGGCTCATGACCGGCACGATCAAGTCTTCGATCGGGCTCGGCATGCTGCTCTGGGCGGGCATCGGCGACACGATCCGCGTTTCGCTTTCCGCCGATCCGGTCGAGGAAGTGAAAGTCGGTTTCGACATTCTGAAGTCGATGGGTCTTCGCCATCGCGGCGTCACGATCATTTCCTGCCCGTCCTGCGCGCGTCAGGGCTTCAACGTGATCGAGACGGTGAAGAAGCTCGAAGAACGGCTCGCGCATATTCCGACGCCGATGACGCTGTCGGTCATCGGCTGCGTGGTCAACGGACCGGGCGAGGCGGAACAGACCGATATCGGCTTCACCGGCGGCGGCGCGGGCTCGGGCATGGTCTATCTCGCCGGCCTTACCGATCACAAGATCAAGAACGAAGATATCGTCGAGCATCTCGTTTCGCTCGTCGAGGCGAAGGCGAAAGAGATCGAAGCCGCCCGGGCTGCCGAGGAACAGGCCGCCGAAAAGCAGGCGATGCAGCCGCGCGCGCTTGCCGGGGATTAGCGAGGCGTCTTTCGAGATGCCGGCAATTCCCGTTCTCTTTTTTGCGATGTTCCCATGATCCCCCAAGACCGCCTGCGCAAGGTCCTCGACCGGTTCGACGCCGTTCAGTCCGAGATGAACTCGAACGTGCCGCGCGAACGCTTCGTCGCGCTGTCGAAGGAATTTGCCGAGCTTTCGCCGGTTGCGGCGGCCGTGCGGCAGCTTCAGACCGCGCGGGAAGGCCGCGAAGACGCCGAGGCCATGCTCGCCGACAAGGAGATGGCCGAGATCGCGCGGGAGGAAATCGCGCGCATCGACGAGGAGCTGCCGGCGCTTGAGCGCCAGGTTCAATTGATGCTTCTGCCGAAGGATGCGGCCGACGAGCGCAACGTCATTCTCGAAGTACGGGCGGGCACAGGCGGCGACGAGGCCGCGCTTTTCGCCGGCGATCTTTTCCGCATGTACGAACGCTATGCGGCGAAGCAAGGCTGGAAGGTCGAGCTGATGAGCGCGTCGGAAGGCGAAGTCGGCGGCTACAAGGAAATCATCGCAGAGATTTCGGGCAAGGGCGTTTTCGCCAAACTCAAATTCGAATCGGGCGTCCACCGCGTGCAGCGCGTGCCGGTGACGGAAGGCGACGGGCGCATTCATACCTCGGCGGCAACCGTCGCGGTGCTGCCCGAGCCGGAAGAAGTCGACATCGTCATTGAAGACAAGGATCTGCGCATCGACGTCTATCGGGCAAGCGGCGCGGGCGGCCAGCACGTCAACAAGACCGAGAGCGCCGTTCGCATCACGCATATTCCGACCGGCGTCGTCGTCGCGCAGCAGGATGAGAAGTCCCAGCACAAGAACAAGGCCCGGGCGATGCAGATTCTCAGGGCGCGCATCTATGAAGCCGAGCGCGAGAAGCTCGACCGTGAGCGCGCCGCCGAGCGCAAGGGGCAGGTCGGCTCCGGCGACCGTTCGGAGCGCATCCGCACCTATAACTTCCCGCAGAGCCGGGTCACCGATCACCGCATCAACCTGACGCTGCACAAGCTCGATCAGGTGCTGGAGGGTGAAGCGCTCGATGAGTTGATTTCAGCGCTGGTCGCGGAAGATCAGGCGGCGCGGCTCGCCTCGCTCGGTGACGAGGCGTGATGACCCGCGATCACGCCTACCGGATGCTCGGCTGGCGGCTGAAACAGGCGGGCATTGCGACGCCCGAGCTCGACGCCCGGCTGCTGGTGCAGGCGGCGGCGGGTTGCGACGAAATCGATATGATTCGCGAGCCGGGCCGGATGCTTGCGCCCGGAGAGGTCGAGCGGCTGGCGGGTTTCGAGGCGCGGCGTCTCGCACATGAGCCCGTCTCGCGCATCATCGGCATACGCGAATTCTGGGGGCTCGCATTCAAGGTGACGCCCGCGACGCTCGATCCGCGGCCCGACAGTGAGACGCTCGTCGTGGCGGCGCTCGAGCTCATGCCAAAGGACCGCGCGCCGTCGATCCTCGATCTCGGCACGGGGACGGGATGCCTTCTCATCGCGCTCCTTCATGAGCGGGCCGATGCGCGTGGTCTCGGCGTCGACATTTCGCCCGAAGCGCTCAAGGTAGCCGAGCGGAACGCCGATGCGCTCGGCGTCGGCGGACGTGTGGCATTTCGACATGCGAATTGGGCGGAGGGGATCGATCAGCGGTTCGATCTCGTCATCTCCAATCCGCCCTATATCGCGCCGGCCGAAATCGAGAGGCTGGCGCCTGAGGTCCGCGACCACGATCCGCGGCTCGCGCTCGATGGCGGCGCGGACGGGCTTGAGGCCTATCGCGCAATCGCCGCGTTGCTGCCGCGCCTTCTCTGCGCTGAGGGACATGCGGTGATCGAACTCGGCGACGGGCAGGCAGACGATGTGCGTGTCATCTTCGAACGGGCGGGTTTTGTCGTGCCGCGCATCGCGCCTGACATTGAATCACGTCCCCGCGCCCTCGTGGCGCGCCTGCCACGACCCTGATTTTCCTGCGGAAAGCTCACAAAAAATTAGTTGGAAAGGACCTATAGAAGGGCTAGGTTGCAGACAGGAAATGGGCCAAGGGCTCTATCTCGCTCTTCAAATCGTTCGTGTTTCGGGTCGCTGAATGCGCGACGGTTTCAAGAGAGCTTGAGGTGAACCTGGAGGCAGGCGCCCGGCCGACGGTCCAGAAAAGGACGGTCGGAGAGGGCGCCGGGGGCCGAACTTCTGAGCATCCGACATGACCAATCCGGCGGGGCCGGAGGGCGCGATTGGTGCGGAAGTACGTCATGTGGATTGCGCATGCCGGCATCGGAGCCGGCTTCGATCGTCGGGATTGATCGCCGTTCGCGGGGATCGCGTTCGCGGCTTTGCGGCTCAGGGCCGCGCGCCGGAGCGTCAGCCGGTCGCCTATTTGTATTTTCAGCTGAACGAAGCAGTAGCGAAATCATGAACCATATGAGGCAGGGGCAGAACTCCAAGCGTTCGCGAGGACGCGGTGGACGCAAGCCGCAGAGTTCCGGCAATCGCGCTTATGACAGCAACGGTCCCGATGTGAAGATTCGCGGCACTGCGGCGCATGTCTGCGAAAAGTACCAGCAGCTCGCCCGCGACGCGATTTCGGCCGGCGACCGCGTGATGGCGGAAAATTATTATCAGCACGCAGAGCACTATTACCGGCTGCTGATGGCCTCGCAGGTCGTCAATGAGGGCCAGCCCCGGCCGCAGAACGCGCTGGGCTACCGCCCCGACGAGGACCAGGAGGAGGAAGAGGACGATTTCGGCGTGGATCAGCCCCAGCCGAATTTTCCGAACCAGCCCTTTCATCAGCAGCAGCAATCCTATGCGCCGCGCAACAATGGCGGCCAGAACGGCCGGGGTTACGACAACAACCCCAACCGTCAGGACCGGCAGCAGGGCCAGGATCGCAATCCGGCGCCGGCGCAGGTCGCGGGCGAAGCAACGGACGGCGCCGAGCAGAATGCCGGCGGCGAGCCGCGCGGCGAGTTTCCGGGCAATGGCGGGGCTCCGGGCCCGGACGGCCAGCGCCGGCCGGGACGCGGGCGTCGGAGGCGGCAGCGCCATGATGGTGGCGTGAATGCAGGCGGCGAGGCTCGCGGCGAGGGCGGCCAGCCGTCCGAAGGCGGCGGCGAAGCTGCACCGAGCGGCGGCAACGACGAAGCGCCCGCGGCCTGAGCGTTTCGACCCTCTCCCGACGGCGAGCAATCTCGCAAGTTCCGACGCGGCCTCCGAAAGAGGCCGCGTTTTCTTTTCAGATGAGCGTCAGCCTGTCGCCCGGACGAACCGTTCCGGGCCCTTCAACCTCGACATAGATGCCGAGATCGACATGGCCGTAGACGCGCTGGAGCGTCTTCGGGATCTCCATGTCGCGGGCGGCGGTTGTGGGGTCGACATTGGTGGCGGCGCAGCGCGGAATCTTGTGGAAGCCCTTGAGCTTTGCACCGCCCAGCATCATCTGCTTGCCGATCCAGCCGTGATCCTCCCAGGGGTCGAGGCCCTCGACGTAGACATTGGCGCGGAAGCGCAGCGGGTCGATCGGTTTGCCGATCAGCTTTTCAACCTCCCTCACCGTGACGAGGTTGATGATCGACAGGAGCTTGTAAGGCGCGTCGGAATGCGAAAAACCGGGCGCATGGACGAGGCGCGGCGCGCCGCGCAGTTCGTCCTTCATGTAGGACGACATGAAGGCTTCGATGGCGGCGCGGCCTTCGGGGCTCATCAGGTCGCCGCGCGCAAGCTCGCCCGAGGCGTCGGAAATATCGAGCGTCGTCGTCGCGGTGTCGAAGCGGGTGCGGAGCTTTGCGAGCTTCTCGTCGCGCATCAGCATCAGGAATTTGATCTTGGGGAAATGCTTCGGGTTGGCTGGGTCGAAATCGGCCGAACCGTTTTCGATAGCGAAGGCGCGGTCCCAGGCCAGCGTCTCGCCCTTTTCAAGCGCGGCCTCCGGCAGAGGCTCGGGCGAAAGCCCTTTCACGGGATAGCGATAGAGGCCCGTCACTGTCGCCGTTCCACTCATGGAGCCTCCTGAAATCCCCGGACTTCCGCGCTTTACCGGCTCACATTGCCTCTTGTGTGGCGTTGCGGCAACACCATATTCCTCAGCGGAGCGGTGCCTCATGAGGGCTGATCCTGCGCAATGCCCGGTTCACGGCTTTGCGCGATAGTTGATGTAAGGCGCTCGAACAGGTGCCGTGGCGCTTTCCCCGGAAAGCGTCGGGCCTTCGCGCGTGCTTGAAAGGACAAGGCATGGATCTGGAGAAATATACCGATCGCAGCCGCGGGTTCATCCAGGCGGCTCAGGGGTTGGCGGTTCGATCGGGCCATCAGCGTTTCACCCCCGAACATATTCTGAAAGTTCTGCTCGACGACGAGGAAGGTCTCGCCGCCGGGCTCATTCGCGCCGCGGGCGGCAAGCCCGAGCTGGCGCTTTCCGGCGTCGAAGCGGCGCTGAAGAAATTGCCGAAGGTCGAAGGGCAGGCGGCGGGCCAGCTTTATCTCGCGCCCGAAACCGCACGCGTATTCGATCAGGCCGAGAAGCTCGCCAAGAAGGCGGGCGACAGCTATGTCACCGCCGAGCGGTTGCTGATCGCGCTCACCATCGAGCCCGGCACCGAATCGGAAAAAATCCTGAAATCGGCGGGCGTCACCGCGCAGTCGCTCAACGAGGCGATCAATACGGTGCGCAAGGGCCGCACGGCGGACAGCGCGTCCGCCGAAGACAGCTATGAAGCGCTGAAGAAATATACGCGCGATCTCACGGCGGAAGCGCGTGCAGGCAAGCTCGATCCCGTGATCGGCCGCGACGAGGAAATCCGCCGCACGATTCAGGTTCTGGCGCGGCGCACGAAGAACAATCCGGTCCTCATCGGCGAACCGGGCGTCGGCAAGACCGCGATTGCCGAGGGCCTGGCGCTGCGCGTCGTCAATGGCGACGTGCCGGAAAGCCTGCGCAACAAGCGTCTCCTCTCGCTCGATCTCGGCGCGCTCATCGCGGGCGCCAAATATCGCGGCGAATTCGAGGAGCGGCTGAAGGCTGTGCTGACCGAGCTCGGCACGTCGGAAGGCGGCGTCATTCTCTTCATCGACGAGCTGCACACGCTGGTCGGCGCGGGCAAAACGGACGGGGCGATGGATGCCTCGAACCTTCTGAAGCCGGCCCTGGCGCGCGGCGAGCTTCATTGCGTCGGCGCGACCACGCTCGATGAATATCGCAAATATATCGAGAAGGACGCGGCGTTGGCGCGGCGCTTCCAGCCGATCTTCGTCAACGAGCCTTCGGTCGAGGATACGATTTCGATTTTGCGCGGCCTGAAGGAGAAATACGAGCTCCATCACGGCGTCAGGATCACCGATAGCGCGCTTGTGGCGGCGGCGACGCTCTCCGACCGCTATATTTCCGACCGCTTCCTGCCCGACAAGGCGATCGACCTGATGGACGAGGCGGCGAGCCGGTTGCGCATGCAGGTCGATTCCAAGCCCGAGGCGCTCGACGAGATCGACCGCCGCGTCATCCAGCTCAAGATCGAGCGCGAGGCGCTGAAGAAGGAAAAGGACGAGGCGTCGAAGGACCGGCTGGAAAAGATCGAGGTCGAACTCGGCGATCTCGAAAAGAAGTCGGCCGATCTCACCGCGACCTGGCAGGCCGAAAAGTCGAAAGTCGCAAGCGCCCAGAAGATCAAGGAAGAGCTCGACGCGGCGCGCAACGAACTCGTGCAGGCGCAGCGCGCCGGCAAGCTCGAACGCGCCTCGGAACTCGCTTACGGCATCATCCCGACGCTGGAAAAGAAGCTCGCCGAAACCGAGAAGCGGGCCGCGACCGGCGCGCTTGTCGATGAGGCCGTGACGGAGGCGCATATCGCGCAGGTCGTCTCGCGCTGGACCGGCATTCCCGTCGACAAGATGCTCGAAGGCGAGCGCGAGAAGTTGCGGCATATGGAGGCCGAGCTTTCCCGTCGCGTCATCGGGCAGGCCGAGGCCGTCTCCGCCGTGTCGCGGGCGGTCAGGCGCGCGCGCGCAGGCCTTCAGGACCCGAACCGGCCCATCGGCTCGTTCCTCTTCCTCGGGCCGACCGGTGTCGGCAAGACGGAGCTGACCAAGGCTCTGGCGTCGTTCCTCTTCGACGACGATCAGGCGATCTGCCGGCTCGACATGTCGGAATATATGGAAAAGCACTCGGTCGCGCGGCTCATCGGCGCGCCGCCCGGCTATGTCGGCTATGAGGAAGGCGGCGCGCTCACCGAAGCGGTCCGGCGCCGGCCCTATCAGGTCGTGCTTTTCGACGAGGTCGAGAAGGCGCATCCCGACGTCTTCAACGTCCTGCTTCAGGTGCTCGACGACGGGCGGCTGACGGACGGGCAGGGACGCACGGTCGACTTCAAGAACGTGCTGATCATCATGACGTCCAATCTCGGCGCGGAATATCTGGCCGAAGGCGGCGACGTTGAGGAAGTGCGCGAGCAGGTGATGGAGGTCGTCCGGTCACGTTTCCGGCCGGAATTCCTCAACCGGCTCGACGAAATCCTGCTCTTCCACCGCCTGACGCGCGAGCAGATGGATGCGATCGTCGATATCCAGATGAGCCGCCTCCAGAAGCTGCTGGACGACCGGAAGATCACGATCCATCTCGACGAGAGCGCCCGGACATGGCTCGCCGATGCGGGCTACGACCCGGTCTATGGCGCGCGGCCGCTGAAGCGCGTCATCCAGCGCAATGTTCAGGATTCGCTCGCCGAGCTTCTGCTCGCGGGCGACATCAAGGATGGCGAGACGGTCAATGTTTCGGCGACGGCGAAGGGCATCGTCATCAACGGGCATGATGCCGGCGGCACCGACGAATTGCCGCCGGAGGGATTGCGCGTCGTTCATTAAGTCGCTGCGGCACAGGCACAAAAGGAAAGGGCCGGAGAAATCCGGCCCTTTTCGTTTCGTCGCGCGTGGCGTCAGTTCGCCTTCGATGTGTCGGAAGCCTGGGCCACCGTCGTCAGCATCGGCGCCTCGGCCATCTGCGTCATCACCTTGGCGCGGACGGCTTTGAAGGCGGCGAGCTGTTTGCCTTCGAGTTTCACGCCGGTCGCCATCTTGACGCCGAGCGGGTTCACCTTCTTGCCGGCGATGTGGATTTCATAGTGGAGATGCGGGCCGGTCGAGCGGCCGGTCGAGCCCACATAGCCGATCACCTGGCCCTGATGGACGCGCGTGCCGACGCGGATGCCCTTGGCGAAGGCGCTCATGTGGCCGTAGGCGGTTTCGTATTTGTTGGCATGGCCGAGCTCGACAAAGTTGCCGTAGCCGTTGACCCAGCCGGCGATCTTCACAACGCCGTCGCCTGCGGCGTAAATCGGCGTGCCCTTCGGCGCGGCGAAGTCGACGCCTTCGTGGAACTTGGTGAAGCCGAGGATCGGGTGCTTGCGCATGCCGAAGCCGGAGGTGATGCGGGCGCCGTCCACCGGCGTTTTCATCAGGAACTTCTTCATGCTGTTCCCGCCCTCGTCGAAATAGTCCCAGCTTCCGTCGGCCATCTTGTAGCGCCAGAGGCGGTGGGGTTTTCCCAGCACGGTCATCGAGGCATAGGCGATGTCGCCTTCTTTCACGGCGACGCCGTTGTCGTATTTCCGGTCGAAGAAGACTTCAAAGCCGTCGCCGGGATGAATTTCGCGCTGGAAGTCGATGCTGTAGGAGAACATGCGGATCATCTCGACGATGATCTGCGGCGGGATGCCGGCCTGCTGCGCATCGAGGAAGAGGCTCGAGTTGATCGTGCCCTTGGCGCGGGCGAAGCCCGTCGTCAGCTCTCTCTGGATTTCGGCGGAGGTGTAGTTGCCGTCCTCGCCGCGGCGCACTTCGACCTGGCGGTCGACATCGGGCTGGAGGGAGATGGCGGTGAGAAGCTTCGTCGGTGCGGCGGGCGCGGCTGCATCCGTGGCGGGGGCCGCCGCGGTTGCGATCGAGCCCGTTACGTCGGACGAGGCGGCGGGTTTTGCCGCTGCCGGCGTCGTCACGAAAGTCAGCGAAATTTCCTGGCCGCTGCGCAGCTTGCTCGGGCTATAGACCGGGCGGAGCGCGGCGATGGCGTGATAGGCGTCGACGCGGTCGGCGCCGGCATCCGTCAGCACCTGCATCAGCGTCGCGCCGTCGTTGAGCGCGATCTTGGTGTGAACTTCCTGCGGGCCGGTCTGCACGGCGACTTGTTGCTGCGGCGCAGGTACCGGAGCCGCATGCGCGGTTTCGGGCGCAGCTTCGTCCGCAGGCGTCGCTTCGGCCGTGTCCGTGCCGTTCAGATCGGGCGCGGCTGTCGTCGTCGATTGCGGCGCTTCGGCGCTCGCCATCTGCTGGGGCGCGGCTTGCGCGGGCGTGGCGGCGGCGACGTCGGCGTCTTCAGCCGCGCCGTCTGCATCCATAGCAACGATTTGCGGGGCGTCGTCGGCCGTCAGCGCGGCGGTTTCGACGCCGGAATAGGGGGCGACAAGCGCCGTGAGGCCGAGGCCCAGCAAGCCGAAGGAAAGAGCGCCGGCAAGCCCGGCCGCCGCGAGCCAGCGGTTCTGACCGAGGCTCTGGCCGATCACGAGACGGCTTGCGGAGGCGTAAAGCTTAAAGGTTCGTTGGAAAGCGAGGCGCAGGGAGGGGCGCTTTGCCGAACCGGCGACGCGTTCGTCGTCGGCCCAATCAGGCGCGCTGTCTTCGTTCGTCCCCGAATCGTACAAACTATCCCCCTGGATCGCTCATCGGCGCTCGAAAGGCGCCTGACTGATGTGATCCGACGCCCCCGCAGGCCGCCGTAATGAACTGAAATGTCCCGTGATCGAACGATGCCCGCCTCAGGGCCCTTAGTCAACGCGTAGTCCATCCAACTCGCCGCTAATTTGTCGATATTCGCGGCGTTATTTGAAGCCGTGATGACGGCTGTCCCATAACGCGCCAAATCCGGCGTTTATGGCTCCCCGACATAAGCGGAGCTGCATGAAACAGACCGCCTTCGCGGGGGAATCAGTTGAAACCACTCAGAAAATTGCCAACGCGCAACACGGCGGCGGAGTCAAGTTCATAGTCAGTGAATTTTTTTGAAAAACGGCACAAAAAGGTGTTTACAGGCCCAAGTCACCCCCCTATAAACCGCCTCCACGAACGAGGCCACGGCGGCCACCAACGAGACGGTGCGCCGCTTACCTCTTCGGGAAAGATTGCTGTTAGGCCTTGTCTGATAGTTCTCTTTGTGGCCTAGTAACCGATCCAATGATGGATGACGGCAGGCCCCCTCTTCTTAGGAAGTGGGCGCATCGCTGTCCTTCGGGTCGCTTACGACCCTCGGTTTCGAGACGGGAAGTCGTCTGGAAACTCAGGTGCTCTTTGACATTGTGGTCTTGAGAAAGAGAAACGTGGACGGCGGTGTCCTGGCGAGCTTGGGTCTATATCCAAGCAAACCAAATACCGACTGTCTGACGTTTCAAAACACACTACCCCGTTACGTCGATCGCAAGATCGGCCAATAACGAGAGTATGTGTCTTGCGTCGCGTCCCGCGATTTTCCTCGCGGGATAGAGATAAAGTCGGATCAACTCAACTTGAGAGTTTGATCCTGGCTCAGAACGAACGCTGGCGGCAGGCTTAATACATGCAAGTCGAACGGCTGTAGCAATACAGCAGTGGCAGACGGGTGAGTAACACGTGGGAACCTACCTAGGGGTACGGAATAACTCAGGGAAACTTGTGCTAATACCGTATACGACCTCAGGGTGAAAGATTTATCGCCCCTAGATGGGCCCGCGCTGGATTAGCTAGTTGGTGAGGTAAAAGCTCACCAAGGCGACGATCCATAGCTGGTCTGAGAGGATGATCAGCCACACTGGGACTGAGACACGGCCCAGACTCCTACGGGAGGCAGCAGTAGGGAATCTTGGACAATGGGCGAAAGCCTGATCCAGCCATGCCGCGTGAGTGATGAAGGCCTTAGGGTTGTAAAGCTCTTTCGCCAGGGAAGATAATGACGGTACCTGGATAAGAAGCCCCGGCTAACTTCGTGCCAGCAGCCGCGGTAATACGAAGGGGGCTAGCGTTGTTCGGAATTACTGGGCGTAAAGCGCACGTAGGCGGCATTCCAAGTTGGAGGTGAAATCCCCGGGCTTAACCTGGGAACTGCCTCCAAAACTGGGAAGCTAGAGTCCGAGAGAGGTGAGTGGAATTTCCAGTGTAG